>NZ_CP051627.1:3937500-4259418 GCF_023208015.1 Thermobifida alba | reverse complement strand
TGACGGCGGCCCGCCCCACGCCGGCCAGACGGGCGATTCCGACCGAGTTCACGGTGGTGGTCCCCGCGGGGGAGTGTGGCATCGCGGCTCCTGCGGTTGCTGGGGGTTTGCTGGTGGCACCCTACCGCGCAGTCAGTACACAGGTCACAAGGAAGACCAAAAAACAACCACGTTGACTGTGTACACAGTTTGTGTTTACATGTCTTTCGCTTTCTACTGGAGTTCGCGCGTGAACACCTCTGCACTGTTCGACCGTCGCGATCCGTCCACGTCGTCGGCCCCGACACTCCCACCAGCGAAGGAACACCGCCATGAGCTACCCCGCACCCCAGCAGCCCCAGCCGCAGCCGAAGAAGAGCCGCGGCTGCCTGTGGGCCGTCCTCATCGCCCTTGGCCTCTTCGTGCTCTTCGGGTTCGTCGGCTGCGCCGCGCTCGTCGCCAGCGTCGGCTCCGACTCCTCCGGCTCCGGCCAGAGCGCCTCCTCCTCGGACGGCGGCAAAGGCGGCGACGAGGACGGCTCCGGGGACGAGCCGACGGCCGGGATCGGCGACACCGTCGAGGACGGCGCGTTCGCCTTCACCGTGACCGACGTCGAGACCGGCGTGTCCAGCGTCGGCGGCGACTTCCTGCGGGAGGAGGCGCAGGGCCAGTACGTGATCGTCCACGTCACCGTCGAGAACATCGGCGACCGGGCCGAGATGTTCGACGGCTCCAACCAGAAGCTCTTCGACGCCGAGGGCAGGGAGTACTCCAACGACTCCGCGGCCGAGATCTCGCTGGACAACTCCGACGCGTTCCTCACCGACATCAACCCCGGCAACACGATCGAGGCGCAGGTGGTCTTCGACATCCCCGAGGACGTGGAGCCCGTGTCGATCGAACTGCACGAGTCCGTCTTCAGCGGCGGCGTGACCGTCTCGCTGTCCTGACGGAGCCTCCCGTGCCGCACACGGGACACGAACCCCGCCCGGGACTCTCCCTCACCCGGGCGGGCCTCGGCGTCTCCGGCGGGGCCGCCGCTCCCGCCGACCGGAACTCACTGGGGTTTGAGTGCCCACGTTCCGGGTCGGCCCCGGCCCCTGGTTTGACGATCCTGCCGGAAGTGGGGTGCATCAGCCGACCCGCGTGCACCCACCAGTTGACACCAAGGCTGAGGTGCGCCCCTACCTGTCAGGACCATGGTCGTGTAGGGGGTGCGTCGGGAGTGGTTTTTGGGGAGGGTTGAGGAAGGCGGTCGGGTGGCCGGTGTGCTTCGGCCGCGAGGCGCGGCAGCCTTGAGCGCCGCCCCGGTCCCGGAGGGGTTGCCGTCCTCCCGTAGCGCTTCGCTCTCCCCTCCCCGCCTCACCCGCGCCTCCCGGCCGAAGCTGGACGGACGGCTCAAAGCACCCGCTGAGCCGCAGCCCAGCGACGCCTCACCCCCGGATGCCCGCCGCCCGGCCATCCCCCCGGCACCCCAGGGCTCGGGCAAGGCTGCCGGGCCTCCCGGCCGAAGCAAACCCGCTGGTCCGGCGCCCACCCGCACCTCGGTCCGCGGCCGCCCGCCGACCCGCGTGCACCCACCGGTCGACACCAGGGCGGTCAGGTGCCCCACCGTCAAGACCAGCGTCTTGGCGGTACCGCGAACCCGAAACCCCGATCAGAACGCGTCGATCTCGGCGCGGGTGGGCATCGACGTGCTCGCCCCCTGGCGCCGCACCGACAGGGCCGCCGCCCGGGCCGCGAACCGCAGCGCCTCCTCGGGATCCCGGCCCTCGGCGCGGGCGACCGCGAACGCGCCGCAGAAGGTGTCGCCCGCCCCGGTGGTGTCCACCGGCTCCACCCGCACCGCCGGCACCCGGACCGGCTCGCGGCCCCGCGCCCCGTAGAGCGACCCGTCGCCGCCGAGCGTGACGACCACCTCGGGCACCGACTCCAGCAGCGCGGCCAGCGCCCGCTCGGGGTCGTCGTGGCCGGTGAGCGCCGCCGCCTCGTGCTGGTTGGGCAGCAGCACGTCCACGCACTCCAGCAGCTCCGCGGGCAGCGGCCGGGCCGGAGCGGGCGTCAGCATGGTGGTCGCCCCCAGGGAGCGTCCCGCCCGCGCCGCCGCGACCACCCCGGACATCGGCGTCTCCAACTGCAGCAGCAGCACCCGCGCGCCGTCCAGCAGCCGGGTGTCGCCCTCCCGCAGCGCGGTGACCGTGCCGTTGGCGCCCGGGATGACGATGATGGAGTTGCTCCCGGCGGCGTCCACGACGATGTGCGCCACCCCCGAGGCGCCCGCCACCGTGCGCAGCCCCGACACGTCGACGCCGCTGTCGACCAGCGTGGTGCGCAGCTGCACACCGAAGGCGTCGTCGCCCACCGCGCCGAGGAAGGCCACGTCCGCCCCGGCCCGGGCCGCGGCGATCGCCTGGTTGGCGCCCTTGCCCCCGGGAATCTGGCGGAACTGGCGCCCCTGGACGGTCTCCCCGCTGGCGGGCACGGTGTCCACGTAGGCCACCAGGTCCATGTTGACACTGCCGAATACCGCGATCCGCGGTGCCGCTGCTCGGTTCACGCCCCTCACGTTACCGGGGCGTTGTTCACTCCGGCCGCAGGTCCACGATGACGGGGGCGTGGTCGGAGGCGCCCTTGCCCTTGCGCTCCTCGCGGTCGACCGCCGCGCCCGCGGCCCGCTCCGCCAGCGCGGGCGAGGCCAGCACGAAGTCGATGCGCATGCCCTTGCGCTTGGGGAAGGACAGGCCCTTGTAGTCCCAGTAGGTGTAGACGCCGGGTCCGGGCGTGTACGGCCGCACCACGTCGGTGAAGCCGGCGTCGACCAGCGCCTGGAAGGCGTCCCGCTCGGGCTTGGTGACGTGGGTGCGGCCCTCGAACTCCGCCATGTCCCACACGTCGTCGTCCCGGGGGGCGATGTTGAAGTCGCCGCACAGCGCGATCCGCGCCCGCGGGTCCTCGGCCAGCCAGCCCTCCCCGGCCTCGCGGAGCCGCTCCAGCCACTGCAGCTTGTAGGTGTAGTGCGGGTGGTCGACCTCGCGGCCGTTGGGGACGTACAGGCTCCACACCCGCACCCCGCCGCACACGGCGCCGAGCGCGCGGGCCTCCGCCTCCGCCGGGTCGCCCCAGCCGGGCTGTCCGGGGAAGCCGACGCGCACGTCGTCCAGCCCCACCCGGGAGGCGATCGCGACCCCGTTCCACTGCGACAGCCCGTGGTGGGCGACCTCGTAGCCGAGTTCGGTGAAGACCTCGGTCGGGAACTGGTCGTCCCGGCACTTCGTCTCCTGGAGGGCGACGACGTCCACGTCGCTCCGCTGCAGCCAGGCGGCGATGCGCTCGCTGCGCGCCCGCACACTGTTCACATTCCACGTCGCCAATCGCACACCGCAAGGCTAGCGCCCGCCGCCCGCGGCACCGCGCGCCCCACGGGGAGCGGACACCTCCCCGGCCTCCCAGATCTCAGCGTTTTCCCAGCGTGTACCAGTCTGGGTCTCAGGAACGGGAGGTTGTATGGGTGGCGTCGGCTTGAATCTCCACAGACGACCGACTCACCTCAGGGTCCCGCCCCGCGGGGCAGTGACGGCGGCGGGATGTCAACGGGGGCGGTGGGCGAGGCGTGCGCCCACCGCCCCCGTGTGCGTCCAAAGGCCCGGGAAGTTCCCGGTTCAGCCTCGCGGACCGGCGCGAATACCATGACAGAGACCCCCGAAGTCTTCCGCTAGGTGGATCGATGACGGAATCAGAGACCACGGCGCGCCCCCATGTACTCGTGATCGACGACGAACCCAACATCCGGGATCTGGTTCAGGCCGCCCTGCGTTTCCACGGTTTCGAGGTCAGCACCGCCGGTTCCGGAGGGGAGGGCCTCGCCCTCGCCCGTTCGGAACGGCCGGACCTGATCCTGCTGGACGTGCTGCTGCCCGACATCAGCGGCTTCGACGTCTGCCGCCGTCTGCGGGACGAGGACGACGACGTCCCGGTGATCTACCTCACCGCCCGGGACACCCCCTCCGACACGGTCACCGGCCTGTCCCTGGGCGGCGACGACTACGTCACCAAGCCGTTCTCGGTGGAGGCCCTCATCGCCCGGGTGCGCGCGCTGCTGCGCCGCGTCAAACGCGACCCCAACTCCGCGCAGTCCCCCGACGGGGTGCTGCGGGTCGCCGACCTGGAACTGGACGAGAAGACCTGGACGGTGCGCCGCGGCGGCGTGCCCATCGACCTGTCGCCCACCGAGTTCCGCCTGCTGGCCTACATGATGAACAACGCCGGGCGGGTGCTGACCCGCGCCCAGCTCCTGGAGAACGTCTGGGGGTGGGACTACGCGGGCCAGTCCCAGATCGTGGAGACCTACGTCAGCTACCTGCGCCGCAAACTGGAGCCCTTCGGCCCCAACCTGATCCACACCCAGCGCGGAGTGGGGTACGCGCTGCGCGCCCCAGAGGAGAGATGACCGTCAGCGGGCCGTTCGCCCCTCCGGGCACCCTGCGGTCCCGGCTGCTGGCCGGGCTGCTGGTGGTGACCGGGGTGGGGCTGCTCGTCAGCTCGCTGGTCAGCGTGCTGACCCTGCGTGCCTTCATCACCGAGCGGCTGGAGGCCCAACTGCTGCTCACCACCGAGCGGGCCATGGTCCGGCTGGACAACGACACCCCGCCGGTGGGGGTGGACGCGCCCAGCCCGTCCCCGTACTTCGTGGTGCTGCTCGACCGCGAGACCGGCGAGATCAACCAGATCTACGGCGACACCTTCCGTGAGGACGTGGTGTTGAGCCGGATCGCCCTGCTGTCGCTGTCCGAACTGCGCTCCTACGCCTCCACGCAGGAGATCGTGGAGCTGGACACCCCCGACGAGTCGGTTCCCCCGCACCTGGTCACCGTCCGGACCCGCACCAACTCGATCATGGTCAGCGGGGTGCCCACCGTCGAACGGGAGGACTACCCGCGCCAGCTGGTCACCGTGCAGTTGATCACCGCGGTCCTGCTGCTGGGGGCGCTGCTGCTGGTCGGGGGCCGCCTGATCGTGCGCGCCCTGGCCCCGCTGGACCGGATGGCGACCATCGCCGGACAGATCAGCACCGGCTCCGATCTCGGCGACCGGATGCCCGACGCCGACCCCTACAGCGAGGTGGGACGGCTCGGCATGGCGATCAACACGATGCTGGGCCGCCTGGAGAGCGCGTTCCGGGCCAAGGCGGAGTCGGAGCAGCGGGTGCGCAACTTCGCCGCCGACGCCTCCCACGAACTGCGCACCCCGCTGACCACGATCCTCGGCTACGCCGAGCTGTACCGGCAGGGCGCGATCCCCGACGAGGAGCTGCCCGAGGCCATGCGGCGCGTGGAGGGGGAGGCCACCCGCATGTCCAAACTCGTGGGCGAACTGCTGGAGCTGGCCCGGCTGGACCGCGCCGGATCGCTGGAGCTGGCCACCCGCGACCTGGCGGAGCTGGTGCGGGACATGACCGGGGACGCGGCCTCCCTGGAGCCGGAGCGGGAGTTCACCCTGGACGTGCCGGACCGGCTCTTCTGGCAGATCGACGAGACCCGGTTCCGGCAGATCCTCGCGAACCTGCTGGGCAACGTACGGGAGCACACCCCGTCGGACACCCCGGTGACAGTGCGGTTGCACGCCGACGGCGGCGAGGTCGTCCTGGCGGTGACCGACGCGGGGCCCGGCATGTCCGCCGAGGACGCGGCCCGCGTCTTCGACCGCTTCTACCGGGGGACCCGGGCCCCGGGGGGAGGCAGCGGCCTGGGGCTGCCCATCGTGCAGGCGATCGCCGACGCCCACGGCGGCACGGTCACCCTCGACACCCGTCCCGGCGAGGGCACGACCGTCACTGTGCGTATTCCGGCGGCGGACCGTTCGAGGGACTGAGCCAGTCACCGCATCCCCTGCGGCCTGTCGGATTCAGCAGCCAACCTTTAGATTTGGCTCATGGACGTTGCGATCGTGTGCCAGGATTGCCACGGCAGTGGTTACCGGGTTCGGATCTACGGCTTCTTCTCCGTGACGGAGGGTCATGCCGAACTCCTCGTTCCCCGGAACTGCGTGCCGTGCAGCGGCTCGGGGCGTTTGCTGACCCCGGGCTGGTCCGCGAAGGACTGACCTTCCCCTCCTGAAGCACCGGGGCGTACGACCACCCACGGTGACTACGGAGAGTCCTCCCCCAGTCGCGGACCGTTGTGACCTACGTCGTCCGGTGGTTTCCACCGTCTCTCCTGGGAGGAGACATCTCTTCATGCGCCTAGCCTTTTCCCGTCGGCGGGGCTGGCGGCCTCGGCATGCACGTCCGTCGTGGATCGCCCGCACCCCCCTGTCGCCGCGCTGGCTGGTGGCCTCCCTGGTCGTGTTCTCCCTCACGGGCGTGGCCGCCCAGCTGTCGCCGCACCCCGAGGAGTCGGCCGCGCAGCACACGGCCGCCGCCGCACCAGCCTCCGTGACCTCGTACTTCGCACCGCGCCGCACCACGCCGCCCCCCGCGTCGCGCATCCCCGCCGCCCGGCCCCTCACCCACGCCGTCGACGTGCGGGCCGCGGCCCTCCCCAGCACACCGGAGCCCTCCCCCGTTCCCGCCGCGTCGCCCGGCGGCGGGAGCGGGGAGGGCGGCCGGAGCGACGTCGCCGGGCAGTCCGGCCCCGACCGCTGGTCCCCCCGGTTCGACGAGCCGCACCCCTCCCCCTCCTCTCCCGGCGCGCAGGAGCGGTGCGGCGACTCCTTCATCGCGCTGTGGTCCGACTGCGGCGGAGAGGACGGCTCCTGAGCACCGGAGCGGTCATCCCCGGCCGCTAGGTTGTACACGTGTACGAATCAACGACGCTTCCCCGTCCCCGACGCGACTCCGTGCTCTCCCGCGCCCAGGCCCGCCGGGTGGCGCTGGCCGCCCAGGGCTTCACCGACCGCCGCCCCGCAGGCGACGCCACCATGCGGCACCTGCGCCGGGTGGTCGACCGGGTCGGCGCCCTCCAGATCGACAGCGTGAACGTGCTGTGCCGCAGCCACTACCTGCCGGTGTACGCGCGGCTGGGGCCCTACGACCGCGCCCTGCTGGACCGGGCGGCCACCGCACGCGGCCGCTCCCTGGTGGAGTACTGGGCGCACGAGGCCAGCCTCATCCCGCCGGCCACGCACCGGCTGCTGCGCTGGCGGATGGCGGACGTCACCAAGGCGTGGAGCATGGTGCGGCGGGTCGGCGAGGAGCGGCCCGAACTGGTCCGGGCGGTGCTCGACGAGGTCGCCCGGACCGGTCCGGCCACCGCGCGGCAGGTGGAGGCCGCGCTGCAGCACGACGAGCCCCGCGCCGTCCAGCAGTGGGGGTGGAACTGGTCCGCGGTGAAGACCGCGCTGGCGTACCTGTTCTGGTGCGGGGAGATCACCGCGGACGGACGCACCCGGCAGTTCGAACGCCGCTACGACCTGACCTGCCGGGTGCTGCCCGCCGAGGTGCACGACGCGCCCGACCCCGATCCGGACGACGCGCGGCGCGAACTGGTGGCCATCGCGGCCCGCGCGCACGGGGTCGCCACCGAACGGTGCCTGCGGGACTACTTCCGGCTCGGCGCGGCCCAGTGCCGTGCGGCGGTCCGCGACCTGGTGGACGCCGGGGAACTGGTTCCGGTCCGGGTCGAGGGCTGGCGGCAGCCCGCCTACCTGCACCGGGACGCGCGTTTCCCGCGCCGGGTGGAGGCGCGGACGCTGCTCAGCCCGTTCGACTCGCTGGTCTGGGAGCGGGCGCGCACCGAGGCGCTGTTCGGTTTCCGCTACCGCCTGGAGATCTACGTGCCCGCGCCCAAGCGGGTGCACGGCTACTACGTGCTGCCGTTCCTGCTGGGCGAGCGCCTGGTGGCGCGGGTGGACCTGAAGGCCGACCGGACCTCGGGCCGGCTGCTGGTGCGGCGCACCACGGTGGAGGCGGACGCGCCCGCCGAGACCGCCTCCGAGCTGGCCGCCGAGCTCGCGCAGCTGGCGGAGTGGCTGGGCCTGGAGCGGGGCGTGGTGCACGCCGCGGAGTGAGCGTCCGGGACGGCCCGGCGCGGGGCCGTCCCGGTGGCTCGGGTCAGACCCGCTCGATGATGGTGACGTTGGCCTGCCCGCCGCCCTCGCACATGGTCTGCAGCCCGTAGCGGCCGCCGGTGCGGCGCAGTTCGTGGACGAGCTTGGTCATGAGCACGGCCCCGGTGGCGCCCAGCGGGTGGCCGAGGGCGATGGCGCCCCCGTTGGGGTTGACCTTGGCGGGGTCGGCGCCGAGTTCGTCGATCCAGGCCATCGGGACCGGGGCGAACGCCTCGTTGATCTCGGTGACGTCGATGTCGTCGATAGCCAGTCCCGCCTTCTCCAGCGCGATGCGGGTGGCGGGGATGGGGGCGGTGAGCATGTACACCGGGTCGTCCCCGGCCAGGGCCAGCTGCACGATCCGCGCCAGCGGGGTGAGGCCGTGCTCCGCCACGGCCCGTTCGGAGGCGATGAGCAGCGCGCTCGCGCCGACCGAGATCTGGCTGGCCACGGCGGCGGTCAGCGCCCAGCCCTCGCGCAGCGGCTGGAGTCCGGCCATCTTCTCCAGGGAGGTGTCGGGACGGACCCCCTCGTCCTGGCTGACTCCGGCCAGCGGTGCGATCTCGGCGTCGAAGCGGCCCGCCTCGATTGCCGCCGCGGCGCGGCGGTGGCTCTCCAGCGCGAACCGCTCCAGCTGCTCGCGCGTGTAGCCCCACTTCTCGCACATCAGCTGGGCGCCGCGGAACTGGGAGATCTCCTGGGTGCCGTACCGCTCGGTCCAGCCCTGCCCGTAGATGGGCAGCCCGTTGTCGACGGCGAACTGCGCGTTGGCCCCCATGGGGACCATGCCCATGTTCTCCACGCCCGCGGCGACGACGAGGTCCTGGGTGCCGGACATGACGCCCTGGGCGGCGAAGTGCACGGCCTGCTGGGAGGAGCCGCACTGCCGGTCGATGGTGACGCCCGGGGTGCTCTCCGGCAGCCCCGCGGACAGCCACGCGGTGCGGGCCAGGTCGAGCGCCTGCGGGCCGACCTGGGTGACGCAGCCCATGATCACGTCCTCGACCGCGGCCGGGTCGATGCCGGTGCGGGCCACGAGTTCTCTGAGCACGTGGGCGCCCAGGTCGGCCGGGTGGACCGCGGCGAGCGCCCCCTTCCTGGTTCCGATCGGGGTGCGCACGGCTCCGACGATGTATGCCTCGGCCACGGTTCCTCCTTCGTCCGCGGGGTCAGACCCTCTACACCGAACGATATTCGGTCCCGGGGTGCGGGCAACCCCTCGACCGCACTCCGTCTCCGGCTGTTGCCCGCGCCGCGCGGGCGGGTAGGAATCCGTGATGGACTACCCCCGTGGCCGACGCCCCGGCGGGGCCTCCGGCCGACCGTCCCCGAGCCCCCGCCGGGCCGGGAGGAGGACCGCGGGGTCCCGTCCCGGACGGCGGCCCCGCCCCCTACGGAACTCAGCGGAAAGGTCATCTCATGAGCGGCGCGTACGACGGCGCGATCCTCCTCGGCCTGCTGGTCCTCTTCGTCGTCCTCGGAATCCGCTGGCTCCGCAAGCGGGTCCACGTCCCCTGGACCACCAGCGGGATCGCCGTGTTCTTCGTGGTCCTGGTGCTGCTGCTGTGGGCGTACCAGACCACCACGTGACCGGGACGGTTCCCGCCGCGCCGTGATTCATCGCCGCCTCCCCGGGCAGTCGGGCCTACAGGACACAAGGACAGGGGAGTGGGATGAGCGAGCGCACCTCCGCATCGAGTCGGTCCCCGGCCGCCGGCGCCGGCGCCGCGACCCCCGAATCGCCGACCGACCTTCCCGCGACGTCGTGGTGGGCGTCCCTGAAGCGCACGGTCGTGGAGTTCAAGGAGGACAACCTGACCGACCTGGCCGCGGGCCTGACCTACTACGCGGTGCTGTCGGTCTTCCCGGCACTGCTGGTGCTGGTGTCCCTGCTGGGCCTGGCCGGGCAGTCGGCTACCAGCGCCATCAGCGGCGAGCTGGGCGCGGTGGCCCCCGCCGAGACCGTGGAGCTGGTCACCGGCGTGCTGGCCACCCTCCAGGCCAACCAGGCGGCCGCCGGACTGTTCGGCCTGGTCAGCTTGGCCCTGGCGGTGTGGTCGGCCTCCGCCTACATCGCCGCCTTCATGCGGGCCTCCAACGTGGTCTACGACGTCCGCGAGGGGCGGCCCGCCTGGAAGGCCCTGCCCATCCGGGTGGGGGTCACCCTGCTCCTGCTGGTGCTGGTGACCCTCGGCGCGCTCACCGTGATCCTCAGCGGCGGGGTCGCGCGGTGGGTCGGCGACCTGGTGGGGCTCGGTTCGACGGCCGTCGCCGTCTGGGACGTCGCCAAGTGGCCGGTGCTGGTGCTCCTGGTGAGCTTCATGATCTCGGTGCTGTACTGGGCCGCCCCCAACGCCAAGCGGCCCTTCCGCTGGGTGAGCCCCGGCGGCCTGCTGGCCGTCCTCATCTGGCTCGCGGCGTCGGCGGGCTTCGCCTTCTACGTGGCGAACTTCGGCAACTACAACCGCGTCTACGGCAGCCTGGCCGCCGTCATCATCTTCCTGGTCTGGCTGTGGATCTCCAACATCGCGATCCTGCTGGGCTCGGAGTACAACGCGGAGATCGAGCGGAGCCGGGCGCTGAAGGCCGGCCAGCCCATCACGGTGGAACCCTACGTCGAACCCCGGGACGTGCCGAAGCCCCGGCCGTTCCACCACCGCCTGGGATGACCGTCCGCCGCTCTCGTCCCGGGGACCGCGGCAGCGGTCCGCCGCGGTCCCGGAAGCGGGATCACCCGTCGGTCGGGTGCATGGAGATCTGGAACCACACCGCCTTGCCGTCCGGGGTGGGCCGGGAGCCCCAGCGCTCCGCCAACTGGTCGACCAGGTAGAGGCCGCGCCCGCCCTCGTCGTCGGCGCCCGCGGTGCGGATGCGGGGCAGCCGCAGGTCGTGGTCGAAGACCTCCACCCACACCGAGGACGCGCCGCGGCGCAGCCGCAGCAGGAACTCGCGGCTGGCCGGAGCGGGCTCCTCGTCCTGCTCCGCCGCCTCCTCCAGCAGGTCCGACCAGTCCTCGTCGAACTCGTCGAAGCCGTCCAGCGGCAGCTGCTCGTCGGAGTCCTTGACGCCCTCGTCGGTGAACTCGCGGGTCACCGGGTGCGGGGTGGCGTGGATGACCACGTTGGTGACGATCTCCGAGACCAGCAGGCAGGCCAGTTCGGCCTGGTCCCGGTCCATCCCCCACTCCTTGAAGGTGTCCGCGGCCAGGTGCCGGGCCTCGGCCACGGTGGGCGCCTCGGCGGCGAACCACTCCTGCTTCAGCGCCAGCTCCTCGGGGTGGGAGCGGACCACCAGCAGCGCGGTGTCGTCGTCGGTCACGCCGGGGACGGCCCGCTTGGCCACCTCCATGATCTGGTGGACGTCCTTGTTGGCGACCTCGCGGACCCGCGCCCGCAGTTGGCCCAGCCCTTCGGCCACGTCGATCTCGCCGCCGAGCGGCCGGCGCGCCACCAGGCCGTCGGTGTACAGCAGCAGGGTCGCCCCCGGGGGGAGGGTCAGCACGTCCTGCCGGTACACCGAGTCGCCCGGCACGCCCTTGGGTTTGACGCCCAGCAGCTTGTCGCGGATCGCCATCTCCAGGTCGCCGACCTTGCCGTCGCAGATCAGCAGCGGCGGCTGGTGGCCCGCGTTGGCGTACGACAGTTCCCGCGACCAGGCGTCGTAGGCCATGTACAGACAGCTGACGCTGGGCACCCAGGTGCCGCCGTCGTCGTCGGGGCGGCCCAGCCGGCGCACCCACTCGTCGAGTTCCCGCAGGATCTCGGCGGGCTCCCGGTCGGCCTGCGCGAACGCCCGCAGCGCCGCCCGCAGCTGGCTCATGACCGCGGCCGCGTGCGGGCCGCGCCCCTCGACGTCGCCGATGACGATCCCGACCCGTCCGGCCGACAGCGGGATCACGTCGTAGAAGTCCCCGCCGACCTGGGTCTGGATGCCCTGGCCGTGCGCCTCCAACGGCTTGGCCGGAATGTAGTCGTGGGCGATGGACAGCCCGTCGAACTCGGGGAACTCCCTGGGCAGCAGACTGCTCTGGAAGGCCAGCGCGGTGTCGCGCTCCTCCTCGAACAGGCGGGCGTTGTCGATGGCCACGGCGACCCGGGAGGCGATCGTGCCGACCAGGTCGCGGTCGAAGCTGTCGTAGTCGGTCTTGTCGCGGGAGGTGAGGCCGGACAGGGCCAGGGTGAGCACTCCCAGGGTGACGCCGCGGGCCCGCAGCGGAGCCGCGATCACGGAGGTCACCCCCACCTGCTCGGAGACCCGCATCGAACGGCGGTTGGGGAAGACCCCGCCGGGATTGGAGTAGTCGCTGACGACCACCGTCTCCGTGCGACGCAGCGCCTTGGAGACGAAGTGCCGCTCGGGGTAGTGGACCTCCTCGCCGACGTCGGGCCAGCTGCCCGGCGGCGGAGTCCAGCCCTCGGCGTGCACCGAGACGCGGCGGACCAGCCTGCCGTGGTCCTGCAGGTCGATGAAGCAGTGGTCGGCGAACTGGGGGACCAGGATCTCGGCGACCGCCTTCACCGTGGCCTCGAACTCCAGCGAGCCGGCCAGCCTCCGGCCGATGCGGTCCAGCAGGCCGTACTGCTCCTCGACCCGGCCGCTGCGCAGGGCCTCGTTGGCGAGGACCACCACGCCCTCCACGGCGCCGGAGGAGGATTTCAGGGGGACCGCGCTGGCCCTCAGGTGCATCCAGGTGGAGTCGCCGCGCAGCACCGCGAAGGTGCCCTCCCAGGAGTCGCCCTTGAGGACCCGGCGGGCGAGCTGGGCCAACTGCTCGTGGTCGGCCTCGTGGATGCCGACGTCCACGAGGGGGGCGCCGAGGTAGTCGCGTCCGTCGTCGAGCCCGAAGAGTCTGCTGGCGTAGGCGTTCCAGTAGCGGAGGTTGCTGAAGCGGTCCGTCACCACCACGGCGATCTGCACCTGGTCCAGAACATCGGCTCCCGACAGTGCGTCGTCGTAGAAGGCTTCCCCCCACCGCTTCATCACGCAGCCACCTCGCCGTCACGGACCGTACTGATGACCGACGAGACCCGCATCGGCCTCCGTTGGACAGGCACACGCGGTTTCATTCGTTCCGGTCCACGCCATGTGGCGAGACTAGCAACTGTGGGGATGTGCGCGCAGAGCAACGGGTGATCTCGTGGTCCCCGCGCGCAACAGGTGTTCCACTCAGACCTGGGTGACGAAGATATGACTGGCGACCTGCCGGGACAGTTCGATCGACTCGCCATCCTCGTGGCTACCACCAATCACTCGCACACCGTCGTCGCTCGCGAAGAGCGTCACTTCCTTGTCGGGTTGTACCCCGGCGCGCTTGAGGGCGAGCATGACATCGGTGTCACTTTGGATCTGTTCGCTGATGCGGCGAACCGTCACCGTGGTCGGGGTCTCCGCGACCACCTCGGGGATCGGCACGATGGAGCTGTCCGCGAACGGCTCCGGCGAGTAGTCCTCGACCCCCAGCTCGTCCAGTCCGGGAATCGGGTTGCCGTGCGCACAGGTCCACGGCGCCTTGAGCAGCCCGATCAGTCGCTCCTCCACCGCCTCGGAGATCACGTGCTCCCAGCGGCAGGCTTCGACGTGGACGTCCTCCCAGGGCAGCCCGATGATGTCCACCAGCAGCCGCTCGGCCAGCCGGTGCTTGCGCATGACGTGGGTGGCCAGGCGGCGCCCCTGCTCCGTCATGACCAGGTGGCGATCGTTCTCCACGCGGACCAGACCGTCGCGTTCCATGCGGGCGACCGTCTGGCTGACCGTGGGGCCGCTCTGTCGCAGGCGCTCGGCGATGCGCGCACGCAGCGGCACGATCCCCTCTTCTTCGAGCTCGAAGATCGTCCGGAGGTACATCTCCGTGGTGTCGATAAGTCCGTGTGCGGTCAAGGCTCCCTCTCCCCTTCTGAGCCCGGTTGAGAGCGGCCAACGGCAGTTGTCTCAACACAAGTCAGTGCGCGCCTGTTCCGGCGATCGCACGCTCGGGTGAGGGTGGCTGCCTGCTGTGGGACTGCAACGCGCATCTGACCGTGGAAACGGCCACCGTCCACCACAATCATAGCGTGGCGACGTTCAACCCCCTTTCCGAAAAAGTGACGTACACCACTTAACAAATTGGTGAATTCGTTGCCTTCGCCCGCCCGTCAGGGGGAGAGCCGGTCGATCCGCCACTCCCCGTCGGCCGGGGTCCCCGCCACCAGCAGGTACCGGAAGCGGTCGTGCATCCGGTCGGCGCGGCCCTGCCAGAACTCCACCTCCTGCGGCACCAGCAGGAACCCGCCCCAGTAGGCGGGCCGGGGCACCTCCGTCCCCGGCGGCCAGAGCCGGGCGAAACGCGCGTACAGCCGGTCCAGCTCCGCCCGGTCGGCCACCGGCGAGGACTGGAGTTCGCTGGCCCACGCGCCGAGCTTCGACCCGTGCGGCCGCCGCGCGAAGTACGCGTCGTTGTCCTCGTCGCCGAGCCGCTCCACGTACCCGCTCACGATGACCTGGCGCCTGATCGGGTGCCACGGGAAGACCACGCAGGCGCGCGGCTCCTCCGCCAGCGCCACCCCCTTGCGCGACCGGTAGTTCGTGAAGAACCGCAGGCCGCGGTGGTCGTACCCCTTCATGAGCACGGTCCGGGCCCGCGGTGCTCCGCTGGGCTCCACCGTGGACAGCACCATCGCGTTGGGTTCGGCCAGCCCCGACTCCTGGGCACGGGTGAACCAGAGGTGGAACTGGTCCATGGGCCGCGGCGCCAGGTCACAGCGGCCCAGCGGGGCTCCCTCGTATGATTCGCGCAGCTCAGCGGGGTCAGAATAGTCCACAGTGGTGCATCCTCACACGATCTACGGGGTAGCCGCCAACGATGGGCGGGCCGTTAACGGCACCTCGCATGTCAGTAAAAGATCCCGGACCGGTTCAATGGATTACCAATCCGAGGACCGAGGAGACGGAGGAAGCCGGTATGTCGGACTTCAAACCCGGGCTCGAAGGAGTCGTGGCGTTCGAGACCGAGATCGCCGAACCGGACAAGGAGGGCGGTGCCCTCCGCTACCGGGGCGTCGACATCGAGAACCTCGTCGGCCATGTCACCTTCGGGCGCGTGTGGGGGCTGTTGGTCGACAACAGCTTCAACCCCGGACTTCCCTTCGCGGACCCGATCAACCTTCCGGTCTCGACCGGCGACGTGCGCGTCGACGTCCAGAGCACGCTGGCGACCCTGGCACCGCTGTGGGGCTTCAAGCCGCTGCTGGACATCGACGACGCGGAAGCGCGCGACAACGTCGCCCGCGCCGCCTCCGCCGCTCTGTCGGTGATCGCCCAGTCCGCCCGCGGGGACCAGCCCAAGGTTCCGCAGAGCCGCATCGACGAGGGGAAGACCATCGTCGAGCGGTTCATGATCCAGCTCCGTGGCGAGCCTGACCCCCGCCACATCAAGGCCGTGGACGCCTACTGGACGTCCGCCGCCGAACACGGCATGAACGCGTCCACGTTCACCGCCCGCGTCATCGCCTCCACCGGCGCCGACGTGGCCGCGGCCCTCTCCGGAGCGGTCGGCGCCATGTCCGGTCCGCTGCACGGCGGCGCTCCGGCCC
Source organism: Thermobifida alba (assembly GCF_023208015.1). Classification (NCBI taxonomy): domain Bacteria; kingdom Bacillati; phylum Actinomycetota; class Actinomycetes; order Streptosporangiales; family Nocardiopsidaceae; genus Thermobifida; species Thermobifida alba. The sequence continues at coordinate 4,243,828 of NZ_CP051627.1, read as the reverse complement.
GCGTCCTGCACATGCTGGACGAGACCGAGCGCCTCGGCGACGCGCGCAAGTACGTCACCCAGGCCCTCGACAAGGGCGAGCGCCTGATGGGCTTCGGCCACCGCGTCTACCGCGCCGAGGATCCCCGGGCCCGCGTGCTGCGCCGCACCGCCAAGGAACTGAACGCGCCCCGCTTCGAGGTGGCCAGCGCCCTGGAGACGGCCGCCCTGGAGGAGCTGCACGCCCGCAAGCCCGACCGGGTGCTCGCCACCAACGTGGAGTACTGGGCCGCGGTCGTGCTGGACTTCGCCGAGATCCCGGCGTCGATGTTCACCTCCATGTTCACCTCCGCCCGCACCGCCGGGTGGTCCGCGCACATCCTGGAGCAGAAGCGCACCGGCCGCCTGGTCCGCCCCAGCGCCAAGTACATCGGCCCCGCCCAGCGCGACATCATGACCGTCGACGGCGCCCGGGAGGCCCTCGCCGCCGGCGTCTGAGCGCTGTCCTTTCCGCCCCTGTGAACCCCGGAGCCCGGCAGGGCCCGGGGTTCACTCCGTTCCTTCTTCGCGCAGCGGCAGGCAGTCCTGTCCCAGCCCCTTCTGGCCGTCGGTGATCCAGCCGCATGTCTCCTCCAGGTGCGGCTTCCCTTCCTCATCCACCCTGACCAACTGCACGAGTTTGTCGTCGTACCAACGACCTTCCGCGCTGAAGGACAACTCTCCGCTGACACCGGCCAAATTTTCGATCTCCTGAATCTTGGGCAGCAACAGCATCCTGGGCTCCACCGGCCACTTGGCGCCGGTCGGCGGCGGCGAGACCTTGGCAAAGGCGGTGGAGACCACGGTGAGTGCGTCATAGGCCATCGCGGCGTGCGCGGCGGACAGGCCGTCCTTCTCATCGTCGCCCAGGTTGTCCCATAGTTCAGTGTAGAAGTCATCTCTGTCCTCGACCGCCCCCTCCATGGCCAGCGGCGTGTAGTAGACGGAGACGTTGTGCCTCTTCAGCTCGTCCGCTTCTTTAACGACGTACTGGGCGATGTCGTCGTTACCCAGAACCGTGACCTTGCCGTCGCAGCGGCTGTCGTTTTTGAGCCCGTCGAGGAAGCTCTCGAAGTCGGCGGACCGCCCGGCGTAGTAGACGAGGTCGGGCCGGTTGGCACAGACCTGTTCGACCGCCCTTTCCAGGGACGAACCGTCATCTTTATAGCTGATGACATCTCCCTCGGATCCCGACTTCGTCAACAATTCTGTCCCTGCAGAGCTGTGCCCGACGTTGAACTGTTTCATGAACTTGTCCGCCAAGTCCTTCCCGTAGAGTTCGGAGTCGTTGGTGTACGCAACCGCGAGCGCCGTCTCGATGTCTTCACCGAACACGCTGCCGCGCGCCCATGCGGCGGCCTGGCTGGCCAGTCGGGTGTTGGAAGGCGCGACAGGGAAAAAGAAATCGCTGGGGATTTCGTTCTTGAGATAGGCGATCTCGTCGAAGGTCGCGGTGGAGGAGACCATCGGCAGCGCGTACCTGGAGAGCTCCCTGATTGTCTTTCTGGTCGTGGTCAGACTCTGCCCGAAACCGACGGCCGCCACGATGTTCTCCGCGCGCATCCGTGGAACGATCCGCTTGACCACCTCTTCCCAGTGCCGCCAGCCGGGACCGGCGTTGGCGATCAGCAGCCGAATACGGGGGACTCCCTTGTCGGCGGCTTTCTTGTTGTGTTCCCACTGACGCATTGCCAGTCCCCTCAGCTCGCCCTGCACCCCGGCGAGTCTGCTGTTTGTCTTCTGGGGGTCGCTGACCGAGAGCTGGCCGAAGTAGACCACCGTCACATAGGGCTGCTTCTTGTCGAGGATCTCGTCATTCTGCTCCTCGATCTGCTTCTGGGCCGCTTCCAGGTCCTCGTGGAAGACGAATGAGCCGTCGGTGTAGCCCACGCAGTCCCGTTTGCCGCCCTCCCCCTTGGCGCTAAACACCCCCGGATCGGTGAGCAGCGGCCGCCAGCACTTGTTTTCTTTTTTGAGGTCCAGCACCACGACCGTGCCCACCAGCAGCAGGGCCGCCATTCCGACGCCCGCGGCTGCCGCGGCGTCCCGCCACCGCTGGGCGGTGGCGGGTTCGGTCCGCTCTGCCCCGCGGACCTGTCCGCGGCGCCGCGCCCGCTCCACCGCGTCGGGGCCGATGTCGACGGAGACGGTACGGCTCGGCCCCAGGCGGGCGACGCGCCGACGGCGGTCGGCCCAGGCGGTCAGCTCCCGCGCGGCGGAACCGGTCTCCCGGCCGGCCGACGGGGCGGGGTCGGCCACGACCTCCACGACGACCAGGGGGTCCGGCGCGTACTGTTCGGCGCGGACCCGCTCGATCAGCCGGACGAGGTCGGCGTCCCGCTCCGGGGAGTCCCCGCCGCCCCGCCAGCGGGTCGCGTACCGGTCCGCGACCAGGGCCGGGCGGTGGAACCCGGTGCGGTAGCGGTGCTCGGGATAGACCTCGGCCAGGTCCTCCAGCACCGCGTTGACCAGGAGCAGCCGCAGGGTGCGCGCCTGGTCGTGCCACGCCCGGCGGTTGCCTTCGGCGTGCGCGATCCGCAGTCTCCGGTACGTCTCCCCGACGTGCTGGGTGACGGCGCGGTGGTGTCTTGGATCGGGGACGCCCTCGGGCAGGTAGGGCTGGCGGACCAGCCACCGGTAGGGCCGCCACGGCCGGCTCAGCCCCAGGTGGAGCAGGGTCCGCACCAGCACCAGCACCAGCAGGAGCAGCACCGTGAGGACCTGTTCGAGGCTTCCAGGCTGGGGATGCCTTTCAGGGTGGGGATGTTCCGCACCCCCAGCAGCAGGGACAGGCCGAGCAGGAAGTTGATGAGCAGCCCCAAGGGGGTGATCATCCACCGGTCGAACCGGTCGAAGGTGAGTCCGGTACCTGTCCGGCCCGCGCCCAGCAGCCGCAGCAGCCGACTGGTGCCGAAGTACAGCCCCGTGTAGCCCTTCCCGACCAGTCCAACCACGTCGTCCAGGGCCTTCCGCACGGAGCCGCTGATCCGGCGCAGGGACCGCCGCTCGGGCTTCCCGTCTTCCTGCCCCTCCCCCGTCCGCTTCTCTTCCCGTTCGAGGGCCGCTTTTCGCGCCTCCCGGCTCTCACGGGCTTTTCGCCACAGGGCTTCGGCGACCACCAGAGGATTCCGGTGGTCCCGGTAAAGTCCGGCGTATTCTTCGTCCTCTTCCCGATATTGCTCCCGGTACGTTCTGCCGTACACGGCGAACAGGTCGAGCAGGGACCGGGTGCGGGGGAATTCCAACGGCCGGACCGAACGCCGGCGGGGGCCGTCGATCAGCCTGCCGCGCCGCCTCCGCAGTTCGTCGACGAGCGCGGCCACGTCCGCCTCGGTCCGCCGCACCTTCTCGTAGGCGGTGGACTCGGCGTGCGGCGGTGCGGCCTCTCCCCGGGACTCACACCTGGAGAGGACCGCGACGGGGTCGTTGCCGCTGTGCTCCTCCAGCATCCCGGTGACGATCCCGGCGTCCTCCGCCGAGGCGGCCCGCAATTCCAGCAGCGGCGCCGGGCGCTGCTCCCGGACCGGATCGTCGTCGTCCAGCAGGCTCCGCCAGGGGCGGCGGCGCCGGACCAGGCGGGAGACCCGACGCCGGTTGTCGAATTGTCGGCGCTCGTCGAACGGGGCACGCATGCGGTCGTAGGTTTTGAGGAACTCGGGGGCGTAACCAGCGCTTTCCACTGGTGAACTGTCTGAGGGGGACCGATCCGGCATCACGAATTCCGTGCCCTCTCTCGCGGCGCGCTCTGCTGAAGGACCAATTTCTCTTATCGGCCACTCCGTGAACCAGCGCCGTGACAGTATTGCAGCTTTCCCATTTCACCAATAAGGCCCCGGAGGTTCCGCCCCGGCACGGAAACCCGCCGCGGTTTCCGCCCCTCCGCCGACGCGGCGGCGGTCGAGCCGAGTAGGCTTGGCCGGGTGACCGAGATCCACATTCCAGAGAACCTGCTGCCCGGCGACGGCCGCTTCGGTTGCGGCCCGTCCAAGGTCCGTCCCGAACAGCTGCACGCGCTGGCCTCCTCGGGTGCCGCCTACCTCGGCACCTCGCACCGCCAGAAGCCGGTGAAGTCGCTCGTCGGCCGGGTGCGCTCCGGACTGGCCGACCTGTTCTCCCTGCCCGACGGCTACGAGGTGGTCCTGGGCAACGGCGGCACCACCGCGTTCTGGGACATCGCCGCGCACACCCTGGTGCGCAACAAGTCCCAGCACCTGTCGTTCGGCGAGTTCTCCTCCAAGTTCGCCAAGGTCACCAAGGGCGCCCCGTGGCTGGCCGAGCCCACCGTCATCACCGCCGCCCCGGGCACCTACGCCCCGCCGCGGGCCGAAGCCGGGGTGGACGCCTACGCGCTCACCCACAACGAGACCTCCACCGGCGTGGCCGCACCGATCGCGCGGGTCGCGGACGCCGACGAGGACGCCCTGGTGCTGGTGGACGCCACCAGCGGCGCGGGCGGCCTGCCGGTCGACGTCGGCCAGACGGACGTCTACTACTTCGCGCCGCAGAAGTGCTTTGCGGCCGACGGCGGGCTGTGGATCGCGATCATGTCGCCGCGGGCGCTGGAGCGGATGGCCGAGATCGCGGCCTCCGACCGCTACATCCCGGAGTTCTTCTCCCTGACCACCGCGGTCGACAACTCCCGCAAGGACCAGACCTACAACACCCCGGCCGTGGCCACGCTGCTGCTGTTCGCCGAGCAGATCGAGTGGATCAACGGCCAGGGCGGCCTGGACTGGGCGGTGCGCCGCACCGCGGAGTCCGCGTCGATCCTGTACGGCTGGGCGGAGAAGTCCGAGTACGCCACCCCGTTCGTCGCCGACCCGGCGCACCGCTCCCAGGTCGTGGGCACGATCGACTTCACCGACGAGGTGGACGCCGCCGCGGTCGCCAAGGTGCTGCGCGCCAACGGCGTCGTCGACACCGAGCCGTACCGCAAGCTCGGCCGCAACCAGCTGCGCATCGGCATGTTCCCGGCGATCGAGCCGGACGACGTGCGCGCGCTGACCGAGTGCATCGACCACGTGGTGAGCAAGCTCAGCTGAGTCGGCCCGCCCCTTCGCAGTCCCTGTCGGCCGGTCCGGAGGAAGTCCGGGCCGGCCGGCGTTTCCGCAGCACGGATCACGAACGGTCTCGGCCATGCGCAGGAACAAGCAGCTTCCGCACATCAAGATCATCTCTCACCGGGGCGCGTCCGGGCACCGCCCCGAGCACACCCTGGCCTCCTACACGCTGGGGGCGCGCTACGGCGGCGACTTCATCGAGGTGGACCTGGTCGCCACCAGGGACGGGCACCTGATCGCCCGGCACGAACCGGAGATCGGGCAGACCACGGACGTGGCGTCCCGCCCCGAGTTCGCCGACCGCCGCCGCACCCTGACCATCGACGGCCGCGAGGTCACCGGGTTCTTCGCGCAGGACTTCACGCTGGCGGAGATCAAGACGCTGCGCGCGGTGGAGCGGCTGCCCGAGGTGCGCCCGTACAACGCCGAGCACGACGGCGAGTACGAGATCCCCACCCTGGCGGAGATCATCGACCTGGCCGAGGATCTGACCAGGCAGTTGGGGCGGCCGATCGGGATCTACCCGGAGACCAAGCACCCCGCCCACCACGAGTCGGTCGGCCTGGAGCTGGAACCGCCGCTCATCGCACTGCTCCGGGAGCGGGGCCTGAGCGGCCCGGAGCCCCGCCTGCCGGTGTTCCTCCAGTCCTTCGAGGCCGACAGCCTGCGCAAACTCCGGGAGTTGGAGGTGCCGCTGGTGTTCCTCATGGGCGCGGAGGAGCCGTGGCTGCGCCACACCACTCCGGAGGGCCTGGCGGAGGTGGCCTCCTTCGCCGACGCGATCGGCCCGGAGAAGTCCCTCGTCGTCCCGGTCACCGACGAGGGCGCGCTGGGGGAGCCCACCTCCCTGGTCGCCGACGCCCACGAGGCGGGCCTGCTCGTGCACCCCTACACGTTCCGCAGCGAGAACCACTTCCTGCCCCCGGCGCTGCGCTCCGGTGACGACCCGACCGCCTACGGGTCCTTCGCCGCCGAGTACGAGGCGTTCTTCGCGGCGGGGGTCGACGGGGTGTTCACCGACCACTCCCGGCACGCGTTCCTGGCCCGGGAGGTGTTCCTGGAACAGGGCTGAGCCCGGGAAAGCGGGCCGTCCCCGAAGCGTCGACCTGGTTGTCCGGTCGGCGCTTCCCTATTCTCGGAAACGACGGGTGGGCGGGAAGCGGCTCGACCACGCTCCTGGCCCAGGAGGTGACGTAGCGAAATGAGTCTCGCTGTGATGGAAACGAGTCCCCGTTCTGCGGCGACCGACCCAGAGGACGTGCTGCGCGCCTGGCAGGAGTTGGACGTGCCCGACGGTTGGCGGGCCGAGATCATCGATCCGGGAAAGATCAGCCTGTTGTCCCCTCCCTCGAACCCGCACAACTTCATCGTCGAACTCCTCCAGGAGGCCCTCTTCCCGGCCAGACCGGCGGGCACCGGCCTCTACCAGACCGTGGGGCTGTGGATCGCGTCCATCGGCAGGCTCTTCATTCCCGACCTCACCGTGGTCCCGCGGTCGGTCATCCGCACGACGAAGGCCCCGACCGCGGCGGAGCACGCCCTGGTCGTCGTGGAGGTCACCTCCCGGGACAACGCCGACGACGACCGGGTCAAGAAGCTCGCCGGGTACGCGCGCGGCATGGTCCCGCTGTACCTGCTCGTCGACGCCTGGGACCCGTCGGGACCGTCGGTGACCCTGTACGAGAACCCCCGCAGCGGGGGCTACGACCTGGCGCACAGGGTCCCCTTCGGCCGACCGATCACGCTGCCCGCGCCGTTCGACGTGGAGATCGACACCACCGAGTTCCCACCCGGCGCGGACTGGTGACCGCTACCCCCTGCGCGCCAGCCAGACGATGGCGAGGATGGCCACGACCGCCACGCCGATCCCGATGAGGATGAGGCCGCCCGCACCGCCTCCTCCGGAGAGGTCCGCCTCCTCGGTCGCACTGGGCGACGGCTCCTCCTCCGGGGCCGGCAGCACCTCGTCCAGCGGCACCCGCCACACCGGACTCTGCACGCCTTCGCTGCCCACCAGCAGCGCCCTGCCGTCGGGGGTGAAGGCGAGCGACTCGCCCTGCTCGCTCTCGGGCAGGGCCACGGTGGCGATCCGCCGTCCCGGCACGCCCGCGGAGGCGTCGTAGACGGTCACGCTCCAGTAGGTGCGGATGGCGTAGTACTCCCCGTCGGGGGAGAACGCGGCGTCGGTGGCGAACAGCGGGGCGGCGCCGACGCGGGTGAGAGTGTTGACACCGTCGGGGTCGAGGGGGTCGGGGGCCGCGTACAGGCCGCCCGCGAACTCCTTGGTGACGACGTAGAGGCGGTTGTCGCGCGGATCGACGAGCAGGCCCTCGGCGTCCCGGCCGCCGTCGGCGTAGCTGAAGGTGAACGTGGTGGCGGTCACGGTCTGGTCGACCAGGTTCCGCGGCTCCGGGATCCGGTAGACCCGCACGTTCGGCCAGCCGCCCTGGTAGTTGTCGCCGATGTCGGCGACGTAGATCGCGGGCTCCCCGGCCTCGTCGGCGCCGAGCGCGACGGCCTCCCAGTCGCGGGCCTCCACGCCGTCCCCGGCCAGCCAGACCGTGGCCACCGTGGCGCCGTCGCCGTCGACCGCGTACAGGGTGGGCCCGTGGTCGGGACCGCTGTCGTTGTGGGTCCAGTACACGCCCTCGTGGCGCCGTGAGGCGGCCAGCCCGCTGGACTCGGTGATCCGCGGGTCGGTGAGGGTGAAGACCTGTTCGGTGCCCTCGGGCACCGCCTCGCTCGCCGAGGCGTCGGGGGACACCGGTTGGCCCGGTCCCCCGGGGTCGGTCGCGGCTCCCGTGACGGCGGGAGCTCCCAGGAGCACGGCTGCCAGCCACACACGGGCGCCTCGGGTCATGGGGACATCTTGCCATCCGCAGCGCGCCGGGTGCGGACTGCTTCCGGCCACGGCGGCGCCGGAGGCGTCGGGGCACCGCTCCGGGGGCCGGAGGCGTCCGCCGCCCGCTGCCCGGCGGCGGCACGGAGCCGCCGCGCGGGCTCAGGACAGCAGCGACCCGATGACCACGATCAGCATGATCACCGCGAGCACCGTGGGCAGGAGCCAGCGCTGCTTTCGGTTGTTGGTGAGCATGCTCATGGGTCGCTCCGTTTTCTCCTGGTCGCCGCCCGGCACTCGGTTCGGGGTGGTTCCCTCAGGCTAGTTCCCAGGTGGCGATGGTCCGGTACCGGGGGGTGCCGCCCAGTCGGCTGTGCACCAGGTGCACCTCGCCCGCCCGCCAGGGCTCGGTGGCCAGGGTGTCGAGGCGGGCGTGCGGGGCGGTGAGGTTGGTGGTGATGCGGGCGCGGGCCACGGTCAGGTGCGGGGTGTAGCGGCGGTCCTCCACCGGGATGCCGAGTCCGGCGGCGGCGTCGCGCAGGTCGTTCGCCAGCGCGGTCAGGGCCTCGGTGTCCCCGTCCAGTCCCGCCCACAGGACGCGGGAGCGGACCGGTTTCGTCGGGAAGGTGCCGCCGCCGCGCAGGCTGAGGGACATCGCGGGATGCCGGACGGCCACCCGGCCCAGCTCCTCGGCCACCGCGTCGACCCGTTCGTCCGGCACCTCGCCGAGGAACAGCAGCGTCACGTGCCACTGCTCGCGGGGCGCCCAGCGCAGGGCGCGGGCCGTGGGACGCGCGGCCTCCACCGCCGTGCCCAGGGCGTCGAGCACGGCGGCGGGCGGGACGACAGCGGTGAACAGGCGCATCATGCCTCCGAATCAGGCCGGTGGTGCCGCGGCCCCGCCCCGGACCACCTCGACGAAGGGTCGGTGCGCGGTGAGACGCACCCTCGCCCTGAGCCTACGGCCCAGGACGGCGGCGGCGGTGGCGGCGACGGCGGCGCTCACCGTGCCGCCGACGGCCATGCTGACCGCGGGGCCGAACAGGTCGGCCAGCACCCCCACGACGGGGGCGCCGATGGGCGCGACCCCGAGGAACACCAGCATGTACATGGCCATGACCCGGCCGCGCATCTGCGGTTCCACGTTCAGCTGGAAGTAGGCGTTCATGGAGGTGGTGAAGGTCATGAAGCTGACGCCCATCGGCACCAGCGCGACGAGCAGCGCCGCGTAGCCGGGCATGAGGCCGGCGACGATCTGGAGCACCCCGAACAGGAACGCGCCCAGGATCACGGTGCGCAACCGGGGCGCCTCGCGGCGGGCCGCGAGCAGCGCCCCGGTGAGGGAGCCGATCGCGAGGAACGTCGCGGCCAGTCCGAACGCCTCGGAGCCCGCCTGGAAGACGTTGTTGACCATGAGCGCGAGCTGGTTCTGCACGTTGGAGCCGAACAGCTGCACGAAGGCGATCACGGTGAGCAGCAGGAGCAGGTCGCGGCGTCCGGCGACGTAGCGCAGCCCCTCCCGGACCTGGCCCTTGGACCGCGACGCGGGTTCGCTGACGTGCAGTTCGTCGGGGCGCATCAGGAGCAGGCCGGTGAGGACCGCGACGAAGGACGCCGCGTTGATCAGGAAGACCGGTCCGGTGCCGATGAGGCCGATGAGCAGGCCCGCGGCGGCGGGGCCGGTGACCCGGCCCAGTTGGAAGCTGGCGCTGTTCAGTGCGACCGCGTTGGGAAGGTCCTGACGTCCCACCATTTCGACCACGAAGCTCTGCCGGACCGGGGTGTCCACCACGGTGACCAGGCCGAGCGCGAGGGCGAACACGTAGACGTGCCCCACCTGGGCGGTGCCGAACGTGACGAGCAGGCCCAGGCCGAGGGCGAGCAGGCCCATCAGGGTCTGCGTCAGGATGAGCAGGCGGCGTTTGGAGAACCGGTCGGCGAGTGCGCCGCCCCACAGGCCGAGGACGAGCGTGGGCAGGAACTGCAGGGCGGTGGCGACGCCGAGCGCCACGCCGCTGCCGCCGCTCAGTTGCAGGACCAGCCACTCCTGGGCGATGCGCTGCATCCAGGTGCCGGTGTTGGAGACGACCTGGCCGAGGGCGAAGAGGCGGTAGTTGCGGATGGCCAGCGACCGGAACATGCCGGGGCGGCGCCGGGGTTCCTCCTCCGCGGGCGGGTCGGCGGGCGGAACCTGCGCGTTCGTCGCCGCGCGGCGGTCCGGGGAAGGTGCTCTGCTGATGGTGGCGTGCTCCTCCGTGTCGGCCCCCTCCCCGCCGCCCCCGTTCACGACTGGCTCAGGCGGTCCATGATCTCCGCGGCCCGGCGCAGGACCTCCTTGTCCTCCCGGTCCAGTTCCGCGAGCCGACGGGTCAGCCATGCCTCCCGGCGCTGGTGGTCGGAGTCCACCAGCCGGGCGCCCTCCTCGGTGATCTCCACCAGCTGCTGGCGGCCGTCGTTCGGGTGGCGCATCCGGCGGACCAGGCCCCGCGCCTCCAGCGCGGCGATGATCCGGGTCATCGACGGAGGCTGCACCTTCTCGTGGTCGGCGAGCGCTCCGGGCGTCATCTTCCCGTGTCGGGCCAGGGTGAACAGCACTCCTCCCTGTCCCAGGGACAGGGAGGAGTCGGGCCGCTGCGCGCGCAGCCGGCGGGCCAGCCGCCCCACGGCCATGCGGAGCGTCGCGGCCAGGCCGGCGTCCGTTCCGGTCGGCGGGGAAGGGAGGGAACTATTCATTAGCGTGACTCATTACTCTTGCTAACCATATCCCGTGAGCGGGTATTCCCCCAGAACACGGCGGGCAACCCGGTTCACAGGAACGGGTTCGGCGCCCCACCCGGAGGCGGGACGCCGAACGGTACCGGACGGGTCCGGCGGCCTCAGCCGAGGAGGCCCTGGATGGGCGCCTCGGCGAAGTGGATCAGGAAGACCACGGAGACCACCAGCATCAGCGGGTGCACGTCGCGCCAGCGGCCCTGGGCCAGGCGGACGACCGTGTAGGCGATGAACGCGACGCCGATGCCGTTGGCGATCGAGTAGGTGTAGGGCATGACCACGATGGCCAGGAAGGCCGGGATGCCGATCCCCAGGTCGGTGAAGTCGACCCGGGTGACCTGGGTCATCATCATGAAGCCGACGACGATCAGCACCGGCGTGGCCGCCTCGAACGGCACCAGGGCGGCCAGGGGCGTGATGAACAGCGCCCCCAGGAACATCAGGCCCGTGACGATCGGCGCGACACCGGTGCGCGCGCCCTCGCCGACGCCCGCCGCGGACTCGGCGTAGGTCGTGGCCACCGAGGCCGACGCGGCGCCGCCCACGATGGTGCCGATGGCGTCGGCCACGAGCACCCCCTGGGTGTTGGGCACGTTGCCCTCCTCGTCGGTGAGCCCCGCCTGGCTGGCCACGCCGACCATGGTGCCCATGGTGTCGAAGAAGTCCGCCAGCAGCAGGGTGAGCAGCAGCATGAGCACCGTGGCGACGCCCAGGCTCCGCCAGTCGGCGAGCAGGTTGAACTGGCCGATCAGGCTGAGGTCCGGCAGCGACACCAGGTCGCCGACCGAGGTGGGCACCTCGGGCACGGTCAGCGACCAGCCCAGGTCGTTCACCTCGCCGTCCGCGCCGGTCTTGGGGCCGACCTTGGCCACCGCCTCGATCACGATGCCCAGGACCGTGGCGAAGACGATGCCGATCAGCACCGCCCCCTTGACCCTGCGCACCATCAGGATGATGGTGGCCACCAGGCCGAGGACGAACACCAGGATCGGCCATCCGTCCAGGGAGCCTCCCACCCCCAGCTGGACGGGGGTGCCGCTGCCGGGCCGCACGAAACCGGCGTTGACGAAGCCGATCAGGGCGAGGAACAGGCCCACCCCGACCGCGATCGCGCTCTTGAGCGAGGGGGGCACGGCGTTGAAGACCGCGTTGCGGAAGCCGGTGAGCACGAGCACCAGCATGATGACGCCCTCGATGACCACCAGGCCCATCACGTCGGACCAGGTCATCATGGGCGCCAGTACGTAGGCGACGATCGCGTTGAGGCCCATGCCCGAGGCGATCGCGAAGGGGTAGCGGCTGATGACGCCCATCAGCATGGACGAGATCGCGGCGACGAGCGCGGTCACCGCAGCCACCTGCGGGATGCCCAGGGTGTCGCCGTTGATGTCGGGCGCCGTGCCGATGATCAGCGGGTTGAGGACGACGATGTAGGCCATCGCGAAGAACGTGGCCAGACCGCCGCGGACCTCACGGGCGAAGTTCGAGCCGCGCTCACTGACCTTGAAGTAGCGGTCGAGCGTGGCGGGGAGACCGGTGCGCTTGGAGGAGGGCACTTCGGAGACTGGGGTAGAGGACTCACTCACTCGCTCTAATCTGACAGCCCCTGGTCACGGCCAAACATCAGATCCGTTCCGAGTTCTCACACGTCAGCGAGGTCACACTCGGGACACCCGCGGCGGGCGGCGACCGCGCGCGGATCGTCTAGCCTGAAAACGTGCGTAAACCCCGGCAGCCCGACCCCGAGGTCCACGAGTCCGACTACCGCGTCCCGGCGGCGGTGGGCACGGCGGCGTGGACCGTCGCCCTGATCGTCCTCCTCCTCCAGGGCGACCGGCTTCCCGAGGACGACCGGTGGTGGATCTGGGTCTGCGTGACCGGAATCACCCTGGGCGTGTTCGGTTTCTGGTACGTCCCCCGCCTGCTGCGCAGCCGCGCCGAGGCCGAGGAGCGCCGCCGGGCCCGGCGCGCCGCGGAACTCCCTGAGGGCCCCGCCCCGGCCCCCCGGCCGGAGTCGGCCCCCGACCGGGGGGAGGTCGGCGAGGTTTCCGGGCAGTCCCAGCCCTGATCCGCCCCCGCTCCACGAGAATGTCCTCGATAATGAACGGGTGTCCGAAACGTTCCGCCCGTTGTCGCCGCACCTCGCCGACCGGCTGCGCGGCATCCTGCTCGACGCCGACTACACCGTCTCCGGGGTCCGCGACCGGCTCGGTGACACCGCGGCGCGGGCTCTGGCACGTGAACAGCTGATCCCCGCCCTGCGCGCGACCGGCGGCGAGGAGCGCCTCGGCCTGCTGCTGCGCCTGTGGTGGCTGGGCGAGGCGGTGCCGGAGGCCGCGCTGCGCGCCCTGCCGCTCGCCGAACTCGCCGAGGCGGGCCTGCTGACGGTGCGCGACGGCCGGGTGCGCGCCCTGGTGCAGGTGAAACCGTGGGAGCTGGCCGACGGCCGCCCCGGCTACACCGTCTCCGATCCGACCGTCCGCCCGGGGCGGGGGCAGCCCCGCCCGGACCACGTGGTGGGCGCGGGCGGGGCCTCGGCCACCCTGGCCCAGCTCGTCGTGGACGGTCCCGTGGACCGCGCCCTCGACCTGGGGTCCGGCTGCGGCGTGCAGTCGCTGCACCTGGCGGAGCGGGCGGACCGGGTCTGCGCCACCGACGTCAACCCGCGCGCCCTGTGGATGACCCGGATCAGCTGTGCGCTGTCCGGTCTGGACAACGTCGAGACCCGCGAGGGGTCGCTGTACGCACCGGTCCGCGGGGAGCGGTTCGACCTGATCGTCTCCAACCCGCCGTTCGTGGTCACCCCCGGTGCGGCCCGCTACGCCTACCGGGAGTCGGACCTGCCCGGCGACTCGGTGTGCGCCGAGATCGTCTCGGCCGCCCCGGCGTACCTCACCGACGGCGGCTGGTGCCAGCTGCTCGCCAACTGGCTGCACGTCGACGGCGAGGACTGGCGCGACCGCGTCGGCGGCTGGGTCGCGGGCACGGGGTGCTCCGGCTGGGTGGTCCAGCGGGACGTGCAGGACCCGGCCGAGTACGTGGAGCTGTGGCTGCGCGACTCCTGCGAACAGGACAGCCCCGAGTACACGGCGCGCTACGACGCCTGGCTCGACTACTTCGAGCGGGAGGGCGTCAAGGGCATCGGCTTCGGGTGGATCTGCCTGCGCAACGACGCCGCCCAGGACGCCACGGTACGGGTGGAGGAGCTGCGCCACGAGATCGACCAGCCGGTCGGCCCGTACCTGCCGGACGTGGTGGACGGGGCGATGACCGCGCACCGCCTCACCGACGCGGCCCTGCTGGCGGCCCGGGTGGCCCTGGTGCCGGGGGTCCGGGAGGAGCGGATCAGCGTGCCGGGCGCCCCCGACCCGGAGCGGATCCTGCTCCGCCAGACCACGGGGCTGCGCCGCGTGGCGCAGGTGGGCACGGTCGAGGCCGCGTTGGCGGGGGTGTGCGACGGCACGATCCCGGTGGGGCCGCTGCTGGACGCGATCGCGGAGCTGATCGGCCAGGACCCGGCGGCGCTGCGGGAGCGGACCCCGGCGTCGCTGCGCGGGCTGATCGCGGAGGGCTTCTTCCGCGTCGCCCGGTGACCCCGGCGCCCCGGCCGTGCCGGGGAGGCCCGCATCGCCCCGGTGCGGGATCTCGGGGTTTTCCGAGATTTCACCGGGGAAGGACACCGCGCGCATCCCCCCGTCGGAACCGTCGTCTACGGTGGTGCCGCACCGGTTCTGGGGAGGTCTCCTTGACACACACGATGGCCGACCCGTTCGGCGTGACCGAACTGCGCACGAGGGTCCTGGACAGCTGGGCCGCCTCTCCTGCGCGCTTCCGCGAGGACGCCAACGCCGAGGAGGACTACGCCCTCGGCGGCTACCGGGACCGGGTGGTCGTGGAACTGGCGCAGAACGCCGCCGACGCCGCCCAGCGCGCGGGAGTGCGGGGACGGCTGCGGCTGGTGCTGCGCGGCCGCGAGTTCACCGCCGCCAACACCGGCGCCCCCCTCACCGCCGAGGGCGTGGAGTCGCTGTCCACCCTGCGCGCCTCCGCCAAACGCGACGCCGCCGCCGTGGGCCGCTTCGGCGTCGGCTTCACCTCGGTCGCGTCGATCAGCGACGACGTGGTCCTGGCCTCCCGGGACGGCGCGGTCCGGTGGAGCCGGGAACGCGCCGCCGCCCTGGTCCACGACGCGCTGGTGGCCACCGGACGGGCCCGCCCCGAACTCGCCGAGGAACTCGCGCGGCGCGACCGCCGGGTGCCGCTGCTGCGGCTGCCGTTCGCCGACGGCACCCGCCCGCCCGAGGGCTACGACAGCGCCGTCGTCCTGCAACTGCGCGACGCCGACGCGGGCGCGCGCCTGGCCCTGCAGCTGGCCGAGGCCGGGCAGGCGCTGCTGCTGGCCCTCCCCTGGCTGGCCGAGATCGAGATCGACGCCGACGGGCAGGTCCGGTCCCTGTACTCCGCGCCCGGCTCCGACGGCACGGTCACCGTCCGCAGCGTCGACGCCGGAGGCGAGCACGTCACCCACTGGCGCACCCTGACCAGGTCGGGCCGGTTCACGCCCGAGGAGCTGGCCGACCGCCCCGTCGAGGAACGCGACCGCCGCGACTGGTCGCTGACCTGGGCGGTGGCGCTCGACCCGACCGGAGGCGCGGCCGCGCTGCCCGCGGACGTGCCCCGCGTGGTGCACGCCCCCACCCCCAGCGACGAGGAACTGCCCGTTCCCGCCCTGCTGATCGGCACGTTCCCGCTGTCCCCGGACCGCCGCCGCATCGCCCCCGGTCCGGCGGCCGACACCCTGCTCGACGCCGCGGCCACCGCCTACACCGAACTGCTGTGCCGCCTGGACGCCCCCGCCACCTGGGACCTGGTCCCCCTGGAGCGGCTCGGCGGCGCCGAGTTCGACGCCCGCTTCCGCGCCCGCGTGACGCGGCTGCTGCCGGACGTCCCGTTCCTGCGGACCGTCACGGGCGACCCCGTCCGCCCCCGCGACGCCGTGGTCGTCGAGGGCGGCGACACCCTGCTGGAGGTGCTGGACGACCTGGTGCCCAACGCGCTGCCCGGGGACGCCGACCTGCACCACCCCGGACTGCGCGCGCTGCGGCTGCGCCGCGTCTCCCTCGCCGACCTCGCCGACCTGCTCGCCGGCCTGGACCGGCGGCCCGCCTGGTGGGCGCGGCTGTACGCGGCGCTGCGCGCGGCCGGGCAGCGCGGCGCGGACCTCGGCGAGTTGGGGGCGCTTCCGGTGCCGCTGTGGGACGGGCGGCTGGTGCGCGGCCCCCGCGGCCTGCTGCTGCCCACCGGGGCGTCGTTCACCTCGGGCGCGCTGGACGCCGCGGCGCTGGAGCCGCTGGGGCTGCGGATCGTGCATCCCGAGGCGGTCGACCCGCTGCTGGTCCGGCTCGGCGCGGTCGAGGCGAACGAACGCGCGGTCCTCACCGATCCGATGACCCGGGCCGCCGTCGAGAACTCGCTGGACTCCGACGACCCCGACACGATCGCCCGGGCCGTGCTGGAGCTGGTCGCGGCGTCGGCCACCACGGTCGACGACGAGCCGTGGCTGGCCGAACTGGCGCTGCGGGACACCGAGGGCGACTACTCGCCCGCCGCCGAACTGCTGCACCCCGACAGTCCGCTGCTGGACCTCCTCGTCGAGGACGCGCCCTTCGGGGTGCTCGCCGACGACCTGGCGGAGGCCTACGACACCGAGACGCTGGAGTCGGTGGGCGTGGTGCGGCTGTTCACCGTGCACCGTGCGCACGACGTGACGCTGGGCGCGGTGCTGGCGGAGAACCCCGACGAGGTCCCGCTGGACGGTGTGGCGGAGTGGGCGGCCGAGGTCTCGGCGCTGCTCGGCCACCCCGAACTGCCTCCGATCGTCCCCGAACTGGTGGGCGTGCGCGACCTGGAGTTCGTCCGGGAGGACCGCTGGCCGCGGGTGCTGGAACTGCTGGCGGCCCCCGGTCCCCGCGCGGCCGTCGTCGAACCGGCCCGGGTGTTCACCGGCGACGGGCGGGTGGTGGACGTGCCCTCCTACACGGCGTGGTGGCTGCGCACGGGTGCGCTGCTGGGCGGCCGCACCCCCGTGGAGTCGCGCACCGCCGACGCGGATCCCGCGCTCGTCGGCCTCTACGACGAGATCCCCGTGGCGCTGGACCCGGAGTTCGCCCGCGCCCTGGGGGTCCGCTCGGACCTGGACAGGCTGCTCGCCGATCCGGACGGTCCCGACGACCTGCTGGACCGGTTGGGCGACCCGGAGCGCCGGGTGCCCCGCGCCGTGCTGCGCCGGCTGTGGGCGGCGCTGGCCGAGGTGCCCGCCGACCGGGTGTCGCCGCCGGAGCGGGTGCGCGCGGTGCGGGGTGGGGCGGTGGTGGTGGCCGACGCCGAGGACACCGTGGTGGTGGACGCGCCCGACCTGCTGCCGCTGCTCACCGGGCGGCCGGTGGTGCTGGGGCCGGTGGAGCGCGCCGCGGCCCTGGCCGACGTGCTCGACCTGGACCTGGCCTCCGAGGTGGTCGAGGGCCGCGTCACCTCCTCGGGGGAGGTCCGGCAGGTCCCCGACGAGGTGCGGGCGTTCCTCGGCGAGACCCCGCTGACCTACCTGCACCACGAGGAGCTGCGGGTGGACGGGGTCGCGGTGGAGTGGCGCTGCGTGGACGGCCACCTACACGCCTCGACCACCGACGGGCTGGCCCGCGCCCTGTGCTGGGCCACCGGCCAGTGGGCGCGCCGCCACCTCGTCGCGGCGCTGCTGCGCGACCCGCAGACCCTGCCGGTGCTGCGCGCCGAGGCCGACCTGGAGTGACGGGCTCCGCTCAGCCCTGCTGCACCGCCCGCACCGCGCCCTCGGACGCCTGGACCAGGACGAACCCCCGGCCCTCCAGGACGAGCTGGAACGCCTCTCCGCTGCCGCGGCCGATGAGCGCGCCCGCCTTCACGGTGCTGCGCAGGCTGGTGTCCAGCGAGGTGGACCAGGCGACCGCGGCCTTGGTGTCGACGTAGGTCGGCTGGTCGACGTTGAGCAGGACCGGGGTGCCGTGGCAGGCGATGGCGACCCGCCCCCGGCCGGTGAAGACCGTGTTGAACAGGCCCCCGGCGATGATGCCCATGCCCCGCACCCGGTGGATGTTCCACTCCAGTCCGCTCTCGAAGGCGAGCACGTTCTGGCCGTTGACGGTGATCGACTCGTCCTCCAGGTCGAGGATGTGAATCTCCCAGGCGTCCCGGGCCAGGAAGACGTCGCCCTTCCCGAAGACCCGCATGAGCGGCAGGCCTTCGCCGGTGAGCATCTTCTTGGCGAACCGCCTGGCCCCCGACCCCTGGAAGGCGAAGTCGATGTCGCCCTGGTAGGCCACCATCGCCCCCCTGCGCGCGTAGAACTCGCCGTCGCAGGCGACCCGCAGCATCCGCGGGTTCTGCAGGGACATGCCCGGCAGGTCGTTCTCCTGGGCCTGGCTGAACAGTTCACTGCGCACGCGCTTGCTCCTCGGCTGTGTGGGGCGGCCGTCCGGGGACTCCGGCCCCGGTCGGCCCTCGGTCGACCAGAGCGTCATCATTCCAGGTGGCGCCGGAAGAATTCCACGGCCTCGGCCGCCACCGCGGCGCGGACCGGCTCCCCCGACCGGACCGCCTCGTACAGCGGGCTTCCCGGCTCGGCCAGGCACAGGAACTCGTAGTGGCCGACGTCCGCGCCGACGGAGCGCCCCTCTGCCCCGGGCAGGGCGTCGAGGTACCCGCGGACGGTCTCGGGCGGTACGACGGTGTCGGCGTCGCCCCAGCGCACCGCGACCGGTCGGCGCACCCGTGCGGGGGAACCGGTGTCGAGAATCCCGCCGGAGGCCGGGGCGACGAGGAAGGCGCAGCGCACCCGCGGGTCGGTGTGGTCGGCCGCCAGTCTCTGCGGCCAGGAGGCGGTGGTCTCGGCGGGCAGCGCGAGGATCTCCTCGGCCAGGGTCGGGTACTCGGGAGGGGACGGCAGCGGGTGGTCGCCCCGCAGGACCGCCTCGATCGGCTGCCGCGCCAGGCGCGCGCCCACGAGGGCGGCGGCGGTGTAGCCGCCGAGGGAGAACCCCGCCGCGCCCACCGCGCCGACCTGCTCGTGGTCGAGGAGGTGGTCCAGGGCGAAGGTCAGGTCCCGGGGCCGGTCCGCCCAGAAGGCGAACCCCGGCACGGTGAAGCCGTCGCGGTGGTTGTTGCCGTGGTGGTCCACCGCCGCGACGAGGAAGCCCGCCTCCGCCAGGGGTTCGGCCAGCCAGGACATCTGCTCGGCGGAACCGCCGGTGCCGTGCGACAGCAGCACCAGGGGGACGCGCCCCGCCCGTTCCGGCCTCGCCAGGTGGAGCCGGACCGGGCGGGGGCCGGCTGCCGTGTGGTGGGGGCGGCCCGGGTCGAAGAGTTCCCGTATCTCATTGAAAGGCATGGGCCCGCAGCGTAACTGAACCGTTTCAGTACGCGAAAGGGCCTGACCGGAAACGGTCAGGCCCTCCGGTTATTTCCGGGTCTGCTGCTCCGAGGAGACCAGTTCCAGTTCGCTGGTGTCGTCGAACACGATGGTGTCGTAGCCCATCTCGTCGACCACCGGGGTGAGCGGTTCGGACCCGGTCTCGGGCAGCGCGGCCTCCGAATGCGCCCCGCAGCCGTGGTCGAGGGAGACCACCCGGCCGTCGTCGGGCGCGTACTCGTTGGCGCACACCCCGAACATCTGCCGCAGCTCACCCGCCAGCGGAACCATGAACCCGCAGGTGGCGCACTTGGCCGGGGCGGCGCTGGCGATGGGGCTGTGCGGCCCGGACGGACCGGAGTACCAGCGCTTGGCCGCGGCCTCGCGCCCCGCCTCCGACAGCACTCGGGCCCGGCCCAGCCCCAACTCCCACAGCATCTGCTTGTCCTCGCCGTCCTCGGCGAGCTCCTCGTCCGCGATCTGGGCGTAGCCCGGCATCAGCCGATCGTCGTCGGCGGGAGCGGGCAGCAGGTCGCCCACGCCGAGGTCGCCCGGGCGCAGGCGCTCCTTCCAGGGCAGCCACTCGGGTGCGATGAGCGCGTCCGGTCCGGGCAGCAGCACCGACTCGTTGACGGTGACGTACTTGGCCCGGGCGGCGCGCACCACCGTGACCGCGTAGTGCCAGCCCGGATAGGCGGGATCCAGGCACTCGAAGAAGTGGGTGACCAGGCGGTTGTCCTCGACCTGGGTGCCGAGGTGCTCACCGACCCACTCGGGGCGTCCGATCTCGGCGGCCGCCGCACGAGCGAGATCCTGCGCCTCGATACACGCCTTGTCTGGTACGGGGGATCGACGGGTGCGTCTCACATCTCCATTTTCGCTGATTACGAGCACCGGCTTGACCACAGGGGGGATCGATAGCCGACCGTTACCGGCTCATCCCCTCCGAAAAGCGCGGACGCGCCCTGTGGCGTCTGCCACAGGGCGCGTCCGTGCGGGGATCAAAGTTCCATGTCGTCGGCGACCACCCGCAGCACCTGGGCGATCTTGGCCGCCTCCCGGCGGTCGGGATGCTTGTTCCTGCGGTAGGTGTTGGACACACCGTCGAGCAGTTTGATCAGGTCCTCGATGATGACCACCATCTCGTCCGGCTTCTTGCGCAGCGCCTTGGCCACCGACCGCGGTGTTTCGAGCAGTCGGACCTGGAGCGCCTGGGAACCCTTGCGCCCCTCCACGACCCCGAACTCGACCCGCTGCCCGGGACGGAGCGTGGTCGTGCCAGGCGGAAGCGCCGAGGCATGCAGGAAGACCTCGCCGCCGTCGTCTTTGGTGAGGAAACCGAAACCCTTGCCCGCGTCGTACCACTTGACCTTGCCAGTGGGCACGTGTGACCTCTTCGCTTTCGCAGTCGAAACACCGGGGGACCGGACCCACGCCGGTCTCACCGGGACCGCAGGCCACGGACCCCCGCCCCTCCAACATCGGACGGGTCTTTCAGGCTAACCGCGGCTGTCGGGGACAGCCACCGTATAACTCTCTTAAAACAAACAAAAAGCAAGTTAATTCCCACTGACGCCGTTTTCCGGAACCTGCCTTCCGTCCCCTCCCGCGGAACGGACGAGAGGCCCGGAAAACCGTTGTTCCGGGCCTCTCACTCGCGGCATCCGCGTACCACCGGTTGCGGAGTTGTGGGACGGGATCCGGCGGTCCCGGACTGCCGCCGCGGTCGGCGGCCGCTACGGTGACGGGCTCCACCGGCGGTCGCCGCCGCCGTCCACTGGCCTCGGCACGTACGGGACGGACCTACCGAGACAGCCGCACGCCAGGGCTGGGACGCGTGACCATCCTCCGTCGCCGCGGCCGAGCGACACGACCGCCAACCGCGGATATGCGGGGATATTCCGGATCGTTTGCCCCGGGTTGGCGGGACGCGCGCCCGCCCGCGCGACCGTGCGCGGCGATGGCATAGCGTGAGACAACGATGAGCGACGACACCGAGCCTGCGACCCGCCGGGACACGGGGCGCGTCCCCACCTACACCTCCTGGTTGCGGGGCCTGTCGGACGCCGAACTGGACGGGCTGCTGGAAACACGCCCCGACCTGGCCGCCCCCGTCCCCGCCGGGTTCACGGAACTGGCCGCGCGCGCCGCCTCCCGCCTCTCGGTGCTGTGCGCCCTGGACCGCCTCGACCGGTTCAGCCTCCAGGTGGCGGAAGCACTGCTGGCCCTGGGCGACCCGCTGGGCTCGGGGCCCCCGCTCGGCACCGACCGGGCCGCGCTGGCCGCCGCCCTGGACCTCCCGGAGAGCGCCCTGGCCCCCGCCCTGACCCGCCTGCGCACCGCCGCCCTGGTCTGGACCGACGGGGCGGTGCTGCGGCCGGTCGCGGTGCTGCGCGACCTCCTCGACCAGCCCGCCGGCCTCGGGCCTCCCCTGGCCGCCCTGCTCTTCGGCCACCCCCTGGACCGGCTCAACCGCCTGGCCGCCGACCTGGGCCTGCCCACCGGGTACGCCGAAGGCGAACCGGCGGCGCGGATCACCGCCGAACTCACCCGGCCGGGACGGCTGGACGGACTCCTCTCCGCCGCCGGCGCCCCGGCCCGCACCGTGCTGGACCGGCTGCTGTGGGGCCCGCCGCACGGCAGCGTCGCCAACGCCCGACGCAGCGTGTCGCTCGCCTCGGCGGCCTCCCCCATCGACCGCCTGCTGGCGCTGGGACTGCTCGTCGCCACCGACGACACCACGATCACGCTGCCCCGGGAGGTGGCCCTGCACCTGCGCGGCGGCCGGGTGTTCCCGAAGGTCGAGGCGGCCGCCCCGGTCCTGTCCGCCGTCGCCCGCCCCGCCGCGTCGGTGGTCCGCGCGGCGGCGGGGCAGGTCTTCACGGTGCTGCGCGCGGTGGAGGAACTGCTGACGGCGTGGGCCGACGATCCGCCGGGGATGCTGCGCAACGGCGGACTGGGGATGCGCGACCTGCGCGCCGCGGCCCGCCTGCTGGACACCGACGAGCGCGGTGCCGCGGTGCTGCTGGAGACGGTGCACGCGGCCGGGCTGCTCGGCCGCGGCGGCGGGAACGCCGAGTGGCTGCCCACCGCCGAGTACGACGCGTGGCTGGCCGAGGAGCCCGCCCGCCGCTGGCTGCGGCTGGCCTCGGCGTGGCGGCGCTCCCCCCGGGTGGCGGGCCGCTGCGTGGCGAAGGACGCGCGCGGCAGGAGCCGCAACGTCCTCGGCGAAGGGCTGGACCACCGGTGGGCCCCCGAGGTACGGCACGACGTGCTGGCGGCGCTCGCCGAACTGCCCGCGGGGCACGCGCCGTCGACCGAGTCGCTGGTGGAACGGCTGGGCTGGCTGCGGCCGCGCCGCCACGGCCCGGTCGTCGCGGAACTGGTGCGCCACACGCTGGACGACGCCGCCGTCCTGGGCGTGACCGGCCGCGGCGCGCTCGCCCCGTACGCGCACGCCCTCCTGGCCGACCCCGGCAGCGCGTCCGCGTCCACCGCACTCGCCCTGCTCGCCGCCGAACTGCCCGAGCCGGTCGACCACATCCTGGTGCAGAGCGACCTGACCGCGGTCGCCCCCGGCCCGCTCACCGCCCCGCTGGCCCGGGAGCTGGCGCTGCTCGCCGACGTGGAGTCGACCGGGGGAGCGACCGTCTACCGGTTCGGTGAGGCTTCGGTCCGGCGCGCCCTGGACGCGGGCCGCGGCGCCGACGAGATCCTCGCGCTGCTGGAGCGGCACTCCGCCACGCCGCTGCCGCAGCCGCTGCGCTACCTGGTGGCCGATGTGGCCCGCAGGCACGGCCGGCTGCGCGTGGGCGCCGCCTCCAGTTACCTGCGCTGCGACGACCCCGCGGTGCTGGGCCAACTGCTCGGCGACCGCCGCGCCGCCGACCTGGTGCTGTTCCCGCTCGCTCCGACCGTCGTGGCGTCCCGGGTGAGCCGACCGGTCCTGCTGGACCGGCTCTCCGCCCTGGGCTACCACCCGGTGGCCGAGACCGCGGACGGATCGGTGCAGTTGACCCGTCCGCCGATCCGCCGCGCCGCCGAGGTCCCGGCGGACGCGCACCCCGCCGCACCGCGGCCGCTCGGCCCCCGGCAGCGCGCGGCGGCGGTGCGCGCGATCCGCGCGGGCGAGGCGCGCGGTCCCGGCGGGGAGGAGCCGCGGCCCCGCTCCTGACCCGGCGCGGTGTGCTCCTCTCGGCACCGGAACACGGATTCTGATGAGATGGGACCAGCCACTGCCGGTGTACGGAATCGAGGTTTCTCCCCCATGAGCAACCCGTCGCTGCCCCCCGGAGCCTCCGACCCCCGCGACCAGCCGCCGCCTCGGGTCCGCCGGGTCGCACGCGAGCGGGACGGGGACCGCTCCGAGAGCGAGGCGGGGCCCCGGCCCTCCGGTTCGAGCAGTTCCACGATGGCGCTCATGCTGCACGCGCTCACCTTCCTGTGCTGCGCCAACTGGCTGTTCGGCGTCCTGGGCATCGTCTTCGCGGTACGTGCCGCGCACAAGCGGGATCAGGGGCTCTACACTCAGGCCGAAACTCTTACCAGGTATTCCTGGTACTGCCTCGGCGCCGGCGCCGTGATGCTCCTGGTCATGCTCATCTCCTTCGGCGTGCTCCTCACCCAGGCGGGCTCCTGGGTGGAAGGGGTGGTCTCGCCGGAGCTGAACTACTGACCGACATCGCGACCTGCGCTCCGCCATGTGGAGAACATGGATCGAAGAGAGGGCGGAACTCATGAACAGCCAGTGGCCCGACTCGGGTGACTTCTGGGGCGGCCGCTCCGGCCCCCAGCCCCCGAGTCCGGGCGGTGGCGTCTCCGGTGCTCCCGGCTTCTCCTGGCACTCCGCTCCCCCACCCGGGTTCCCGCCCGTCCCGCCCGGGCAGCCCTCGCACTCCGGTCCCCCACTGGCCAGGGGCAACGCGGTCCTCGCGCTGATCATCGCGATCATCCTCACCCTGACCTGCGTGGGGGTCACCGACGTCATCGGGATCGTGCTGGCCGCCGTGGCCCTCAGCAAGGACCAGGACCCCGAGGAGTTCGACCGCTACGTCCGCTGGGCGTGGCTGAGCAACTTCATCCACATCGGCTTCCTGGTGCTGCTGCTCGTGCTGTTCGTGACGCTCAGCACGGTCTGAGCAGCGCCGGCCCGCGTCCGCGCCCCCCGGCGCGGACGTAGACTCCGAACACGACGCCGGCCCGCCGTCCGCTCCCGTACCGGGGCGCCCGGTCCGGTGTCGGTTCGCCGTCTCCGGCTCCTGTGCGAGGTCCACGTGTCCGGTCCGCTCATCGTCCAGTCCGACAGGACACTGCTGCTGGAGGTCGACCACGAGCTGGCCGACGAGTGCCGTCGGGCCGTCTCGCCGTTCGCGGAGCTGGAGCGCGCACCGGAGCACGTGCACACCTACCGGGTGACGCCGCTGGCGCTGTGGAACGCGCGGGCCGCCGGGCACGACGCCGAACAGGTCGTGGACACGCTCCTGACCTACTCGCGCTATCCCGTGCCGCACTCGCTGCTGGTGGACATCACCGAGACGATGGACCGCTACGGGCGGCTGCGGCTGCTCGCCCACCCCGCGCACGGCCTGGTGCTGGAGGCGTCGGACCGGGCGGTGCTGGAGGAGGTGGTGCGCTCCCGCAGGCTCAGGCCGATGCTGGGGGAGCGTCTCGGGGACGACACCGTGGTGGTGCACCCCAGCGAACGCGGCAACCTCAAACAGGCCCTGATCAGACTGGGCTGGCCCGCCGAGGACCTGGCCGGGTACGTCGATGGCGAGGCGCACCCGATCGACCTGGTCGAGGACGGCTGGCGGCTGCGCGACTACCAGCGTGCGGCGGTCGACAGCTTCGCCGCGGGCGGCTCCGGCGTGGTCGTGCTGCCGTGCGGAGCGGGCAAGACCGTGGTGGGCGCGGCGGCGATGGCCCGGGTCGGGGCCACCACGCTGATCCTGGTGACCAACACCGTGTCGGTGCACCAGTGGCGGTCCGAGCTGCTGCGCCGCACCTCGCTCACCCCCGAGGAGGTCGGCGAGTACTCGGGCTCCCGCAAGGAGATCCGTCCGGTGACCATCGCCACCTACCAGGTCATGGCGTTGCGCCGCGGGGGCGCGCACACCCATCTGGAGCTGTTCGAGGCGCGGGACTGGGGGCTGATCGTCTACGACGAGGTGCACCTGCTGCCCGCGCCGGTCTTCCGGATGACCGCCGGCCTCCAGGCGCGCCGCCGGCTGGGGCTGACGGCGACGCTGGTGCGCGAGGACGGCCGCGAGGACGACGTGTTCTCCCTGATCGGCCCCAAACGCTACGACGCCCCCTGGAAGGAGATGGAGAACCAGGGCTGGATCGCCCCGGCCGACTGCGTGGAGGTGCGGGTCACGCTGAGCGAGTCCGAGCGGCTGGCCTACGCCACCGCCGACCCGGAGGACCGCTACCGGTTCTGCGCCTCCACCGCCGCGAAGACCTCGGTGGTGCGGGAACTGGTACGGCGGCACGCCGCCGAGCGGACGCTGGTGATCGGCTCCTACCTCGACCAGTTGGACGAGATCGGCGCGGAGTTGGGCGCACCGGTCGTCAAGGGGGACACCCCGGTGCGGGAGCGGGAGCGGCTGTTCGACGCGTTCCGGTCGGGGGAGCTGCGCCTGCTGGTGGTGTCCAAGGTCGCGAACTTCTCCGTGGACCTGCCCGAGGCGTCCGTGGCCGTCCAGATCTCCGGGGCCTTCGGCTCCCGCCAGGAGGAGGCGCAGCGGCTGGGCCGGGTGCTGCGGCCCAAGGGCGACCGCCGCTCCGCCCGCTTCTACGCGGTGGTGGCCCGCGACACCCTCGACCAGGACTACGCGGCCCACCGCCAGCGCTTCCTCGCCGAACAGGGCTACGCCTACCGGGTCGTCGACGCCGGCGACGTGCTGGCGGGCGGCGACCTCTGACCCGTGGCGACCATGTCCCCAGGGCCATCGGCCACGCCGATTCTGGCCCCGGGGACATGGTCGCCGCGCTTGGCGGGGGGGCAGGTGGTGGAGGTGAGCAGTGCGGCCCGCTCTGCGACGTCTTCTCCGCACCCTGGGCATGAGCGCGCTCAGCCGGAACCGGCCGTGATCTTGACACGAACGGGCACGAAACCGCAGGCCGGGGGCCATCCCTGGCAAGATCGTGACGCGCCTAGATCGCGGGCAGCCAGCCCATCAGCACGGTGCCTCCCGCGATCACCCAGGCCACCAGCGAGTACCCGAGGGTCTGGGCGCGCAGGGCCGGTTTGGCTCTGAGAACGGGGGCGGTGAAGGCGGCCACCATGAGGACCAGGGCGAGCACCGCGGGGATCAGCGAGGCCCCGGCGAACAGCTCCATCTGGTCGACGCACTTCTGGTAGCCCTGCTCCAGCGGGTCACCGCAGAACACCTTGTCTCCCGATTCCGTGAAGGCCAACAGCAGGTACGCGGCCGCCATCACGCCGTCCGCGGCCGCCAGTGCCGCCAGCGCCGCGACCACCGCGGACGCGGTCCCGGTCCGGGCTGTCAAGGACGACACTCCTCGACGGTACCCCGGAAAGTCCGACTCGGGCGCCCGGTTCCCGGCAAACCGGGTGGACCGCGGAGGGGCCTAGGGTGGGGGCATGGGCTTCTCCGACTCCGCCGCGCCCGCCGTTGTGGACGCGCTGGCCTGGGTGTACGTCCGCGACGGGAGGGTGCTCAAGGTGCGCCCCAGGGGCAAGGAGGTCTTCTACTTCCCGGGCGGCAAACGCGAACCGGGGGAGAGCGACGCCGAGGCACTGGTCCGCGAGGTCGCCGAGGAGGTGTCGGTGCGGCTCGATCCGGCGACGCTGCGGCTGTTCACCGTGGTCGACGAGGCGGCGCACGGCTATCCGGAGGGCACCCGGGTCCGGTTGGCCTGCTACACCGCCGCGTTCACGGGGAGCCTCGCCCCCCGTTCCGAGATCGCGGAACTGGCCTGGTTCACCCGGGCCGACGCCGGCCGGTGCGCCCCGGCGGGCGTGCGGGTGCTGACGGAGCTGGCCCGGCGGGGGCTGGTGTCGGGCTGAGCCCCGCGTCCGGGGAGAGACAGCGGAAGGGGACGGCCCCGACGGGGCCGTCCCCTCAAGGAGGCAGACGAGGTCGACCGGACTAGAAGTCCATGCCGCCCATGTCACCGCCCGGAGCGGCCGGAGCGGGCTTCTCCGGCTTCTCGGCGATGACGGCCTCGGTGGTCAGGAACAGACCGGCGATGGAGGCGGCGTTCTGCAGCGCGGAGCGGGTGACCTTGGTCGGGTCGATGACGCCGTCCTTGAACAGGTCGGTGTACTCGCCGGTGGCGGCGTTCAGGCCGACGCCGGGCTCCAGGCTCTTCACCTTCTCCACGACGACGCCGCCTTCGAGGCCGGCGTTGATCGCGATCTGCTTCAGCGGCTCCTCGACGGCGCGGCGGACGATGTTGGCGCCGATGGCCTCGTCGTCCTCCAGCTCCAGCTTCTCGAAGGCGGTGACGCTGGCCTGCAGCAGCGCGACACCACCACCGGGCAGGATGCCCTCCTCGACCGCGGCCTTGGCGTTGCGGACGGCGTCCTCGATGCGGTGCTTGCGCTCCTTGAGCTCCACCTCGGTGGCGGCACCGGCCTTGATGACGGCCACACCGCCGGCCAGGCGGGCGAGACGCTCCTGCAGCTTCTCGCGGTCGTAGTCGGAGTCGGTGCGCTCGATCTCGGCGCGGATCTCGTTGACCCGGCCGGCGATCGCGGCGGCGTCACCGGCGCCGTCGACGATGGTGGTCTCGTCCTTGGTGACGACGACCTTGCGGGCCCGACCGAGCATCTCCAGCTCGGTGTTCTCCAGCTTGAGGCCGACCTCCTCGGTGATGACCTGGCCGCCGGTCAGCACGGCGATGTCGCCGAGCTGGGCCTTGCGGCGGTCGCCGAAGCCGGGGGCCTTGACCGCGACGGACTTGAAGGTGCCGCGGATCTTGTTGACCACCAGGGTCTGCAGCGCGGTGCCCTCGATGTCCTCGGCGATGACGACCAGCGGGCGGCCGGACTGCAGGACCTTCTCGATGACCGGAAGGAACTCGTTGTTGTTGGAGATCTTCTGGTTGGCGATGAGGATGTACGGGTCCTCCAGGACCGTCTCCATGCGCTCCAGGTCGGTGGCGAAGTAGGGCGAGATGTAGCCCTTGTCGAAGCGCATGCCCTCGGCGAGCTCCAGCTCCAGCCCGAAGGTCTGGCCCTCCTCGACGGTGATGACGCCTTCCTTGCCGACCTTGTCCATCGCCTCGGCGATGTACTCGCCGATCTGGGTGTCGCCCGCGGAGATGGAGGCGGTCGAGGCGATCTGCTCCTTGGTCTCGATCTCCTTGGAGAGGTTCGCCAGCTCCTCGCTGATGCGGGCCACGGCGGCGTCGATGCCGCGCTTCAGACCGACCGGGTTGGCGCCGGCGGCCACGTTGCGCAGACCCTCGCGCACCAGGGCCTGCGCCAGCACGGTGGCGGTGGTGGTGCCGTCACCGGCGACGTCGTCGGTCTTCTTCGCGACCTCCTTGACCAGCTCGGCGCCGATCTTCTCGTAGGGGTCTTCGAGCTCGATCTCCTTGGCGATGGAGACACCGTCGTTGGTGATGGTCGGCGCGCCCCACTTCTTCTCAAGGACGACGTTGCGGCCCTTGGGGCCGAGCGTCACCTTGACGGCGTCCGCGAGCTGGTTCATACCGCGCTCGAGGCCGCGCCGGGCTTCCTCGTCAAACGCGATCAGTTTGGCTGCCATAGAGTTCTAGTCCTCCCGAGACCGGGCTGATACGCGAGGGAACGAGCCGACGCCCGCGACGGATGGCCGCGGCGAACCGGCACCCGTCTGCCGGAAGTCGCGACCTCATCGTCTCGATCCGAGATTTAGCACTCACATCCTGAGAGTGCTAACGGTCTCTTTTTAGCACTCCCCGGATGCGAGTGCAAACGTCCGGCGCCTCCTCCCCGCCCTCGCTACCCGCAGGTCAGAGCGGCCCAAACAGATCCCCGAAAACTTTTGTGCGCCCCGGGAAAACGGTACGGCCGGAGCGCGACGCGCTCCGGCCGTACCGCACGGGTGTGCCTGCTCAGCAGCCGCCGGCGACCGCCGGGATGATCGACACCTGGACGCCCTGCGGGGTCTGGGTGTCCAGGCCGTCGGCGAACCGGACGTCCTCGTCGCCCACGTAGACGTTGACGAAGCGGCGGACGGCGCCGCTGTCGTCGAGGATGCGGGCCTGGATGCCCGGGTGGTTGGCCTCCAGGTCGGCCAGCACCTCCTTGAGGGTGGCCCCCTCGGCCGTCACCTCGGCCTGCCCCTTGGTGTAGGTGCGCAGAATGGTCGGAATGCGGACACTGACGCTCATCGCTGTGGACTCCTTGGTTGGTTTCGACGCGGCGGGAGGAATGGATCGGCGCCTCAGAGCAGCCCGGCGTCCTTGAAGGCGCGCAGCGACGGCTTGATCGTCGCGGTGACGCCGGTGCCGGACACGGCGTTGAGCGTCTTGAGGCCGTCCCCGGTGTTCAGCACCACGGTCTCGGCCTCGGGGTCCAGCGTCCCGGCGGCCAGCAGCTTGCGCAGCACACCGGTGGTGACCCCGCCCGCGGTCTCGGCGAAGATGCCCTCGGTACGCGCCAGCAGCCGGATCGAGTCGACGATCTCGGGGTCGCTGACGTGCTCGACCGCTCCCCCGGTGCGGCGGCAGACGTCGAGCACGTACGGCCCGTCCGCCGGGTTGCCGATGGCCAGCGACTTGGCGATGGTGTCCGGCTTGACCGGCTGGATCACGTCGTGGCCGTTCTCCCAGGCACGGGCCACGGGGGAGCATCCGGTGGCCTGCGCCCCGAAGACCCGGTACGGCTTGTCCTCGACCAGGCCGAGCCCGATCAGCTCCTGGAAGCCCTTGTCGATCTTGGTGAGCTGGGAGCCGGAGGCGATGGGGATGACAATCTGGTCGGGCAGGCGCCATCCCAGCTGCTCGGCGATCTCGTAGGCGAGCGTCTTGGAGCCCTCGGCGTAGTAGGGGCGCAGGTTGACGTTGACGAAGCCCCAGTCCTCACCGGCCGGGTCGCCGATGAGCTCGGAGCAGAACCGGTTGACGTCGTCGTAGGTGCCGTCGATCGCCACCAGCTGGCCGCCGTAGACGGCCGCCATGACGACCTTGGCCTCCTCCAGCCCCGCCGGGATGAACACGCAGGAGCGGAACCCGGCCCGGGCCGCGGCGGCGCCGACCGCCCCGGCGAGGTTGCCGGTGGAGGAGCAGGACAGCGTGGTGAAGCCGAAGGCGCGGGCGGCCTCGACGGCCATCGCCACGACGCGGTCCTTGAAGGAGTGCGTCGGGTTGCCGGAGTCGTCCTTGACGTACAGGGAGCGCAGGCCCAGTTCGGCGGCGAGCCGGTCGGCCCTGACCAGCGGGGTCAGGCCGGGGTTCATGGTGGGCAGGTTCTCGACGTCGGCCGGGACCGGCAGCAGGGCCTTGTAGCGCCAGATGTTCTTCGGGCCCCGCTCGACGGACTCGCGGGTGACGGTTCCGAAGTCGTAGGCGACCTCCAGCGGCCCGAAGCACTCGACGCAGGCGAAGACGGGGCCGAGGTCGTAGCGCGCGCCGCACTCGCGACAGGACAGCGCGACGGCGGGGCCGAAGGAGTTGGCGGTGGACGTGGCTGATTCCGTGGCGGTCAGCGCCATGAGGCGTTCTCCCCTCATCTTCCCCGCGCCACCTTGGCGACGGGACGGAGTTGGCACCTGTCCCGGCCGCCTCGCACCTGACGAGAAACGTCCACCGGGATGGTTGCCGGGGCTTCGCAGGGCCGTGTCCCTCCACCCCTCTGGATGAGCAATCTGAAGTTTTCCGCTCGGTTTCGTACCGAGACCTGTCGGTCACCATAACGGATCGCGTGTCGATTTTTCCATCAGGGGTAGTTCGTCCGCTACTTCCCCCAGGTCCAGCCGACTGTGACGGACCGCAACCCGGCGGACTGGTTTGCGCGGGGGTGCGGCGGGCGAGACTAACCAGAACGTGGGACGTGCCCCGCCTCCTGCCGACTCATGGGCCGTGTAGTCAAATGGGGCATCGGACTCCGACCGCTGAGAGGTGGACCAACAGGTGGACAAGGCACAGATCCTCGTCGCTTCCAACAGGGGACCAGTGTCCTTCTCGATCGGGGACGACGGCGCCGTCAGGTCCCGGCGCGGTGGCGGCGGCCTGGTCTCCGGGCTGAGTTCGGTGGCGGCCGAAATCGAAACCCTGTGGGTGTGCGCGGCGCTGTCCGACGCCGACCGCAAGGCCACCGCGGCCGCTCCCGAGGGCCGGCTGGACAAGGCCGGCTACGACGTGGGCGGGGCCAGCGTGCGCATGCTGGACATTCCTCCCGAAGTTTTCGCCAACGCCTACAACTCTGTGGCGAACTCCACACTGTGGTTCGTTCACCACATGCTCTACGACACGCCCAACAAGCCGGCGTTCGGCACCCGGTTCCGCGGCGAGTGGGCGGACTACCGGACCTACAACTCCGCCTTCGCCGAGGCGCTGCTCACCGGCGCCGACGAGGGGGCGAAGGTGGCCGTGCAGGACTACCACCTGGCGCTGGTGCCCCGGATGCTGCGGGTGCGCCGCCCGGACCTGCGCATCGCGCACTTCTCGCACACCCCGTGGGCTCCGCCGGAGTACTTCCGGATGCTGCCCGCCGAGATCGGCCGGGAACTCCTGGAGGGCATGCTCGGCGCCGACTACCTGGGCTTCCTCAGCCTGCGCTGGGCCGACGCGTTCCTGCGGTGCTGCGAGGTGTTCCTGCGCGCCCCGGTGAACTGGGGCACCCGGACCGTCGAGCACGGCGGCCGGGTCGTGCGGACCGGCGTGCACGGTCTCGGCGCGGACGCCGAGGGGCTGCGCCAGCGGGCCGCCGCCGAGGACGTGGCGCGGTGGCGGGAGCGGCTGCGCGAACGGGTGGGCGACCGCAAACTGGTCGTGCGGGTGGACCGCACCGAGCTGTCCAAGAACATCGTGCGGGGCCTGGAGGCCTTCGGCGAACTGCTGCGCGAGCGCCCCGAGTGGCGCGACCGCGTCACCCACCTGGCGTTCGCCTACCCCAGCCGGGGCGCCGTGGCGGAGTACCGCGCCTACACCGAGTCGGTGCGCGCCACCGCCGAGGCGATCAACGCCGAGTTCGGCACCGACGAGTGGACGCCGGTGGTGCTGGAGGTCAACGACGACTACCCGCGCTCCCTGGCGTCCTACCAGCTCGCC
Source organism: Thermobifida alba (assembly GCF_023208015.1). Lineage (NCBI taxonomy): Bacteria > Bacillati > Actinomycetota > Actinomycetes > Streptosporangiales > Nocardiopsidaceae > Thermobifida > Thermobifida alba. The sequence continues at coordinate 4,211,473 of NZ_CP051627.1, read as the reverse complement.
GACGTGCTGCTGGTCAACCCGATTCGCGACGGCATGAACCTGGTCGCCAAGGAGGGGCCGGTGCTGTCGCTGGACGGGGTGGCGCTGGTGCTGTCCACCGAGGCGGGCGCCGCCGACGACCTGGGCGCCGACTCGCTGCTGGTCAACCCCTACGACGTGACCGAGACCGCCGACGCGCTGCACCGGGCGCTGAGCATGGACGGCGAGGAGCGCAGGCGGCGCACCGAGCGCCTGGCGGAGGCCGCCGCGGCACTGCCCCCGCAGCGCTGGTTCGCCGACCAGCTGCGGGCGCTGGACTGACCGCCTCCCTCCGGCGCCGGACGCGGTGCGGATCCGGCGCCGGAGAACGTGTCCACAGATTCCGGAAAAGCGTCTCCGCTGTCACCCTCCGTCGCCATACTGGCCTCCATGAGCGATGGGAGGCACTATGACACTCATGAGCCTTGGCGAGACACGCACCCCGCAGCGGCCGCTGACCGTGGAGGACCTGCGGCGGATGCCCGACGACGGCCGCAGGTACGAGCTGGTCGGGGGGCGGCTTGACGTGTCGCCCGCACCGGTTTACCTGCACACCCTCATCGAGTCTCGGCTGACCTTTCACCTGACCGCCGTGGCCCCCGACGACGTCACCGTACTGACCGGCCCGGGAATCAACCTCAGCGCCGAGGGCACCCACCACCGCATCCCCGACCTCGCGGTGATCCGCACCGAGGACGCCACCCGGCCCTACCTCACCCGGCCGCCGCTGCTCGCGGTCGAGGTGGTCTCGCCCGAGAGCGTGTTCCGCGACCACCACACCAAGCTGCGCGAGTACGCCGAGTTCGGCATCGCCTCGTACTGGATCGTCAACCCGTCCGCCGACAAGCCCGGCATCGCCGAGTTCCGGCTCGACGGCGACCGCTACGTCGAGCACGCGCAGGTGTTCGGGGAGAACGTGTTCGCCACCGACGTGCCGTTCCCGGTCCGGATCGTCCCGCACTGGCTGCTGGCCGAGGGCCCGTGGCGGCGGCTGATCGGCGGCGCCGAGACCGACGCCGCCGACTGATCCGGTACCGACAGGCGTGTGCTCAGCCGCCCAGGGCCGCCACGAGTTCCTCCAGGAACGCCACCACCCCCGACGGTCCGGCCACCACCAGGTCGGCGCGGCGGGCCAGCTCGGTGACCTCGGTGGAGCCGCTGCACAGCTTGACCCCGGCCACACCCTGCTCGCGCAGCCGCTCCACCGCGTCGTAGGCGGCGAGGTCGCCCAGGTCGTCCCCGGCGTACAGCACCGCCTCCGCCCCGGTGCCGGAGACCAGGTCGGTGAGCGCCGCCCCCTTGTCCACCCCCGGTGGACGCAGTTCGATGACCATGCGCCCGGGCTCCACCGCGAGCCCCGCCTGTTCGGCGAGGTCCGCCAGCGGCGCGCGGAGCAGCTCCAGCGCCGCCTCGGGGTCGGCGGTGCGCCGGGTGTGCACGGCCAGGGCGTGGTGCTTGTCCTCGATCCAGGTGCCGTCGGGCGCACCCAGTTGCTTGAGCAGCCCGGGCAGGGCCTCCCGCACCGTGGACACCCCGGGCGGCGGGTCGGGCACGGTGAGCCGACCGTCCTCCCAGCGTTCCCGGCCGTACTGGCCGAGCACGGTGATGCCCGGGACCGCGTCGAGCCCGCCGTACTCGACGGCCACCGCGGCGGGGCGTCCGGTGACCACGGCCACCGCGCGCACCCGCCGGGCCAGGGCGCTCAGCGCCGGGACCGCGCCGGGGTGTGCGCGGGAGTCACGCGGATCGGGCACGATCGGGGCGAGCGTTCCGTCGAAGTCGAACGCGAGGAGCGCCCGCTCAGGCGCGTCGCGGATACGGTCGAGCGCGGTCCTGCCGCTCTCCGTCGTCGGATTGAGAAGAGACATGGACGGCTTTCCACTCGGTGGACTGGACGCTGGGGGTATGCCCCGAACCGGTCGCGGCGGAACCCCGCCGGAGTGTGCCGCGCGCCGCACTCCCGGCCGGTGTCCCGGCCCGCTCCCGCGCGGTCGGGCCTAGAGCTGGATGCCCAGGGCGCGGGCGGTGCGCTGCCGTTGCCGGTCGGCGCGCCTGCGGCGGAGCCGCCGGACGGTCATCGGGTCGAAGACGAGCGCTTCGGGACGGTCGATGAGCCTGTTGAGAAGCTGGTAGTAGCGGGTGGGGGAGAAACCGAACTCGTCGCGGATGGCCTGTTCCTTGGAGCCCTCCAGCTTCCACCACTGCCGTTCGAAGGAGAGGATGCGCTGGTCGCGTTCGTCGAGCTGGGTCTGTTCGGGGTCCGGTCCCGGCGGGGCGGGATCGGACGGGTCCTGGGCGCTGGGTCCGGCATCTGACATTGGACGCCTCCTCGTCCGGATGGGGCGACCTATCGTAGCGACTCCAGGTGAAAGATCGAGGGGAACTCCACATGACTGACCGTGAGGGCCACAGTTGCCTGTCCTTCCTCACCGACTACGGGACCCAGGACGGTTTCGTGGCCGCCTGCCGGGGCCAGATGCTGCGGCACGCCCCGCACCTCCCGGTGATCGACATCACCCACGAGATCCCGCCGGGGGACGTGCGGCGCGGCGCGACCGTGCTGGCCGACACCGTCCCCGAGTTCCCGGACGCGGTGCACGTGTGCGTGGTGGACCCGGGCGTGGGCACCGAGCGGCGCAGTGTGGCGCTCGCCGCCGGAGGACACGTGCTGGTCGGCCCGGACAACGGGCTGATGATCTGGGCGGCCCAGTCGCTCGGCGGGATCGACGCGGCCGTGGAGCTGACCAACGAGTCGCTGTGGCGGCACCCGGTGTCGCACACCTTCCACGGCCGGGACGTCTACGCCCCCGTCGGGGCGCGGATCGCCGCCGGGCTGCCGCTGGCCGAGGCCGGACGCGCGGTGGACCCGGCGGGACTGGTGCAGCTCCCCGAACCGTTCCGGGAGGTCACCGCGGGCACCGCCCGGACCGAGGTGCACGCCGTCGACCGGTTCGGCAACTGCCAGCTCTCGCTGATTCCCGAAGACCTGGTGACCGCCCTGGGGCCCGTGGCGCCGCCCGACCGGGTCACCGTGCACCTGCCCGGCGGCGCGCACAGCGTCGCCGTCGCCCCGACCTTCGGCGCGGTCCCCGTCGGCGCGCCGCTGTTGCTCACCGACTCGGCGGGGCTGCTGGCCCTGGCCGTGCACGGCGGAAGCGCCGCGGAACGGTTCGGCCTGCGCGTGGGAGTACCGGTGGAACTGACACTGACCAGCACAAAGCACATGAAAGAATGACGTGCGCCCACAGCAGTCTCGGCCGGAGCGCCTCCCCGGAGGTCACCGGCTGTCGGGAGGTTGAAGCCGCCATGCGCACGACACGGAGCCGGACGGTCGCCGCTCTGGGGGTCTGTTCGGCGCTGGTCGCCGGCCCGCTGACCGCTCCGGCAGCGGCGGACGTCGCGGACCTGCGTCTCGACCAGTGGGGGCTGGACACGGTCGGCGCGGCCGAGGTGTGGGAGGAGACGCGGGGCTCGGGGGTCACCGTCGCCCTGCTGGACACCGGGGTGGTCACCGACCACCCCGACCTGGACGAGGTCACGGTCGGCCCCGACCTCACCGGCCAGGACCTGTCTCCCGACAGCGACGGCTACGGCGTGCACGGCACCATGATGGCCGGGATCATCGCGGCGAGCGGGCACGGCATCGAACACACCGGCGGGGTCATGGGGGTGGCGCCGCAGGCGGAGATCCTGTCGATCCGGGTGGCGGCGGAGGCCGACGCCGCGGGAGGCGGCGAGACGGATCCGGGGGCGCTCGCCGCGGGCATCCGCCACGCGGTGGCGGAGGGCGTCCAGGTCATCTGCATTCCGCTGCCCGACGCCGCGTTCTCCGTGCAGGGCGACGAGGCCGAACGGGACGCCGTCGCGCACGCCGTGGACAACGGCGTGGTCGTGGTCGCCTCCGGTGGCGCGGACGGCGAGGCCGTCTACCCGGCCGCCTATCCGGGGGTGCTGGCGGTGGGATCGGTCGGGGCCGACGGCGCCCTCTCGGAGTTCTCCAGCCGCGGCGAGCACATCGCGTTGACCGCGCCGGGCGAGGAGGTCACCGTGCTGGACGCGGACGGCGGGTACACCACCGTGACCGGAAGCGACGCTGCCGCGGCGTTCACCGCCGGGGTGGCCGCGCTGATCCGCGCCGAGTACCCGCAGCTCCAGCCGGAACAGGTGGCCGAGGCGCTCACCGGCGGGGCCGTGGCCCCCGCCGCCGGAGCGGAGCAGCCCGGCCACGGGGCGGGGGTGCTGAGCGCGCCGGGGGCGATGGCCGCCGCCGGGACGACCGCCGAGTCCGTGCCGCCCTTCGATCCGGAGTTGGCCGAGCAGCTCGCCGACGATCCGCTCGTCCCCCGCTGGGTGCTGTGGACGGGCGGCGCCGTGCTTCTGGTGCTGCTGGCCGTGGTGGGCCTGGTGGTGCTCCGGCGGCGCTCGGCCGACCCCTACGGCCTCGGCAGGCGGACGCCGGAGACCGAGCGGCGTCCGGTGCGGGGCCGCCGTCGCCGCGGCCGCGGACGGCGCGGCGTCAGCAGGTGAACGCCGCCCGGACGGTCGCCCTGAGGTCGCCCAGCCCGGGGCGGCGGCGGCCGTAGTGGACGGCGTTGGTGAGCAGTCCGACGTAGCGTCCGGTGGGCGGGTGCAGGAACAGGCTCGTTCCGGTGAACCCGTTGTGGTGGACGAGGCCGTCGGCGGTGACCTTCCAGGCCAGGCCGCGGGCGAAGCGGTCGTCCACCGTCTGGTGCGGCAGCCAGCTGTGCCGCACGAAGTCGGTGAACCGGGTCACGCCGTGCTCGCCCGCGTGCCACGCCAGCAGTTCACGGGCGAAGACGCCCAGGTCGGCGGCGGTGCTGAAGACCCCCGCGTGCCCGGCGACACCGCCCATCAGGGCCGCGTTCTCGTTGTGCACCACGCCCCAGGTGGCCGCCGCGCCCGGGATGCGGCGCTCGGTGGGGGCGACCGACGGGGTGCGCGGCAGCGGACCGTACCGGGTCGCCGACAGGCCGACGTGCCGCCACAGGTCGTCGGCGAGCCGGTCCAGGGGCTGCCGGTGCAGGCGTTCCAGGAGCAGGCCGAGCAGGATGAATCCCCGGTCGGTGACACGGTATCCGGGCTCCTCCAGTTCCTCGTCGAGGATCGCCTCGGCCAGCGGCCGGTCGGTGCCGACGTAGCGTTCCAGCCAGGTCACCGGGTTCAGGCGGGAGGTGTGGGTGAGGATCTGCCGGGCGGTCACCCCGCCCCCCGGGTGGCGGCCGGGAAAGTAGTGCCGCATGGGCGCGTCGAGGTCCAGCAGCCCTTCGGCGACCGCCCGGCCGACCAGCGGCCAGGTGGCCATGACCTTGGTGAGTTCGGCCACGTCGTAGCGTGTGTCGGGCGCGGTGACCGCCTCCCCGCACTCGATGCCGACGCGGCCGACCGCGACGAACTCCCACAGTCCTCCCGCGCCGACGACCGCCACCCCGCCGGGCAGCCACCCGGCGTCGACCATGACCTTGAGGACTCCCCGCAGTTCCGTGCCGGTGTCGGCTACCCACTCCCCGTCACGCACACGTTCTCCCCCTTCCGCCTCCGACCTGGCGGAGGCTCCTGCCCGGCTACCCCTGCCGGTGGGGCTCTCATACCGCCGTGGTCCGGATGCTTCTCCCACGGCGGGTAAAAATTCGCTCGTGTCCGGGCAGGGCCGCGCCGATCGGGGGGAGCAGCAGGCCTTCCTGACACGGCCGCGGCGCACGCCCGCACGGCAGAGCGGACGCCGCCGTGCGGGTGTGCGGGGAACGGGTTTCGGACACCGCGGTGTGCGGTGGCGGCGACCGCGGACTAGGCTCCGCTCCCGGCACAGCACTCCGGCGTGAAGGCGGTGGCCGTATGGACCTTGAGCGACTCTCCGCCCTGGTGGAGGAGGTGTCGAAACGGTACGCCGCCCGGCACGGCATCACCCGGGATGCCGACTGGTTCGTCCTGAAGCTCCACGAGGAGCTGGGGGAGCTGACCCAGTGCCACCTGATGGCCACCGGTCAGGCCCGCACGAAGGGCCGCTCCCCCGCGGAGATCGACGACGCGTTCCGCGCCGAACTGGCCGACGTGTTCAGCCACGTCCTGCTGCTGGCCCGCCACCACGGCGTGGACCTGGAGGCGGAGGTCGCCCGGAAGTGGCTGAGCCGCCTGGGGTGACCCTTTCCGGACGGTCCCTGCGCCCGCGGTGACGTGTCCGCGAGGCCGGCAGGCTGTTGCGCGAAGCTTCCGGCGCGACAGCGCGTCCTCGGCACCTCCCCGAGAATGAATGCCCGCAACCCGACCTGGTGGTCCCAGTCGCCGCGTGGGCGTGCTCCTGCAGGGCCCCGATATGGGCGGTACGGAGATCCCCGAGGTCACTGACCACGGCCGACCGTTGGGCGGCCGGCCACTGTTCGCCGGACACCCGGGAGAAACCGGAGACGGCCTCAACCGCCGCCCGCCGGGCCGCCTGCTGCGAACTGCCGCCCATGGCGCGGACGACGACCTCTCGACCTGTGTCCGGCACCGTGGCCTGGCCGCAGCGGTGGATGTCCGCACCGGCGCTGTCCGCCACCGCTGCACGCTCTTCGACCCGAAGCCCCGAGACGACCTCGGTGCGCGGCCAGTCGACCACCCTGTCCGAAAAAGGCTGACGCTCCTCCGTGACCGCGTTGACGTGCACCAGCGTGTCCCGTGCGACAGCCGCACCGGCAGGACGCCGCACCATCGACGGCAGCCGATCGCTGTCCCCCGGATGCAGATCCTTCCGTTCGGTTCCTCGGCCCCGTAGGCCCGGCGGGTCTCCGCCCAGACCCGCCCCGTCCGAACGGATTCCCGGTCCCAGGGAACGTTGCTGAGGCCGAGTCGTCCGCTGACCGGTCCACCGCCGCTGACGACGACGCGTCCGTCGGCGGCACGACGGATCATCGCCGAGACCACGTCACCGTCGGCGAAGAGGCGGTCAGTGGTGACGAGCAGCGTTCTGCCGTCGGGCAGGACCATCGCACGTCCATGCGAGCGCCTCCCGGACGGGCACCATGCTCTCCTCACACAGAGTCATGGGACACCACCTTCCAACTGCTGGTCGTCAACCTCGCTGTCCAGCGGCGGACCGATCCAGCCGAAGTCCTCACCTCTCTCGATGGCCCGGTGAGCACAGAATCTCGCGAAGATGAGGCGTGGTTCTCCCGGCTTCAGCTGACGGCCGTCATCGGACCACTCCTGCAGCGGAAAGTCAGTGGCACGCTTTTCCCCGCACCCTTCACTCCAGACGTGAAGACGGGTCCCGTTCCGCCAGCTCCGCTGGTCGGTTCCGGCACTGTCACGGCTGTCTCTGACAGCCGACCGGGTCACGGTCGTGTGCGTGACCACATCCCGCAACAGGATGTGTCCCCGCCACGGGATGACCGGTGTCCCGCTGATGATCGGTTCGGTTCGTCGCCCCCGGTTGTTGGCGATGTCCCGGCGCGCGGCCGCCCGCGTTCCAGCCACGCGCCGGTTCGGAGGACGGCTCACCCGTTCGGAAGCGGACGGGTCGAGGACCATCGACCTCAACGAGTTGGTGAACCGTTGCCCCACCCCTCCACCCTTCCGGACGAACGTGGGCAGCCCGCAGCACCACGCTCCGAAGTCACCCCGTAACAGAGTGAGAAACGCAAGACCAGGAGTAGTGCACCTTCCTCCCGGAGGGGAGGGCTTCTTCTGCTGCCCGACCGTTCCTGGAGGAAAAAGCGACGATCCCGACTTCTGAGGAGCCTTCTCGGGGCCTCCTCGGTCAGGATCATCGCTGCGGGGTGGTGATGGAGCCGACAAGGGGACTTGAACCCCTAACCTGCCGCTTACAAGGCGGCTGCTCTGCCAATTGAGCTATGCCGGCCGGTGTCGGGACACCCAGGGGAATGGTACCGGTTCCGGACTCACTCCGCTGCCGTGCGGCGGCGCGCCACCTCGTACAGGGCGACTCCGGCGGCGACCGACGCGTTCAGGGACTCCACGCCGTGGATGGGAATGGAGACCACGACGTCGCAGGTCTCGCGGACCAGGCGGGACAGCCCCCTGCCCTCGGAGCCCACCACGACCACCAGCGGTTCGGTGGCCAACTCCAGCTGGTCGAGTCGGGTGTCGCCGTCGGCGTCCAGTCCGGCGACGAAGAACCCGGCCTCCTGGTACTGCTTGAGCGTGCGGGTCAGGTTGACGATCTGCGCCACCGGCAGACGGGCCAGCGTGCCCGCCGACGCCTTCCACGCGGCCGTGGTCACGCCCGCCGCGCGGCGCTCGGGCACCAGCAGCCCGTTCGCGCCGAACGCCGCCGCCGACCGCGCGACCGCGCCCAGGTTGTGCGGGTCGGTGACCCCGTCCAGGGCGACCACCAGCGGGGTAGTCTCGCCCTTCTTGGCCTCGTCCAGCAGGTTCTCGGCCGTCTCGTACTCGTAGGGGCGCACCTGGAGGATCAGGCCCTGGTGGGCCGCCTTGGGCAGCCCGTGGCGTTCGCAGCGCCGGTCCAGCTCGGGGCGGGCGACCTCGGCGATCGCGATGCCCTGCTGGCCCGCGAGCTGGGCGGCCTCGGCGATCCGGTCGTCGGGGTCGAGGCTGTTGGACAGCAGCAGCCGGGTCGCCGGGACCTTGGCGCGCAGCGCCTCGACCACCGGGTTGCGGCCGATCAGCAGTTCCGATCCGTCCCGGTTGCGCACCGACGCCCCGTGGAGGTCGTCCGTGACGCGCACCGGTCTGGTCGGCCTGTTCTGGGCGCGTTCGGCGGCCCTGGCACGCTGCTTGTCGGCGTACCAGTGCCGCTTCTCCGCGGGAAGCGTGCCCTTCTTGCCCTCAAGCGCGCGGCGGCCCTTGCCGCCGCTGCCCTTGGTGGGACCCTTCTTCGTCCTCTTCGACGGCATGTCCTGTCCTTCGGCGAAGGCTCCGACGGCCGAGCGGCCCGTCCGGGATCGGGGACCGGGCCGCCGTCGGAACCGGATGTCCTAGTCGCGCTTCAGCTCCCAGCGCGGGCCCTCGGGGGTGTCCTCCACGGCGATACCCGCCGCGGCGAGCTGGTCGCGAAGCTGGTCGGCGGTGGCGTAGTCCTTGCGCGCGCGTGCGGCCTGGCGCTGCTCCAGCACCACCGACACCAGCGAGTCGACCACGTCGCGCAGTCCCGAGCCCTCGCTTCCGGCCCACTGCGGCGACAGCGGGTCCAAGCCGAGGACCGCGAGCATCGCCCGCAGCCCTCCCGCGATCTCGACGGCGCGTTCCTTGCCGCCCTCGGCGAGCGCGGAGTTGCCCTCGCGCACGTGGCTGTGGGCCACCGCCAGCGCCTGGGGGACGCCCAGGTCGTCGTCGAGGGCGGCGGCGAACTCCTCGGGCACGGGCACGCCCTCGGGCACCGGGCCGGCGATCTCGTTGACCCGGACGAGGAAGTTCTCGAAGCGCTGGTAGGCGGTGGCGGCCTCGCGCAGCGACTCCTCGGTGTAGTCCAGGTTGGAGCGGTAGTGGGCCTGGCCCAGGTAGTAGCGGAGTTCGACCGGGCGGACCCGCCGGATGACCTCCGGGATCAGCAGCGAGTTGCCCAGCGACTTGCTCATCTTCTCGCCGCCGGTGGTGAGCATGCCGTTGTGCAGCCAGTAGCGGGCGAAGCCGTCGCCGGCCGCGTTGGACTGGGCGGCCTCGTTCTCGTGGTGCGGGAAGACCAGGTCGACGCCGCCGCCGTGGATGTCGAACGTGGGGCCGAGGTACTTGGTGGCCATCGCCGAGCACTCCAGGTGCCAGCCGGGGCGTCCCGGCCCCCACGGGGTGGGCCAGGAGGGCTCGCCGGGGCGGGCGCCCTTCCACAGCGCGAAGTCGCGCGGGTCGCGCTTGGCACGCGCGTCGCCGTCCTCGGCGGCGCGCATCTCGTCGACGCGCTGGTTGGACAGCGAACCGTACTTGGGGTAGGAGGCGACGTCGAAGTAGACGTCGCCGGAGCCGTCCTCGGCCGGGTAGGCGTGTCCGCGTTCGATGAGCCGCCGCATCAGCTCGATCATCTCGGGGACGTGTCCGGTGGCGCGCGGCTCCACGGTGGGCGGCAGGCAGCCCAGCACGTCGTAGGCCCTGGTGAAGGCGCGCTGGTTGCGTTCGCTGACCTCCCACCACTGCACGCCCTCGGCGGCGGCGACCCGGAGGATCTTGTCGTCGATGTCGGTGACGTTGCGGCAGAAGACGACCCGGTAGCCGCGGTAGGTCAGCCAGCGGCGGAGGATGTCGAAGCTCACGCCCGAGCGGATGTGCCCGATGTGCGGGGGAGCCTGCACCGTGGCGCCACACAGGTACAGCGAGACGCATCCCTCGCGCAGCGGGACGAAGTCGCGGACCTGGCGGGCTCGGGTGTCATAGAAGCGCAGACTCACGGTGCCAAGGGTATCCGTTCTCCGGCCGTTTCGGCGATCCCCGCGGCCCGTCGGCCGTCAGTTGCCGAGTCGCTCCGACGGCCCCGCCGGGTGAAGCGGTCACCCGTAATGGCCCGCACCGCCGTACCCGAAGTCGTGACGCGGTGTGCGGGCGCGGTCGACGCCACGGGCGTCTCCCGTTCACCGGAGCCCTTGCCAGCTGGGCGGACCGGGGTCGGACCGGGACGGCCGGCACCGTCCGCACGCTGCCGCTTTCGGCCACAAGCCTCGTACGAACAGGCGTTTCTGGGCTAGCCTGCGCACGATGGCAGCTCAACCCTCCCACCCTCCTCGGACCGCCCGCCGCACGGTCTCCCCGACCGCCTCGGGCGGGGCGTCGCGCGCGGCTGTCATCACGATGGCCGTGCTCGGTGTCGCCGCGATCGCGGCCTGTGCCGTCCTGCTGTCCTACAACGGCATCTACCAGATCGCCGTGCGGGGCGGCGCGGCCGGATGGACCGCGCACCTGTACCCGGGGCTGTTCACCCTGCTGCTGCTGATGGCCTTCTGGGCCACCTACCTGCTGCGCGAGGCCCCGCGGCGCCGCCGGGTCTGGGTGGACGCCCTCGTCCTGGTGATGATCCTGTCGGCGGCGGCGGCCAGTGCCCTGCGTTCGTTCCGCTACGAACTGCTGGAGTGGGCGGCGACGCTCGTGGTCGCGGTCACGCCGTGGCTGGCGCTGCTGGTCTCGTTCCGGCTGCTGCTGTGGATCGTGGCGCAGGTCCGCGGCGAACGCGTCCCCGCGCCGCGGAGTTCCGCCGGGGACGGGACCGTGGACCGGGAGGCCGTGGACCGGGAGGAGGCGCGGCACGCTCCGGACGTGGCCCCCTCCCCCGAGGGGGCCTCCGGGCGCGTGCCGGTGCCGCAGGAGGCGGCGCCCGCCCTCGTCCTGCCTCCGCCGCCCGAGCCGGTGGTGGACAGCACGCCGTCCCCCGCTCCCCTTTCGGAGGAGGACGCCCGGGCGGCCGCTGCGGCGCCGACCGCGCCGGACCCGTTCGACGACTTCTTCCGGGAGGAGCCGGTGCAGCGGCCCGACCTCCCGGAGCCGGCCCCCGCCGGTCCCGCCCCCGACGGCGGAGGTCTGCCCAAGCGTGTCCCCTCGACGGGCGGCAGCGCGATCCGGCAGGCCGCGGGAGCCCGCGGCCGGGAGGAGCCCGAGGAGCCGGCCGGGCCTTCCGGCCCGGCGCACGCGGACCCCGTGGACGCCGAGGCGGACGACGCGGACTGGGAGAGCATCACCGACCCGGAGGACGACTGGGAGACGGGCGACTCCTCACTCGTGGACGATCCCGCCGGGGACGAGGCGCACCGCTGGGAACCGGAGCCCGCCGTCGCCGCGCCCCCGGCCGCCCCCGCGGAACCGGTCGCCGCAGAGCCCGCCGTCGCGTCCGGGGCCGACGCGGACGCCGTGCCGTCCGAGCCCGCGAAGCCGGCGCTGCGGAGCCGCCCCGTGGCGCTCAGGCCCCGCCGGAGCGGCATCCCGCCGCTGCGTCCCCCGTCGAGCGAGGTGCGCAGCAGTCCGGCGCCACCGGAGGAATGAGCGGAGGCGGGGGCCGTGCGACCCCCGCCTCGTGGTGCCGGGACGGCGCCGTCCTCCGTCGGGCCGGTGCCGGACGCGTCAGAACGCGGACTCGGGCAGGTCCATCAGGTCGAGCGTGGTGCGCTCGGCGATCTTGCGCTCGACGGACAGCCGGGGCAGGACCTGGTCGGCGAAGAACCGCGCCGCGGCGACCTTGCCGGTGTAGAAGTCCCGGTCGGCTCCGCTGGCGCCGTCGAGGCGGGCCAGCGCGACCTCGGCCTGGCGCAGCAGCAGCCAGCCCAGCACCAGGTCGCCCAGGGCGAGCAGCAGGCGGGTGGTGTTGAGGCCCACCTTGTAGATCTCGCGGGGCTCCTCCATGGACCGCATCGCGTCGCCGACCATGGTCTCCACCATCGCCTGGACGTCCGCGGCGGCCTCGGCGAGCAGCGCGCGCTCGTTCTTGAGCTGGCCGTTGCCCGCCTCGCTCGTGGCGAACGCCTGGATCTCGCCCATGAGCTTGCCCAGCGCCTGGCCGTTGTTCTTCACGATCTTGCGGAAGAACAGGTCCATGCCCTGGATGGCGGTGGTGCCCTCGTAGAGGGTGTCGATCTTGGAGTCCCGGATGTACTGCTCGATCGGGTACTCCTGCAGGTAGCCGGAGCCGCCGAGGGTCTGGAGGGACTCGGCCAGCAGCGCGTAGGAGCGCTCCGAGCCCACGCCCTTGACCAGCGGCAGCAGCAGGTCGTTCATGGCCTCGTACTCGCCGGCGTCCTGGCCGTTGGCGGCGGCGAGCTGCACCGCGTCCTGCTGGGTGGCGGTGTAGATGACCAGGGCGCGCAGGGCCTCGGCGTAGGACTTCTGCAGCATCAGGCTGCGGCGCACGTCCGGGTGGTGGGTGATGGTGACCCGGGGCGCGGTCTTGTCGGCCTGCTGGGTGAGGTCGGCGCCCTGGACGCGCTCCTTGGCGTAGGCCAGCGCGTTGAGGTAGCCGGTGGACAGGGTGGCGATGGCCTTGGTGCCGACCATCATCCGGGCGTACTCGATGATGAGGAACATCTGCCGGATGCCGTCGTGCTTGTCGCCGACGAGGTAGCCGATGGCCGGGTGCTTGGCGCCGAAGGTCACCTCGCAGGTGGTGGAGACCTTCAGGCCCATCTTGTCCTCGACGTTGGTGACGTAGACGCCGTTGCGCTCGCCGAGCGAGCCGTCCTCGTTGACCAGGTACTTGGGGACCAGGAACAGCGACAGGCCCTTGGTGCCGGGGCCGTGGCCCTCGGGACGGGCGAGCACGAGGTGGAAGATGTTCTCCGACATGTCGTGCTCGGCCGAGGTGATGAAGCGCTTGACGCCCTCGATGTGCCAGGTGCCGTCGTCCTGCTTGATCGCCTTGGTGCGGCCGGCGCCCACGTCGGAGCCGGCGTCGGGCTCGGTGAGGACCATGGTGGCGCCCCAGCCGCGTTCGATCGCCAGCTTGGCGAACTTCTTCTGCTCCTCGTTGCCCTCCTGCCAGAGGACGTTGGCGAAGCCGGGGCCCGCGGAGTACATGTGCACGGCGGGGTTGGCGCCGAGGATCATCTCGGCCACGGCCCACACCAGGGAGCGGGGGGCGCCGGTGCCGCCCAGCTCGGGGGGCAGGTCCAGGCGGTACCACTCGGCGTCCATGTACGCCTGGTAGGACTTCTTGAAGCTCTCGGGGATCGTCACCGAGTTGGTCTCGGGGTCGAACACCGGGGGGTTGCGGTCGGCGTCCGCGAAGGACTCCGCCACGACTCCACTGGCCAGCCGGTTGACCTCGGCCAGGATGTCACGGGCGGTGTCCTCGTCGAGGTCCTCGAAGGGACCGGAGCCCATGATCTCCTGGCGGTTGAACACCTCGAACAGGTTGAACTCAAGGTCCCGGAGGTTGCTCTTGTAGTGTGTCATGCCCGCGCTCCGCTGTGTCACTACCGCTGTTCACACACAGCGATCTACTGACTGGTAACAAAACAATGTTACTACTCGGTAGTAGTGGAGTGCCAGGGGGACTGGGTGACGGCCCTATGACCCGATGGACATCACCCGGACGATCGCGTCCAGCACCGCTCCGACCTCGGGCAGCGGCCCCTCGCCCAGGTCGAGGCTGCGCCCGTCGCGGGTCCAGCGGACCAGTCGGGTCCGGCGCTCGGTGCTGTTGCCGTGGAACGTGCGGTCGGCCTCCAGGACGTGGAAGTCCGGGTCGGTCGGGCCGAGGAACGGGTCGTCGCCGCGGGTCCCGCACACCAGGTACGCCTCCTTCGGCCGCATCGGCTGGGGCAGCACCACCACGGCGGCCTCCAGCGTCCCGCGGACGGTGAAGATCGTGGTCAGCCCGGCGGACGGCAGCCGCTGCTCCTCGGGCAGCGCGGCCCCGGTGCGCTGCCACGCGCCGAGCAGCCCCTCGGCGAGCCGCTTCTCCCTGGCCAGGGTGAAGAACCGGGGGCCCAGTTGGCACGTGATCGCACGCAGCACGACGTTGGTGAACTCGTGGTGGTGACGCCGAGGCGTGTCGTCGTCCCGGCGCGGCACCTGCCTCGCACGCATGCCTGCTCCTCCCAGCCGAAGCGCCTGGAAGCCATTGTCCTCCTCTTCGGCGGAACAGCAGGAAACCTCCCGGGAGCGGTCGTCCTTCCGCCCCCGGGAGGTCCCGGTTTCCCGGTCAGCCGGCCTCGCCCTGGTCCCACCGGAAGGTACGGACCGCCAGCAGGATGCAGACCGCCGTCGTGGCCAGGACCACGGTCACCGACAGCCAGACCGGGTGCACCGCCTCTCCTCCGGGCAGCTGCGTGGCCATCAGGTCCGCGAAGAAGGTCGTCGGCAGGTAGCGGAGCACCTGCGCGGCGGGGTCGGGCAGCAGGTCCAGCGGGAAGACGAAGCCGCTGAGGAAGAGCGCGGCCAACTGCACCAGGGTGCTCACGTTGGCGGCGACGTCCGGGGTGGCCAGCAGTCCGCCCATCAGGTAGCCCAGCGCGCCGAACATGGCCAGGCCGAGCAGGCTGACGCCGAACAGCGCGGGCACCGCCGACAGTTCCGCCGCACCGACGGCCACCCCGACCGCGAGCATGGCCGCCACCTGGGCCAGCACCAGCCCCAGCCGGGCGGGCATGTGGCTGAGGATCACCTGGGCCCGGCTCACCGGGGTGGTGCCCAGCAGCCGCAGCGTCCCCTTGCTGCGCATCGCGGCGAGCGGGGCCGCGGTCGCCATGAAGCCGACGCTGGTGAGGGCCATGAAGATCGCCATCGGCACGACGATCCCCCGCAGGCTGAACTCCGGGTCGGGCTCGCCGGGGAAGAGCAGGGCCATCCCGAGGAACAGGCCCATCATGCCGAGGGGGAAGATCAGCGCGAAGTAGAAGTACCTGCGGTCACGGACGAACTCGCGGGTCTGCAGCAGGGTCAGCTCCCGCATCAGGGACGTGTTCACGCGGCCTCCTCAAGGCTCTCGGCTGCGGCGAAGGAGCGTCCGGTGACCCGGCGGAACACGTCCTCCAGTCCGGCCTCCCGGGTCTGGATGCGGCGCACGCGCAGCGGGCCGGTGAGCACGTCCATGAGGACGCGGTCGGGGTCGAGGGTGCGCAGCCGCACCCGGACGTCGCCGCCGGACAGCTCGGTGGTGGTCATCTCCAGCACGTCGGCGCGTTCCCCGAGTCCGGCCAGGTCGCTTCCGGAGGCCGTGGTGAACAGCACCTCCTGTTCGGGGACGTGCTCGTGCACCAGTTCCTCGGGGGTCCGCAGGCGACGATCCGCCCCCGGTCGACGATGGCGACGCGGTCGCAGAGCGCCTCGGCCTCCTCCATGGAGTGGGTGGACAGCAGCACCGTCCCCCCGGCGTCGCGGTGGGCGCGGACCGCGGCCCACAGCTCCTCGCGGGAGTTGGGGTCCATGCCGGTGGACGGCTCGTCCAGGACGAGCAGCCGGGGTCGGGAGACCAGCGCGGTGCCGACCAGCAGCCGCTGCCGCTGTCCGCCGGAGAGCTTGGCCGTCCGCACGTCCCGCGACCCGGTCAGCCCCATCCGCTCGATGATCTCCTCGGGGTCGGCGGGGTCGGGGTGGCAGGAGGCCCAGAAGTGCAGCAGCTCCGCGACGGTCTGGAACTCGAACACCGACGCCTGCTGGGGCTGGACGGCCACGACGCGGCGGACCTCCGCACGCTGCCGGACCGGGTCGAGGCCCAGGACGCGCACCGTGCCCTCGGTCGGCCTGCGCAGTCCCACCAGGGTCTCGATGGTGGTGGTCTTGCCCGCACCGTTCGGTCCGAGCAGTCCGAAGATCTCTCCGTCGGCGATCGTGAGGTCGATCCCGGCCACGGCGGTGACTCCGCCTCCGGGGCCGGGGTAGCGCTTGACCAGTTTCTCGATGACCACCGCGGGGCCGGTCGGCGTCATGGGCAACGGCCCTCCCGTCGTCTGCCACGCCGAGGCGCGGAACTACTTTCCTTATCGGATGTTTTCTCAAGATTGGCATGTACTTTCCAGATTGGCAAGTACATGCCAATAAGAAAGCCCGACCGGCCCGGGTGACGGGCGCGGACGGGCCGCGAAGACGGGGTCAGGGCGTCTCGACCGCCCCCGCCGCGATCTCCTTCAGCGCGTTGATGTGGCGTGTGAGCGCGCGCCGCCCCTCCTTGGTGAGGGACAGGTAGGTGCGCGGCCGCTTGCCGACGAACGTCTTGCGCACCTGGACGTAGCCGGCGCCCTCCAGGGTGGAGACCTGCTTGGACAGCGTCGAGTCGGTGACCTCCACGGCCTCGCGCACGGTCTTGAAGTCCGCCGACTCCACCGCGGCCAGGGCGGCCATGATGGAGAACCGCACCGGGGCGTGGATGACCTCGTCGAGCGACTTGCGCGGATGCGTCATGGCCGCGTACTCCCCCCATGATCCGTGCTCTCCTCGTCGCCGCGGCGTACGGCGTCCCGGGGCGGGCCTGCGACGAGAGGACCGCACGCCGCCGGTGGTACGCCCCGGTCACCACCAGTACAGCACTTCCGGCGGACGGGCCGCGCCGGACGGCCCCCTCCACCCCGCCGCGCGGCCTCCTCCCTCTCCCTCCGGCAGGCGCCGCCACCGTGCCGGAAACGGTTCGGCCGCCCCGGGACGACGTCCCGGGGCGGCCGTGCCCTCTCCGCCCGCCCTCCCGCCGCGGTCCGTCCCGGGGTCCCGGCGGAACATCCCGCCCTCCCCTTACACCCCCGGACCGGATCCGCGTTCCCGCGGTGTCGACCACTTCCCCTCATCAGCGGTCAACGGCGAGCGGCCCGCGTCGTCAGGAGTTCTTCTGCGCCTTGGCGTTGGCCGAGATCCGGTAGAGGCCCCACAGGGTGGCCGCGATGGCCACCAGGAGGACGGGGGACACGTACCAGGAGAACTTCTGCACCAGGAAGGAAGCGGCAAGGGCGGCTGCGGCCATCAGGCCGGTGAAAGGCCCGACCTTGGCGTTGTCGTGGTGCCAGGGGACCTGCTTCTCCATGAGGGGACTCCGTTCTTGACATGCGCTGACGCAGCAAAAGCATCAGCCGCACGCTGACTATAACTTTCTACGAATAAAGGACAAATCATCCATTTTTCGCAGAGAAGGAATCCTGCCCCTCCAGCACCACAAGAGAAACCGATTCGATTCCCGTTTTCAGGTGCCCGCGGGCCGCGGCGCGGACACGACCGGGGGCGGCGGCGCTGCCGCGCCGCCGCCCCCCGTGGTCCTCAGGCCGCCCCTCACCCGGTGGACACGGCGTCCTCCGCCCGGCCCACCGACAGCGCGTCCGCGGACTCGTTCAGGTCCACGCGGACGGTGTCGCCCTCGACGAGTTCACCCGACAGCAGTTCACGGGCCAGCGGGTCGCCGATGGCGGTCTGCACCAGCCGGCGCAGCGGACGGGCACCGTAGAGCGGGTCGTAGCCGGTCAGCGCCAGCCACTCGCGGGCCGCCGGGGTGACCTCCAGCTTCAGCCGCCGGTCCGCCAGCCGCCGGGCCAGCCGGTCCACCTGCAGGTCGACGATCTTGGTCAGCTCGTCGGTGGACAGCGCGTCGAACACGATCACGTCGTCCAGCCGGTTCAGGAACTCCGGCTTGAAGGTGCTCCGCACCACCTGCATGACCTTGTCCTGCCGCTGGGCCTCGTCCAGCGTGGGGTCGATCAGGAACTGCGACCCCAGGTTGGAGGTCAGGATCAGGAGGGTGTTGCGGAAGTCCACGCGGCGGCCCTGCCCGTCGGTGAGCCGACCGTCGTCGAGGACCTGGAGCAGGGTGTCGAAGACCTCGATGTGCGCCTTCTCCACCTCGTCCAGCAGCACCACCGTGTAGGGGCGCCGCCGCACCGCCTCGGTGAGCTGGCCGCCCTCCTCGTAGCCGACGTACCCGGGGGGCGCGCCCACCAGGCGGGCCACCGAGTGCTTCTCGGCGTACTCGCTCATGTCGAGGCGCACGATCGCGCGCTCGTCGTCGAACAGGAACTCCGCGAGCGCCTTCGCCAGCTCCGTCTTGCCCACGCCCGTGGGCCCGAGGAACAGGAAGGAACCGGTGGGCCGGTCGGGGTCGGAGATCCCGGCGCGCGCCCGGCGCACCGCGTCGGAGACCGCGGCCACCGCGCGCCGCTGCCCGATGAGGCGCCGTCCGAGCTCCTCCTCCATGCGCAGCAGCTTGGCGGTCTCGCCCTCCATCAGCCGGCCCACGGGGATGCCGGTCCACGACGACACCACGTCGGCCACGTCGTCGGCGCCGACCTCCTCCTTGACCATCGTGGCCTGCCGCTCGGCCGAGCCCTCCTCGGACGCGGCCTCCGCCAACTGCCGCTCCAGCTGCGGGATCTCCCCGTACATCAGCCGGGAGGCCTCCTCGAAGTCACCGTCACGCTGGGCGCGTTCGGCCTGGCCCCGCAGCTCGTCCAGCTGCTCCTTGAGCTCGCCGACCCGGTTGAGTCCGGCCTTCTCCTGCTCCCAGCGGGCGACCAGCGCGCTGAGCTGCTCCTGCCGGTCGGCGAGATCGGCGCGCAGCCGCTCCAGCCGCTGCTTGGAGGCGGAGTCGGACTCCTTGCTCAGCGCCATCTCCTCCATCTTGAGGCGGTCCACCACGCGCTGCAGCTCGTCGATCTCCACCGGCCGGGAGTCGATCTCCATGCGCAGCCGCGACGCCGCCTCGTCGATCAGGTCGATGGCCTTGTCCGGCAGGAACCTGGCGGTGATGTAGCGGTCGGACAGGGTGGCCGCCGCCACCAGCGCCGAGTCGGCGATCTGCACCTTGTGGTGCGCCTCGTAGCGGCCCTTGAGCCCGCGCAGGATCGCGATGGTGTCGGCGGCCGACGGCTCGCCGACCATCACCTGCTGGAACCTCCGCTCCAGCGCCGGGTCCTTCTCGATGCGCTCGCGGTACTCGTCCAGGGTGGTCGCGCCGACCATGCGCAGCTCGCCGCGGGCCAGCATCGGCTTGAGCATGTTGCCCGCGTCCATCGCGCCCTCGGCCGCGCCCGCGCCGACCACGGTGTGCAGCTCGTCGATGAACGTGATGATCTGCCCGTTGCTCTGCTTGATCTCGTTGAGGACGGCCTTGAGCCGCTCCTCGAACTCGCCCCGGTACTTCGCGCCCGCCACCATCGCGGGCAGGTCCAGCGAGATGAGCCGCTTGTCGCGCAGCGACTCGGGGACGTCGCCGGCGACGATGCGCTGGGCGAGCCCCTCCACGACCGCGGTCTTGCCCACACCGGGCTCGCCGATGAGCACCGGGTTGTTCTTGGTGCGCCGCGACAGCACCTGCACCACCCGGCGGATCTCCGCGTCACGGCCGATCACCGGGTCCAGCTCGCCGTCGCGGGCGCGCTGGGTGAGGTCCACCCCGTACTTCTCCAGCGCCTGGTAGGTGTCCTCGGGGGTCTCCGAGGTGACGCGGGCGCTGCCGCGGACCCGCTCGAACGCCTCCAGCAGCGCCTCCGGTGTGGCGCCCGCCTCCCGCAGCAGGGTCGCGGCCGTGCCGCCGTCGGTCGCCAGCCCGACCAGCAGGTGCTCGGTGGAGACGTACTCGTCCTCCAGCTGTTTGGCGCGCTGCGCCGCGGTGTTCAGCGAGACGATGAGCTGCCGGGAGCTCGCCGGCGCGCTGACCGTGGATCCCGACGCCCGGGGAAGCGCGGCGATCGCCTCCTCCACCCGGGAGGTGAGTCTGCCGGGATCGGCGCCCACCTCCTTGAGCAGGGGACGCACCACCCCCTCGGCCTGGCCGACCAGAGCGGAGAGCAGGTGCACCGGTTCGACCTGCGGGCTTCCGTCCGCGGTGGCCCTCCGGATCGCCGCCGACAGCGCCTCCTGGCTCTTCCTGGTGAGCTTGTAGTCCATTTTGCCGCCCCTTCAAGGCACAGAACAGTGAGACGTATGCGCTGACCAGCCGACGGCCCGAGGGAGCCCGGGGCCTGGGGCGGCCCGGGCTGCTACTGCGTCTCGGGGGGCTGGGTCGTGGTGTGGTTGAAGATGGTGACGCGGGTGCGGTGGACCGGGATCAGTTCACCGCCGCCTCCGGAGGGCCGGGCGCTGGTGGCGCGCCGGGCCACGGCGGAGCGCGCCGCGTTCAGTTCGTTGTGCAGGTGGAAGATGTGCTCGCGCAGCTCGGCCACCTCACGCTGCAACTCCAGGATCCGCTTGATCCCCGCGAGGTTGATGCCCTCCTCCTGGGACAGGCGCTGCACCTCGCGCAGCATCTGGATGTCGCGCATCGAGTAGCGTCGGCCGCGGCCCGCCGTACGCCCCGGACTCACCAGTCCGAGCCGGTCGTACTGGCGCAGGGTCTGCGGGTGGAGTCCCGACAGCTCCGCCGCGACCGAGATGACGTAGACGGGAGTGTCGTCGCCGAACGTGGCGTCGTTCATGGTTCTCACGCCCCCTTCGCCCGAGCTTCCAGGTCGGCGCGCGGGTCGTGGTCGGCTGTGGCGGCCCGGAACCGCTCCAGCGCCTCCCGCGCCTCTCTGTTGAGATTCTGCGGCACCGCCACCTCGACGGTCACCAGCAGGTCTCCGGTCGTTCCGTCGCGCCGGGGGGCGCCCTTGCCGCGGACGCGCAGCACGCGCCCGTTGCGGGTGCCCGGCGGAATCTTCACGGTGACGGGCAGTCCGCCCAGGGTGGGTACGCGCACCTCCGCGCCCAGCACGGCCTCGGGGAAGGTCACCGGGACGGTGACGGTGAGGTTGTCCCCGGATCGGCCGAACACGGGATGCGGGGTGACCCGGACCGTCACCAGCAGGTCGCCGGCGGGGCCGCCGCGCTCCCCCGGTTCGCCCTTGCCCCGCAGCCGGATCTTCTGGCCGTCGGACACGCCCGCGGGGATGCGGGCCTGCACGGTGCGGGTGCTCTTCACGTTCCCGGAGCCGGAGCAGGTGGTGCACGGGTCGTCGGCGAGGAAGCCGCGGCCCTTGCACAGGCTGCACGGTTCCGACAGGGAGAAGCCGCCGAGGTTGGTGCTCTCGTGTCCGGTGCCCGCGCACTTGGGGCAGACCCGCGGGGTGGTCCCGGGCTTGGCTCCGGTGCCCCGGCAGGTGGGACACGAGGCCGTGGTGGTCAGTGTGAAGGTCGTGGTGGTGCCCTTGACCGCCTCGGTGAAGCTGAGTGTGGTCTCGGTCTCCAGGTCGGCGCCGCGCCGGGACTGGCTGGAGCGGCCGCGGCCGCCGAACAGCCCGCCGAACAGGTCGGTGAGCCGCTCGCCGCCGCTGGCCGCGGTCTGGCCGAACAGGTCGCCGAGGTGGAAGTCGCCGACGCCGCCCCCGCCGGGCCGGTAGGCGCCGCCGAACAGCGACCGGGCCTCGTCGTACTCCTTGCGGCGCTTCTCGTCGGACAGGACGCTGTACGCCTCGGAGATGTCCTTGAACCGGCTCTCGGCCTCGGCGTCGCCCTTGTTGGCGTCGGGGTGGTACTTGCGTGCGAGCTTGCGGTAGGCACTCCTGATCTCGTCCGCGGTGGCCGTCTTTGAGACTCCGAGGACCTTGTAGTAGTCCTTCTCCAGGTAGTCCTTGGTGCTCATCGACGTCTGCTTCTCCCGCTCCGTGCTCAGGTGGTGGATGGGTCGCGTGTCCCGGGCCGCGGCCCGGGACACGGCTTCCTACCGCTCGCGCTACTCGTCGCCCGCGGTCTTCTCGTCTTCGTCGGACCGGTCCGACGTGTCGGACGTCCCCGTCGGCTCGGACGCCGCGGGCGCCTCTTCGGTTGCGGCCTCCTCCGTGGAGGCGCCCGCGTCCTCCTCGGTGGGGCCGGCCACGACCACGCGGGCCGGGCGGACCACCCGCTCACCCATGAGGTACCCCGGTTGGAACACCTCGACGATGGTCGGGACGGTCACGTCGGCCGAGGGCACCATGGTCAGGGCCTCGTGGACGGTCGGGTCGAACTCGTCGCCCTTCTCCCCGTACTTCTTCAGCCCCATCCGGGAGACCAGGGACTCCAGCGCCTCGCCCACCGACTTGAAGCCGCCGACCAGTTCGTTGTGCGCGCGGGCCCGGCCGATGTCGTCCAGGACCGGCAGCAGCTCGGTGAGGACCTGGGCGAGCGCCTGCTCCCGCACCGCGGCCCGGTCCCGGTCGACCCGTCGGCGGTAGTTGACGTACTCGGCCTGCAGCCGCTTGAGGTCGTCGGTGCGTTCCGCGACCTCCTGCCGCAGCCGCTCCAGCTCCGCGTCGTTCTCGGCGGGCGCCTGCGCCTCGGTGGGCTCGGCGGCCGCGGCCTCGGAGTCCGGGGAGGACTCCTCGGCCGTCCCCTCCGGGACGCGCGGCTCGCCGGTCTCGGGGTCGATGCGCCGGTTGTCGCGGATCACCGGCCCCTCCTGCTCTTTGCTGTGCTCGTTCTCCGGCAGCGCCATTAGCTACGCCTCCTCATCCAGAGCCGGTCTCAGGCGTTGCCTTCGCGCTTGGGCTCCTCGTCGACGATCTCGGCATCCACGACGTCGGCGTCGTCGGCGCTCTGGCCGCCCGCGCCGTCCCCGCCGGAGGCCTGCTGGCTCTGGCTGTAGATCGCGGAGCCGATCTTCTGGCTGGCCAGGGCGACCTTCTCGCTGGCGCTGCGGATGGCCTCGATGTCGCTGCCCTCCAGGGCCTTCTTCAGGTCGCCCAGCGCCTCCTGGGTCTCGCTCTTGACGTCGGCGGGGATCTTGTCCTCGTTGTCGGCGATGACCTTCTCGGTCTGGTAGACCAGCGACTCGGCGTTGTTGCGGACCTCGGCTTCCTCGCGGCGCTTGCGGTCCTGCTCGGCGTACTCCTCCGCCTCGCGGATCATCCGGTCGATGTCCTCCTTGGGCAGGGCGGACCCGCCGGAGATGGTCACCGACTGCTCCTTGCCGGTGCCGAGATCCTTGGCGGTGACGTTGACGATGCCGTTGGCGTCGATGTCGAAGGTGACCTCGATCTGCGGCACGCCGCGCGGCGCCGGGGGCAGCCCGGTCAGGTCGAACACACCCAGCTTCTTGTTGTACTGGGCGATCTCGCGCTCACCCTGGTAGACCTGGATCTGCACCGAGGGCT
The DNA here is from genome assembly GCF_023208015.1 of Thermobifida alba. Classification (NCBI taxonomy): domain Bacteria; kingdom Bacillati; phylum Actinomycetota; class Actinomycetes; order Streptosporangiales; family Nocardiopsidaceae; genus Thermobifida; species Thermobifida alba. Next base: position 4,188,050 of record NZ_CP051627.1, on the reverse strand, counting down.
GGTTGTCCTCGGCCGTGGTGAAGATCTCCGAGCGCTTGGTCGGGATGGCCGTGTTGCGCTCGATGAGCTTGGTGAACACGCCGCCCTTGGTCTCGATGCCCAGCGACAGCGGGGTCACGTCCAGCAGCAGCACGTCCTTGACGTCGCCCTTGAGCACACCGGCCTGCAGGGCCGCGCCGACCGCGACGACCTCGTCGGGGTTGACGCCCTTGTTGGGCTCCTTGCCGCCGGTCAGCTCGCGGACCAGGTCGACCACGGCGGGCATGCGGGTGGAGCCGCCGACCAGCACCACGTGGTCGATCTTGCTGACGTCGATGCCGGCGTCCCGGATGACCTGGTTGAACGGGCCCTTGGTGCGTTCGAGCAGGTCGGCGGTGAGCCGCTGGAACTCGGCGCGGGTGAGCTTCTCGTCCAGGTGCAGCGGGCCCTCGGACGAGGCGGTGATGTAGGGCAGGTTGATCGAGGTCTCGGTGGAGCTGGACAGCTCGATCTTGGCCTTCTCCGCGGCCTCGCGCAGCCGCTGCAGGGCCATCTTGTCCTTGGACAGGTCCACGCCGTTGCTGCTCTTGAACCGCTCGACCAGCCAGTCGACCACGGCCTGGTCCCAGTCGTCGCCACCGAGGTGGTTGTCACCGTGGGTGGCCTTGACCTCGACCACGCCGTCGCCGACGTCCAGCAGCGAGACGTCGAAGGTGCCGCCGCCCAGGTCGAAGACGAGGATGGTGGCCTCGCCCTCCTTCTCCAGGTGGTAGGCGAGCGCGGCGGAGGTGGGCTCGTTGATGATCCGCAGCACGTTGAGGCCGGCGATCCTGCCCGCGTCCTTGGTGGCCTGCCGCTCGGCGTCGCTGAAGTAGGCCGGAACGGTGATGACCGCGTCGGTGACCTCCTCGCCGAGGTAGGCCTCGGCGTCGCGCTTCAGCTTCTGCAGCACGAAGGCGCTGATCTGCTGCGGGTTGAAGTCCTTGCCGTCGATCTCGGTCTTCCAGTCGGTGCCCATGTGGCGCTTGACCGAGCGGATGGTCCGCTCGACGTTGGTGACCGCCTGGCGCTTGGCGACCTCACCGACGAGCACCTCACCGTTCTTCGCGAAGGCCACGACGGACGGGGTGGTCCGGGCGCCTTCGGCGTTGGCGATGACCGTGGGCTCGCCGCCTTCCAGGACCGCGACGACCGAGTTCGTTGTTCCCAGGTCGATGCCGACCGCACGTGCCATGAGTGCTTCCTCCGTCAAAGTTGAGCCTGTCTAACGCAATATTGCTTCGGGACGGACTCACTGTCAAATCAATTGAGTCGACCTGACTCAAGTTTCATTCGCACCCAGGACAACGCAGGAGACACACCGGTTGTTCCCGGTGATCGCGACTTCTCCTCCCAGATCACCCCGGTTCAGGGACATCCCCGGGGAAGCCTTGGCCCGCCCCTCAGGGAAACCCCGAGGCCGCACCGGGACCGCGGCGCCTCCCCCGGACCGGCTACCCACCCGAAGAGGCCGCATACCCTCTTCACTAACCTTGACAACCAGCCATCCCGCCCGGTCGGTCAACCGGCGGGGCCGGCGGAGTGTTGACCCGTCGGGTATTACTCGCTAGTAACATTGAGTGGATCCCTGGTGTGGCCGCACACCAGGACACGACATCACGTTGGGAGGCCGCGGGCGATGCTCTACCTGATACTGGGGATCATCACGACCGCCTTCGCCGTGGTCGGAGTCGCCGTGTGGGCCTACGGCATCAGCCGGATGGTCCGCGTCCTGCGCGTCGGCCGTCCGGTGGAAGCCGCTCGAAAGGCAGACTTCGGGCGACGCATCACGAACACGCTGATCGAGACCGTCGGTCACACACGCATGCTCAAGTGGCGCTGGATCGGCATCGCCCACTGGTTCATCATGGTGTCGTTCCCGGCACTGGTGTTCACGGTGGCCGAGGCGCACGGCGAGGTGTGGGACCCGCGCTTCCACCTGCCGATCATCCACGACTGGACGATCTACGGCCTGTTCATCGAGGTCATCGCAGCCCTGAGCCTCGCCGGCATCATCGGGCTGACGATCTACCGCCAGCTGCGCGGGCCGCGCGTCCTGGGCCGCAGGTCCAAGTTCGCCAACTCCCGACACTGGACGGCCTACTACGTCGAGGCCTACATCATCGCCCTGCTGGTCTCGATCTTCGTGATCCGCGGCGTCAAGGTCGCCATGGGCGACTTCGCCTTCCCGGTGTGGGCCACCCCGGTCTCGCACGCCTTCGGTGCGGTCCTCCCGGCCAGCGAACCCCTGCTGGCCTCCGTCGCGGCCTTCAAGCTGATCATCTCCTGGCTGTTCTTCATCGCCATCGGCGTGTTCCTGACCATGGGTGTGGCCTGGCACCGCTTCACCGCGCCGGTCAACATCTACTTCAAGCGCAACGCCGACGGCTCGGCCGCGCTCGGCCCGGCCAAGCAGATGCTCAACAAGGACGGCGAGCCGCTGGACTTCGAGGAGGCCGACCCCGACGAGGACCCGTTCGGTGTCGGCAAGATCGAGGACTTCACCTGGAAGGGCCTGCTCGACTTCACCACCTGCACCGAGTGCGGCCGCTGCCAGTCGCAGTGCCCGGCCTGGAACACCGGCAAGCCGCTGTCTCCCAAGAAGCTGGTCATGGACCTGCGGGAGCACGCCTACGCCAAGGCCCCGTACCTGATGCAGGGGCTCACCGAGGAGACCCCCGACCTCCACGACGACGTGCTGGCCCTGCTCAGCCGCCCCCTGGTGGGCACCGAGGAGGAGAACGGCGTCATCCACCCCGACGTGCTGTGGTCCTGCACCAACTGCGGCGCCTGCGTCGAGCAGTGCCCGGTGGACATCGAGCACATCGACCACATCCTCGACATGCGCCGCTACCAGGTCATGATCGAGTCCAGCTTCCCCTCCGAGGCCAACACCCTGCTCAAGAACCTTGAGAACAAGGGCAACCCGTGGGGGATGAGCGAGTCCAAGCGCATGGACTGGATCTCCGAGGTCGACTTCGAGGTCCCCGTCGTCGAGGACAAGCTGCCCGAGGGCACCGAGTACCTGTTCTGGGTGGGCTGCGCGGGCGCGCTGGAGGACCGCGCGAAGAAGACCACGAAGGCGGTCGCGGAGCTGCTGCACATCGCGGGCGTCAAGTACGCGGTACTGGGCGGCATGGAGATGTGCACCGGCGACTCGGCGCGCCGCCTGGGCATGGAGTTCGTCTTCCAGATGCTCGCCCAGCAGAACATCGAGACGCTCAACGAGGTCGGCGCGACCAGGATCGTCGTCACCTGCCCGCACTGCTTCAACACCCTGGGCAACGAGTACCCGCAGCTCGGCGGCAACTACGAGGTGGTCCACCACACCAAGCTGCTCGCCCAGCTGGTCAAGGAGGGGCGCCTGGCGCCGATCGAGCGGGTGGACAAGAACGTCACCTACCACGACCCGTGCTTCCTCGGTCGCCACAACAAGATCTACGAGCCGCCGCGTGAGCTGATCACCGGCGTGCCCGGGGTGAACAAGACCGAGATGCCCCGCAACCGGGAGCGCAGCTTCTGCTGCGGCGCGGGCGGTGCGCGCATGTGGATGGAGGAGCGCATCGGCAAGCGCATCAACACCGAGCGGGTCGAGGAGGCGCTGGCCACCAAGCCGGACCTGATCGCCACCGGCTGCCCGTTCTGCCAGGTCATGGTGAGCGACGCGGTCAACGAGAAGAAGGCGAAGAAGGAGGCGGCCGAGTCCGTGGAGGTCATGGACGTCGCCCAGCTCCTGCTCCAGTCGGCGAAGAAGGAGGGGGAGCAGCCCAGGGAGACGGTCTGACCCTCCCGCCTCTCCGCCTGACCACGGCTTCCGGCACAACCGGATGAGGGCCGCGGTGCCCGGGGTGACCCGCCCCGGACGCCGCGGCCCTCCCTTGTTCCGCGGCCCCGGGCCCGTGGGCGGGCCAGCAACTGACCGGCGGCGACCATGTCCCCAGGGTCATCGGCCACGCCGATTCTGGCCCTGGGGGCATGGTCGCCGCGTTTTGCGGGGGCGGGTCAGGTGGTGGCGAGCTGGTCGACCAGCAGCCGGCCGCGGCCGTGCGCGACTCGAAGCATCCGGAGAAGGGACACCTGGAGTTTCCCGCCTCCGAGTGGGCGGGGCTGCTCGGAGCCGTGCGCACCGGGCGTCTGTGACCCGTGACGCGAAGAAGCCCCCGAGCGTGGCCGCCGGGGGCTTCTCGTGGTCCTGATCGAGACCAACCACCAGGCTGCCAGACCTGGGGCACCCGCCCACGCTAACCCGCCCCGGTCACAGCAGAAACCGTCATGACCTTGCCACGAGTGGTCGCGAAATCGCAGATCATGGCCCGTTCTCGTCAAGATCGTCTCTGTCGTCCCGGGCTACTCCGTGAGGCGTTCGAGGTGGGCCCGGGCGCCCGGGTGGCCGGTCTCGGCGGCGCGGCGCAGCCAGGACTCCGCCTCCTTTCGCTCGCCCTCCCCGTGCAGCAGCAGCCCCAGGTTGGTCATGGCGTCGGTGTCGCCCGCCTCGGCGGCGCGGCGGTACCAGGCCTCGGCGTCCCGGGGCCGTTCCGTCCGCTCCAGCAGCACGCCCAGGTTGACCGCGGCCTCGCCGTGCCCGGTCTCGGCGGCGCGGCGCAGCCAGGATTCCGCCTCCTTTCGCTCGCCCTCCCCGTGCAGCAGCAGCCCCAGGTTGGTCATGGCGTCGGTGTCGCCGCCCTCCGCGGCCCGCCGCAGCCAGCCCCGCGCCTCCTCGCCCCTCCCGGTCTCCTGGAGGAGCGAGCCGAGGTTGGCCGCGGCCCTGGTGTGGCCCGCCTCCGCGGCCTGCCGCCACCACGTCTCGGCCTCGGCGGCGTCTCCCGTCCGGTAGTGGAGGAGCGCCAGGTGGTCCATGGCGAACAGGTCACCGGTCCCAGCGGCGCGCCCCAGCCAGTACAGCGCCTCGGTGGCGTCGCCGCTGCGGGCGAGCAGCAGCCCCAGGTTGGTCATGGCCATGCCGTGGCCCGCCTCCGCCGCCCGGTGCCACCAGGCGCGCGCCTCCTCCGCCGCCCCCGCCCCGGCGTACCGCACACCGAGGCTGGTCATGGCCTCCACGTGGCCCGCCTCGGCGGCACGGCGCCACCACAGTTCCGCCTCACCGGCCTCACCGCGCCGGTCGTGGAGGGCGCCGAGGGTGAACATGGCGCTGCTGTTGCCCGTCCCGGCAGCCCTGCGCCACCACTCCTCGGCCTCCGCGGGGTTCCCGGCCCGGTGCAGGAGGACGCCGAGGCTGACCATGGCGTCGGGGTGGCCCGCCTCGGCGGCCTGCCGCAGCCGGGGTTCGGCCTGCGCGCCCTCCTCGGCCAGGCGCAGCGCGTGGCCGAGCACGTACCGCCCCTCCGTCCGCAGCGGGTGGCCGTCGTCCAGGCGGGCGTCGACCTCGGCGGCCGCCTGGCGGGCCAGTTCCACCGCCAGCCCGTGCTCCCCCAGCTCGCCGAGGGCGCGGGCCAGCAGCAGCCGGGCCGCCAGGACGTGCTCGTGGTGCTCGCCGAACTCCGCGACCAGGCTCGGCAGCGGTTCCTGGACCGTTCCGGCCGCTTCGGAGTACCTGGCGGCGGCGCACAGCTCCCGCGCCCGAGACAGTTGTTCCGGCAGCCCCATGTCGCCTCTCTTCCCGGGTTCGTTTCGACCACTGGGGCCTCAACCTAGGGTTCCGCCGTCCCCGCCTCAATCCTCGAAGTCACCGGTTGTGCGGCTCAGTGGTCCGCTTCGGCGGCGCGGCGGGACCACTCTTCGGCCCGGTCGGCGTCGCCGGTGTCCCGGTAGTACCGGGCGAGCTCGTGCATCGCGTGGGTGTCGCCCGCCAGGGCGGCCCGGCGGAGCCACCGCTCCGCCTCGTCCGGGTCGTCCGTGTGCCAGTGCAGCAGACCCAGGTTGACCATGGCGGAGACGTTCCCCCGGTGGGCGGCGCGCCGGAACCAGGACCCGGCCTCCTCGGCCTCTCCCTCCTCGAAGAGGAGGCAGCCGAGGCTGTTCATCGCCTCAGGATTTCCCCGGTTGGCGGCCCTGCGGTACCACGCCTCCGCGCGTCCCGGGCTCCCCTCCTGCCGGTGGAGGTAGCCGAGGTTGCTCATCGCCCTGTCGTTGCCCGTCCCGGCGGCACGGCGCCACCACACCGCCGCCTCCAGCCGGTCTCCCCGCTGGTAGCGGAGGAGGCCGAGGTCGACCATCGCCTCGGGTTCGTCCACGGCGGCCCGCCGGTACCATTCTTCGGCCTGGTCGATCCGGTTGAGCTGGACCAGTCCCCGAGCGATCACCAGTTGCGCGCGGGCGCGCAGCGGGTGGTCGGCGCCGAGGTGCGCCTCGATGTCGGAGAGCGCCCGCTGTCCCAGCGCCAGCGCCCGCTCCGGTTCGTTCGCGCTGTTGTGCGCCTGGGCCAGCACCACCCGGGCGTGCAGCACGTCCTCGTGCTCCTCTCCCAGGGCCTCCGCCAGCCGCGGGAGCAGTGCCCCGAGGACGCCGGCCGCTTCGGTGTAGTCCTCGGTGTCGAAGAGTTCGTGGATCCGGGCGAGTTCGTCGGAGAATTCCATGCTCCCTCTCTGCCTCCCGCCGTTGCCGACGCCCCTTTTCGACGCCGAGCGCAGAGCAGTGCCCCGCACGGACACCCCCGTGTCCGCTCCGTCGGGAAAGCGGTCAAGCCAGGGACACCCGGGCGGGGGCGGGGGAGGCGGTCGTGCGCGGGCGCACTCCGAGGACCCGGTCGAGTTCCTCGGTGGTGAGCGGGGCGTCGGCTTCGCTCACCGCTGCCAGGACGTCGGTGTACAGGTCGATCTCGGCCAGGGCCACGGCGTCGTGGAGAGGCACGCAGGGATTGGTGTCCACCCGTGTCACCTCCGTTCCGAGTCCTGTCGCAGGCGTGTCCGGGACCGCGCCCCCATCACCGTCCCACCCAACATTACGCGGCAGTAGCCAGCGGGACATGGCCCATAGGGACCATTTTCCGGCTGTCCGGAAGCCTAGTTATCCAATGTCACGGATTCAGTGTTTCCGGTGACCGAACGGACTAGCTCATTCCCTCTTCCACCCCGTTCCCGTTACTCTCCGAAAGAAATGGGGAAACCCCGAATAACAGTGGTGACCTGCGCCGACAACGGTACGGGAAGAAGATCGTCCCGGCTTTCTCCCGCCGCCGGCGTCCACCGCTCCGCAGAACGGGGCGGCGCCCGCTCCCAGCAGGGGATTCACCGGCTTCCGCCCTCCCCCGCGGGGGCTCGGCGAGGTCCCGGGCCGCCGCCCGGCGGCCCCGTCCCCCGGACGGCGGCCCCGGTCCGCCGCTCCGGCACGGGGTCCGCCCCCGCACATTAACGGACATGGGGAATTTCTTTACCGACTGCTCCCCGTCCGGGGGGTAGGCTGTCTAGGAATAGAAGAAGAAAATTCCACCCACAACGCTCTTCGAGTCAGCCCCGACTCGACAGGAGTGGTCCGCACGGGAGGCCGGGAAAAAGCCACCGAAACTTCCGTTGGCCGTACGGACGAACCACTTGCGGCGTCCGGTGCGATGCGGCCGCGGAGAAAGAGGAGAACGAAATATGGCGATCACCATACCTGTCGTCGCTCCTGAGTTCAAAATCCACAAACTCAGGATTCCTGTTCCCCGCGTACCGAAGGTGAACAAGGAGGAGGTCTCCTCGGCCGGGCGTACCGCAGCGGGCTACCTGCCCCCGAAGGACCAGTTCGTCTACTACGCGGGACTGGGCGCACTGGCCGCTTTCGGCGTCATCGAGTGGCCGGTGGCCGCCGCGATCGGCGTCGGCACCGCGATCGCCCGACGGCCCCTGCAGGGCGGGGAGCACCAGCCCTCCTTCGAGCGCCTGCTCGGCCAGAAAACCGAGGGCGGGGCGGAGGACGAGAAGAAGGAGTCCGCGAAGTCCTCCGACGACCGAAAGACCAAGTCCCAGGCGACCCCGGAAACCGTGGCCGAGGTGGCCGAAAAGAAGAGCCGGGGCAAGAAGTCCTGAGATTCGCGGACGGGCTGCGGCTGGCGTGTTTCGGCCGCAGCCTTTTTGTGGTCAATCACCGTAACACTGCGGAATGGATATGTCACTGAAAGAGTTGTTCGGCGGCGTCGCCCGGCTCGCCCGGTCGCTTCCCGGCGCCGCGGACTCCCGTCAGGCCCGCCGCGGGGCCGGCCACACCGACCTGCGGGTCAGGGGCGTCCACCGGCCCGGGACCGAGCGTATGGCGCGCGCCCTGGAGAACCGGCTGGCCCGGATCGGCGGGGTGCACCGCGCGGAGGTCAACGCGGTGCTCGGCCGGGTCAGGGTCTTCCATGAGGACAAGGTGCCGGTCGACGACCTCGCCGCCGCCGTCGCCGAGGTGGAGCAGCGGTACGGCCACGAAACGGCGGAGTTCGCCCCCGTCCCGCACCCCGGCGACGAGCGGACCGTGCTGCGCGAGGTCGCGCTCGTGGGCGCCGACGTCGCGGGCTTCGCGGGCGCCCTCCTCGGCAGAGCGCTGCGCGCCGCCCCGCTCCCCTCCGCGGTGACCCCCTCCCTGGTGCTGGCCGGGATGACCCCGCGCATCCGCGGCGAACTGGAACGGAGGATCGGTCCGCGCGCCACCGACCTGGTCTTCTCAACCGGGGTCACCCTCTCGCACACCCTCGCCCAGGAACCCACCGGGCTGGCGATCGACGCCCTGCACCGGCTGGGCCGCCTGGTGGAGAACCTGGCGCACCAGCAGGCCTGGCACCGCGGGGACGACGACCTCGCCTCCGCCCCCGGCGCCTTCCGCACGGACCCGGTCGCCGCCGGAGAACGCCCGGTCCCGCTGCCGCAGGGGCCCGTCGAGAAGGCCATCCGCACGGCACCGTTCACCTTCGCGGCCTTCGGAGCGACCTACGCGATCACCCGGGACCTGCACCGGGCCGAGGGCCTGCTGGTCTCCGGCGTCCCCCGGGCGGGGACGCTGGGGCGCGACGCGTTCGCCATCCAGTTCGGCCGCGCCCTGGCCTCCCGGGGCGTCCTCGTCCGCGACGTCGAGGCCCTGCGCCGTCTGGACCGCGTCAACCTGGTCGTCCTCGACGCCTCCGTGCTGGCCACCGGCGATCTGGCGCTCGAGGAGGTGGTGCCGCTGACGGAGGAGGTCACCGCCGAGGAGGCGCTCCGCCGGGCCCACGGACTGATCGACCTGACCCGGATCGAGCGGCGCCACGAACGCGACGGCTGGTCCGCGGTCAGGGCGTCCCCGGCGCAGATCCCCCGGGAGTTCAGGGAGTGGGCGCGCGCCTGCCGCGACCGGGGCGCCCGACTGCTTCTCCTCTCCCGCGGCGACGAGGCCGTCGCCCTGGTCTCGGTGCTGCCCGAACTCGACCCGCTGGCCGAAGCCGTCGTCGAGTCCGCCCGGAAGGTCGGCCCGGTGGTGGTCGCCGGGGTGCGCAGCCGTCTCGGTGAACGGCTGCGCGCCGACCGGACCGTCCCGGGCGGCACCTCCCTGGCGGAGTCGGTGCGCTCCCTCCAGGAGGAGGGGTACGGGGTGATGCTCGTCAGCGCCCGGGAGCAGGCCGCGCTGGCCGCCTCCGACGTGGGCATCGGGATCACCGGACGCTCGGCCGCCCCCGCCTGGGCGGCCCACCTGCTGTGCGGTCCCGACCTCGCCGGGGCCTGCCTGGTCGTCGACGCGGTGCGGACCGCGCGGCGGATGAGCGAGATCGGCGTGCGGATCGCCGCCCTGGGGGCGACGGCCGGGGCACTGCTCACCGCGGCGGGCCCCGCGGCGACCGCCGACCGGAGAGCGTCCACGGCGGTCAACACGGCGATCCTGGTCGCGATAGCCCGGGGCGCCTGGGCCGGCGTCGAGGCGGCACGGCGTCCCGACCCGGTACCGCAGGAGCGCGTCCCCTGGCACGCCTGGTCCGCCGAGGCGGTGCTCTCCAGACTCAGGTCCTCGACGACGGGACTGAGCGAGGACGAGGCGACCCGGCGGCGCCCTGCCGAGGCCGACGGCGAACGGGACCGCGCCCCCGGCTTCGGCCAGCTCATGGTGGAGGAGTTGGACAACCCCCTGACGCCCGTGCTCGCGGTGGGGGCCGGACTCTCGGCCGCGGTGGGCTCGGCCGTCGACGCGCTGCTCATCGTCGCGGTGCTCGGGGTGAACGCGGTCGTCTCCGGCGCCCAGCGGATCGGCGCGGACCGGGCACTGCGCAGACTCGTCGACCTGAGCGCGGTCCGGACCTCGGTCCGGCGTCCGGACAGTCCGGAGCCGGTCGCGGAGACCGCCGACCGGCTGGTGCCGGGTGATGTGATCGCGCTCACCGCCGGGGACGCCGTCCCGGCCGACTGCCGCCTGCTGGCCGCCGAGGCCCTGGAGGTCGACGAGTCCGGTCTGACCGGCGAGTCGCAGCCGGTCGCCAAGAGCGCCCGGCCGAGCGCCGCGCGGGCCGTCGCCGACCGGCACTCCATGCTGTACGAGGGGACGGTCGTCGCGGCGGGTGACGCCGTCGCGGTCGTCGTCGCCACCGGGGAGCGCACCGAGGTCGGCCGCACCATGCGCGCGCGGGCGGGGGAGGGCCCCCGGGGAGGGGTGGAGGCCCGGCTCCGGGAGCTCACCGCCGTCACCCTGCCCCTCTCCCTGGGGGCGGGAGCCGTGCTCATGGTGGGACAGCTGCTGCGCGGGCGGAGCCTGGCCCAGGCGCTGGGCCCGGCGGTGGCACTCACCGTGGGCGCCGTGCCGGAAGGGCTGCCCTTCCTGGCCACGGCCGCCCAGCTCGCCACCGCGCGGCGACTCTCCCGCCACGGCGTGCTCGTCCGGGACCCGACGACCATCGAACCGCTGGGCCGGGTCGACGTCCTCTGCTTCGACAAGACCGGGACGCTGACCGAGGGGCGGCTGCGGCTGCGGCTGGTCTCCGACGGCGTCGAGTCCGCTCCCGTGGGCAAGCGCACGAGGCCCCCGGAGCGGATGCGTCCCGTCATCGCCGGAGCACTGCGGGCCAACCCCGAGCGCAACGGGAGCGCCAAGCTGGCGCACCCCACGGACCGGGCGGTCGCGCGCGGCGCGAAGTGGCTGGACATGGCCCCCGACGAGGGGGTGGGGGCCTGGGAGCGGGTCGACGAACTGCCCTTCGAGCCCGGACGCGGCTACCACGCCGTGCTCGGCCGGACCCCCGGGGGGCAGCTGATCGCGGTGAAGGGCGCGCCGGAGGTCGTTCTGGAGCGCTGCGACACCTGGACGGAGCAGGGGCGGACGGCGCCCTTCGACGCACGCGCCCGGGCCACGGTGGCCCACGAGGTGGAGCGGCTGGCCAGACAGGGCTACCGGGTGCTGGCCGTGGCCGAGCGGGCCGCCTCCGACCGGAGCGACCTGGAGGACGGACGCATCCGGGGCCTGCGGCTGCTCGGCCTGGTCGGGATCTCCGACCCGGTCCGCTCCGCCGCGGCCGGTGCGGTGGAGCGGCTGGCGTCGGCGGGGGTCAGGGTGGTCATGGTCACCGGCGACCACCCCAGTACCGCGGAGGCCGTCGCGGCCGAACTGGGCCTGCTGGACGGCAGGACCATGACGGGGGCGGAGCTGGCGGAGCTCTCCGACGAGGCGCTGACCGGGGTGGTCTCCGAGGTGTCCGTGTTCGCCCGGGTCAGCCCGGAGCAGAAGGCCCGGATCGTCCGGGCGCTGCACGAGGACGGGCACGTGGTCGCCGTCACCGGCGACGGCGCGAACGACGCCCCCGCGATCCGGCTGGCCGACGTGGGGATCGCGTTGGGCACGCGCGCCACCCCCGCGGCGCGCGCGGCGGCGTCGGTGGTGGTCACCGACAACCGGATCGAGACCATCGCGCACGCCATCGCCGACAGCCGGGCGATGTGGCGGTCCACCCGCAACGCCCTGTCGGTGCTGCTCGGCGGCAACCTGGGCGAGGTCGCTTTCACCGTCGGCGCGGGACTGCTCAGCGGCACGATCCCGCTCAACGTGCGGCAACTGCTCCTGGTGAACCTGCTCACCGACATGCTGCCGTCCATCGCCCTGGCCACGCGGCGGCCGTACGGGGTGCGCGAGGAAGAGCTGCTCGACGAGGGGCCGGAGCAGTCCCTGGGGTCGGCGCTCAACCGCGACATCGTGATCCGCTCGGTCACCACCGCCTCGGCCGCGCTGACCGCCTGGCTGCTCGGCGGTGCCGGCGGGCAGGCGAACACGGCGGCACTGGTCGCCCTGGTGGGCGCCCAGTTGGCCCAGACCGTCGCCGCGGGCGGGCGGGATCCGGTGGTGCTCGCCTCGGGGGCGGCGTCCTTCGCCGTCCTGGGCGCCATCGTGCAGTGGCCGGGGGCCAGCCGCTTCTTCGGCTGTCGGCCGTTGACGCCGTACGGCTGGCTGGTCGGACTCGGCGCGTCGGCGGGGTTCGCCGTCGCCGCGTCGCTGCTCGGCCGGTGGCTGCGCGACCGGGAGGAGCGGCGGGAGGTGCAGACAGAGGGGAAACCTGCTGGTCAGGGATGATTCACTCGTTGGACAGCGGTCGGTTGACGCACTGGTCTTCGCCATCGGTTATAAAAGGGGCGTACTTACCCAAACCGTCAAAGGATCGTCCGTGTCCGACTTCCTCTCGACACTGCTCGCCAAGACCCTGGCCCTGCTCGTCGAAGCACTCGTCGCCCACATCGCCACCCTGGTGGTGCGCTACGTGCGGCACCGGTGGTTCTCGACGCCGGGGCTGGTCGCCGCGGTCTGATCCCGACGGCCTCTGACGTCGTCCTGCGGCGGGTCCGCGGCGCGGTCCCGCCGACGGGCTCGTCCGTACGGGATCAGCGCCACTCGACGCCGCGGTGCTGCGCGGCGTACCCCGTGTACCGTTCGGAGGTCCCCACCAGGTTCTCCCGCTCGGCGTCGGTCAGCTCCCGGACGACCCTGCCCGGTACGCCCGCCCACAGGGTCCCCGCGGGGACCCGTTTGCCCGGAGGCACCAGCGCGCCCGCGGCCACGAGCGCTCCGGCCTCCACCGTCGCCCGGCCCAGCACGACGGCGTTGATCCCGATCAGCGCGCCGTCCTCGACCACCGCGCCGTGCACCATCGCCTTGTGGCCGAGGCTCACCCCGTCGCCCAGGATCGCGGGCTCCCCCGGATCCGCGTGCAGGCAGCACAGGTCCTGGATGTTGCAGCGCTCCCCCACGACGATGTCCTCGGTGTCGGCCCGCAGCACCGACCCGTACCAGACACTGCTGCGGGCGCCGATCCGGACCCGTCCCACCACCACGGCTCCCGGCGCGATCCATGCCTCGGGGTGGATCACCGGCTCGCCGAAGTCAGCCGATCCGATCCGCGGACCCGCTCCGCCGCCGGACATGCGACCTCCTCCTGAACAGGACCACGTGCGGACAGGGAAGATGACCGATACCGTCCATGCACGGGCGTGATCGCCCATACTTTAGTGGGGTGGCCCCTGGCCGGTTCGACGGGGGCTGCGCGCACGCCGCCGCCGAGCGGTCCGGACACGTCACCGCCGGGACGCCTCCGCCGCCCCGCGGTCACGCCCGCACCCCGTCCGGCCCCCGCTCGCATATCGCATTCCCCCGTTGCGAACTAGGATTCCCCCACCTCGTACCGGAGGCGTTATGGGAACGATAGGCAGAGAGTAAAAGCCCATCCCCCCGATCCGACCACTGTCGACCTGGTGATCAAGGACATGAACGAACACAGCCCAGAGATACTCCCCAACCTGCTGCGCGAAGACGCCTTCCCGACGGTCCGCAAGGGCGGATACGACAAGCGTCAGGTCGACGACTTCGTCGTCCGCAACCACAACCAGCTCCGTGACCTGCAGGAGCGGCTGGCCCGCGCCCACGACGAACTGGAGCAGCTGCGTCGTGAGCTCGCCGAGGCCAAGGCCAAGGCCGCGGTCAAGCCGGAGCACGAGCAGATCAGTGAACGGCTGGCCAACATCCTGCGCATCGCGGAGGAGGAGGCCGCGGACAAGCGCGCCCAGGTCGACAAGGAGGTCGAGGAGATCCGGGCCAAGGCCGAGGAGGAGGCCAAGGCCAAGGTCAAGAGCGCCCAGGAGCAGGCGGAGCGGATCGTCAACGGCGCCCGGGACGAGGCGAAGGAACTGCTCACCTCCACCAAGCAGGAGGCGGAGCGGCTGCGTGACGAGGCCGCCAAGGAGGCCGAGCGCAAGCTGAACGAGGCCGAGACCCGCGCGAACAAGATCCACGACACCGCGGACCGGCGTCTGAAGCGGCTGACCGCGACACACGGGGAGGCGCTGCGCCGCCTCAACGACATGCGCGACACCCTCGCCGAACTGCTCCAGGCCGAGGCCAAGGCCGGGGTGCTGGACGCCGGGCTCAAGCGCTCCGACTTCGAGAGCGGCTCCGCGGACGCGGCCAAGCCCGCGGCCGCCAAGCCGTCCGAGTCCGCGCCCGTGAAGCCCGCCGAGTCCGCCGGCCCCGCCCAGGAGGCCCAGCGCGCGCCGGCCTCCTCCGACGACGAGGCCACCACCCGACTGGCCCCGGCCGACAACGAGGCCACCACCCGACTGGCCCCGGCCGACAACGAGGCCACGGTGAACCTGGCTCCTGAGGAGCAGCCGAAGACCGGTCCGACGTCGCAGCCGGTGCGTCCGCTTCCGGGACGCCCGCACGGCTTCCGCTACGCGGGCCCGGCGCCGACCGACGACGAGGCCACGGCTCCCGTGCCGCCCTCGGCCGCCGGGCTCACCGGCGTGTACCGCCACCCCGCGCCCACGGAGCAGACGGGCACGGACTCCAACTCCTCGTGACGCGCGGCGTCGCGGCACGGCGAGGGGGCGGGACCCGTCGGGTCCCGCCCCCTCGCCGTGCCGGGGTCACAGGTAGCGGCGGAAGCCCTCGGCGGACACGCTGAATCCCATGGCCAGGCAGAACTCGCGGGCGCTGCCCTGACTCTCGTGGGCGAGCATCTCGATCTTGTAGCAGCCGGCCCGGACGGCCCGGTTGACCGCGTCCTCCAGCAGTGCCCGGCCGATCCCGGTGCGCCGGTAGGCCGCGTCCACCACCACGTTGTCGATCACCGCCCACGGCTGGGCGTCGTGGGTGAGGTTGGCGATCACGATGAGGTCGAGGGTGCCGATGATCTGTCCGCGGCGTTCGGCCACCAGCACGGTGCGTTCGGGGTCGTTCTCGATGCGGGTCCAGGCCCGGACGGTGGCCGAGGACATGCGAACGGTGCCGCTCTGCGTGGGGGCAGCCTCCCCCAGGTCACGCAGGAGCCGCAGGATCGCGCCGAGGTCAGACCGGATGGCCGCACGGATAATCATGGCTCCCGGAATCGTAGCCCACAGCGGTCACAAGCCGGACGATGCCCCACATCAGCCCCATACTCACGGTGACGGGAAGTGGACCGGAGCACTGCGGGGAGTCCCGGTTCCGGATGGCAGCGGGGAACCGGGCACCGACCAGGGATTCCGGCACTCCACCGGGGCGCGGCCCGGAGAATTCCCCCGTACTTTTCCGAAAAATCCCTTTGGCGAGGTTGTCGAATTTCCCGCTTCCACCGGTTTCCCGGGAGTCAAGAGAGGGCCAATAAATCACAGGAGGCACTTTTTCCGAGCCGATTCCATCGACGTCCTCCCCGGGCCCCCGGTGACCGATTCGGATCAGTTCCCCAATCCTCCGATTCATGGGATGACCGGATGTATAAAGTCCACGTTAACTCGCCCTGTGACCTCTCCGTGACACTCCCGAACCCGCCTGCTGACAGGGCATGGCCCGATAACGGGCGAACCGGCGCCGACTCTCCCCGGCCAGATGCCCCGACCGCTTCCACCGCTCCCCGGCCCGCCCATCCAGACCTTCCGATCCGCTCGCGTCGAGACCCCCGCGACGATCGTTTCGGCGAGACACGCCGATCTGCTTTTTATATCCGTCAATCAGAGCACCCCTGTGTTTCGGTGGGCAGCGTCATCCCCTTCCGCACAACGAATGTGTCCTTTGTCCACAAATCGAGGGAAGACACCATGTTCTGCAACGAGGGTTTCGGTCGGTCACAGAGAGAAAACGCCCCGCGCCTCATCGGCCGGGCCGCCACGGCCTTCTCCGCGCTGACGCTGGCCGCCACGGTCAGCATCGCGACCGCCACCCCGGTCACGGGTGCCGCGTACCGCGTGGACCCGGGAGCGGACTCCTCTCAGGAAGAACAGCACGTTCGAGGCAGCCGGGGCGGTGACAGGAGCCGCAGCAGCACCGCGGAGGAGGCGCTGCGCCACGCCGAGAGCAAGATCGGAGCCCCCTACCGCTGGGGGGCGGCCGGCCCGGACTCCTTCGACTGCTCCGGACTCGTACAGTGGTCCTACAGACAGGCGGGGGTGACGTTGAAACGCACCACCCACGACCAGGTCACCCAGGGCAGGCCGGTCTCCCGGTCGCAACTGCGCCCCGGTGACCTGGTCTTCTTCTACTCCGGCCCGAGCCACGTGGGGATGTACGTCGGCGACGGCAGGATGATCCACGCGCCGCGGCGCGGCAAGAACGTCCAGGTCGTCCGCATGTCCGGCCACTTCGACCAGAACTTCCACTCCGCACGCCGGGTCGCCTGATCCACGCCGAAGCACCCGCCGCCCCGCCCCGAGCGCATGCCGAGTCGCCCGGAGCGGTCCCGGCGGGGACCCCGCGCCGCCGCCCGTCACGCGCACCGGCCCCTCCCTGAGCGGATCGGAGGACGCTAGTGTGACGGGCGGCGGTGCGGAGGGTGGTGGCACGGTGACCGGAGCCGATTCCTACGACGTGATCTGCGTCGGCGAGACGATGGGGCAGCTCTCCCCCGCCTCGCCGACCCCGCTGGCCGAGCAGCCGCCGCTGCTGCCGCGGATCGGCGGCGCGGAGTCCAACGTCGCCTGCGGGCTCGCCGGACTCGGCCACCGGGTCGCCTGGATGAGCCGGGTCGGCGACGACCCCTTCGGGCGGATCATCACCCGGACCCTGGCCCGCTACGGGGTGGACGTGACGCTGGTGGAGACCGACCCCGAGCGCCCCACCGGCCTCTACCTCAAAGACCCCGCTCCCGGCGGCACCTCGGTGTACTACTACCGGCAGGGCTCCGCCGCCTCCGCGCTCGGCCCGGACCTGGCCGAGCGGCCGGAGCTGCGCGACGCGGCACTGCTGCACCTGTCCGGCATCACCCCGGCGCTGTCCCCCGACTGCGCCGCGTTCACCCGGCGCCTGCTCGTCGAACGGCTCCCCGGCCTGCCGCCGGTCTCCTTCGACGTCAACCACCGTCCCGCGCTGTGGTCGGCCGAGACCGCGGCGCGTCCCCTCCTGGAACTGGCCCGCGCGGCCGACCTGGT
The DNA here is from genome assembly GCF_023208015.1 of Thermobifida alba. NCBI lineage: Bacteria > Bacillati > Actinomycetota > Actinomycetes > Streptosporangiales > Nocardiopsidaceae > Thermobifida > Thermobifida alba. Next base: position 4,170,783 of record NZ_CP051627.1, on the reverse strand, counting down.
CTTCGTCGGCCGGGACGAGGCCGAACGGCTGTGGCGCACCGCCACCGCCGACGACGTGCACGCCCTGCTGGGCGGCGCCGTCCGCCTCGTGGTCAAGGACGCCGAGGTCGGCGCGGTCTACTACGGGGAGGGGGAGCGGGTCTTCGTCCCCGCGCCCCGCGTCGAGGTGGTCGAGGCGGTCGGGGCGGGCGACGCCTTCGCCGCGGGCTTCCTCTCCGGCCTGCTGGACGGCCGCGACCCCGAGTCGTGCCTGCGGCTGGGGCACATCATGGCCGCCGCCACCCTGCTCAGCGTCGCGGACCTGGCGCCCTTCCCGCCGCGCACGGCCCGGGAACGCCTGCTCGCCCTGTCCGCGTCCGACTGGGCGGCCCTGCGCGTGCCCGACCCGGCGCTGTTCCCCCTCGACCCGTCCGCCCCTCTCTTCTCCGGAGCGTGATCCCGTGGACTTCACCGACCTCTTCGCCGGTCAGCAGGTCATGGCGATCCTGCGCGGCATGTCCGAGCGCGCCACCGTGGAACTGGCCAACCGCGCCTGGGACCTGGGCATCGGCCTGGTGGAGGTGCCCATCCAGTCCCCCGACGCGGTCCCCGCGCTGCGTGCCGCGGTGGCGGCCGGCCGCCGACGCGGCCGTGTCGTGGGCGCGGGGACCGTGACCACGCCCGCCCGGGTGGCCGCGGCCGTCGAGGCGGGGGCCGCGTTCACCGTCGCCCCCGGCTTCGACGGAGAGGTCCTGGCCGCCTCGCTCGCGGCGGGCCTGCCGCACCTGCCCGGAGTGGCGACCCCCGGCGAGATCCAGCAGGCGCTGCGCCACGGTGTCACCTGGCTGAAGGCGTTTCCGGCCGCGCAGCTGGGCGTCGGCTGGTTCGCCGCCATGCGCGGCCCCTTCCCGGAGGCCAACCTGGTGGCGACCGGCGGGGTCTCGGCGCACGACGCCGCGGACTACCTGACGGCGGGCGCCCGAGCGGTGGCGGTGGGGTCGGCTCTGGCCGACGAGGCCCAGTGGGAGAAACTCGCCGGGATGGCCGGAGGATGATTTCCCCGCAAAGGGAAAATACCGCGCCGAGCGTCACGGAAGAGCACGGGAAAAGAGCGCTCCGTCACCCTCGGCCGGGTCGGATTCGCCCCGAGGAATGGATCGCTGAATCCTCGATCCGGATCGATCCGGCCCGGACCGGAATGTCGAACTCGGCCCCGCCCCGCTCCGCACGCAGGATCAGCGTCGGATGCCAGGCCGTTCCCGCGTAGAGGGCGTAGCCGGTGTCCGCGTCGGCCTCCACCGCCACGACACCGCCCTGGTCCCGCAGCAGGCGGTGGGCGACCACCGCCTCGCACACCTGCCGGCGGCCCGACTCGTAGCGGACGGTCACCGGTCCGCCCGTGCGCGCGGCGAGGCCGCCCACGGCCCAGGCGAGGGTGGCGGACATGGCGGCGAGATGGTGCGGACGGATCGGCACGGCTGGCTCTCCACCTCCTGGAAGCGCAATTCCCACCCCAATGGTCATCCCCCGCACACCCCGTGTAAACAAAAGCCGCGTGAACGGCGTGTCCTCCTTTCCGCTCCGGACACCGCCGCGGGGGCCGGGACACGGTGAATCATTGCCGAGTTTTCATGTTTCGAGCTTGTTAAATTCCTGTTGATATGCGCGTAACATGCTTATCTTGGAGGTTGTGCTTCTCGTAGAACAGCAACGTTTACGGATCGGTACCCGCGTCTCCCCCACCGCCCGGGTCCACGCACTCCACGTGCGCGACCTGCTGGCCAAAACCCTTCCCGAGACTCCCGTGGAGATCATCCCCGTGGAGACCCCCACGGAGCGCCGCGTCGGCGGATTCGCCTCACCGCACGGTCGTACCGCCGCCAAACGGGAACTCGACAGGCTCCTGCTCTCCCACCAGATCGACCTCGCCGTGCACTGGATGAAGGAGGTCCCCGGCGACTCCCCCCTCCCCGAGGGCATCACCTTCGGCGCCTACCTCCGCCGCGAGGACGTCCACGACGTCGTCGTCTTCCGCGCCGGCTCCCCGTACCGGGCGCTCGCCGAACTGCCCGCGGGAGCCGGTGTGGGCGTCTCCTCCGTCCACCGCTGCGGGCAACTGCTGCGTCTCCGTCCCGACCTGCGCGTCCACACCACCCACGGGGACGCCGACAGCCAGATCGACGCCCTCGACGCCCAGGACGGGTACGAGGCGGTGATCGTGGCCCGCTCCGAGATCGCCCGCCCCCACCCGCCGCAGGAGCGGGCCGTGCAGACCCTCGACCTGGAGACGATGTGCCCGCCCATCGGGGCGGCGGCCATCGGGGTGACCTGCCGGATCGACGACGCCCCCCTCGTCGACCTGCTCTACACGCTCGACGACCCGGCCACCCGGGCCCGCGTCACCGCGGAACGCGCCCTGCAGCACGGTCTGCGCGCGCACTACGACAGTCCCGTCGCCGGTCACTGCCGGTCCCTGCCGGACGGGAGGCTCTCCCTGCGCGGAATGGTCTTCACCCGCGACGGCAGGCACCTGGTCGACGTGTGCGAGCAGGACGCCGCCAACCGGCCGACCCGCCTGGGCACCCGTGTCGCCGCAGCCCTGCTCAGCCGCGGCGTGGGCGCTCTCATCTCGCACTGAGCGCCCCCGCGGCCGGGGCACGCCCCGGCCGCGGGAACCTTCTCCCCTTCCCGCACGTCTGTTACAGCAGATCCGTTCGGGAGCGGGACAGGAGGTGCCGTGGCGTTCGTTCTCTTCCTCGCCGAAGCCCTCCTGTTCGTGGTGGACGGCGCCCCGCTGAGCCTGGGGCCGCTCACCGTGCTGGCGGCGCTGGCCGTCGGTGCGACCCTGCTGTGGCTCGCCGTCGCCGGCCACCGCCTCCGCACGGCGCCCGAGACCGAACCCCACGCCCGGGCCGGCGCGCTGCGCCGACGACACCAGCGCATCGGCGTCGTCGTCTCCGTGGCCCCCAACGTGCCCGGCAAACCCCGACCACGGGCTCCCGGCGCGGCCGTCCCGGCCGCGTAACCGCACGGGCCCGCGCCGTCCCCCGTCCTCACGGACGGGGCGGCTCCCCCTGCCCTGCGCGGCCTTTCGCCGATCACCCGTTCCCGTGACGAAAGGCCCCATGACCGTGTTCGGTCCGTTCACGGCGGTGCTCGCCGCCGCCCACACCCTGACCATGACCGTGAGCGACGCACTGGCCCCGTTCCTCGGCACGGCGTCGGCCGCGGCGGCGGTCGCCTGCCTCACCCTCGGCGTCCGCCTGCTCCTGCTTCCCCTCAGCTACCTCCAGGTCCGCGGGGAGAAGACCCGCGCCCGGCTGGCCCCCCGACTGGCCGCCCTCCGGGAACGGCACGGCCGTGATCCGGAGCGCCTGGTGGCCGAGACCCGGGAACTCTACGCCCGGGAGGGCACCTCGCCCTTCGCCGGCTGTCTGCCCGCGCTCGCCCAGGCTCCGGTGTTCACCGTGCTCTACGGCCTGTTCACGATCCCGGAGATCGACGGCGCCGCCAACGCCCTGCTCGCCCTCCCGCTGGCGGGGGCTCCGCTGGGGACAACCCTGCCGCAGGCGGTCGCGGGCGGGGCCGCCGGCTCCGTCCCGGTCTTCCTGGTGCTGCTCGCCCTGCTCGCGGCCCTCGCCTGGGCCACCCGGCGCTGGCTGACCCTGCCCGCCCTCGTCCAGCAGGCGTCCGGCGGACCGCAGGCCCCCGCCCCGGGCCTCCTCACCTACCTGCCGTTCACGACAGTGCTGGTCGCCGTGTTCGCCCCGCTGGCGGCCGGGATCTACCTGGCGGCGTCCACAGCGTGGACGCTGCTGGAGCGCCTCGCGCTGCGCCGGCTCGTCCGGGTCGGCTGAGGAGGCGGGGTGCGGGACCGGCCCGGCCCCGCACCCCGCGCCTCACCGGGTCCGGTTCTGGATCCACCCCCAGACCGCGGTCGCCGCGAACAGCACGGCTCCGATGACGAACAGCCAGAACAGTCCTTCGATGACCAGGCCGAGGATGGACAGCACCAGCCAGACGGCCAGCAGCACCAGGATGAGCTTCAGCATCGCGCCCTCCGGGAGTCGTCACGTCGGGGGTGGTTCACTCCGCCGTCCACTACCCCCGGTGTCCGTGTCATGCGGGCGGTCCGGCCGGATTTCCCTCCCCTCCTCCCGTGGGGACAGGACCGGCTGCTGGGCCGGGGCCACCGAGAGCTGGAACTCCCCCTCGTAGGTGCGCGCACCGGTGATGACCGCCTCGTTCATCAGCTCCTGGGCCTTGCGGGCGCGCATCGCGGTGGGGTCGCGGCGCAGCCCCTTCAACAGCGCCACGCACAACAGGAGCATCACGATCAGCCACGGCGCGGACCCCAGGATGGTGATGTTCTGCAGTCCGTCGATGGCTGTGCTGCCCCCCTCGCCGACGAGCAGCATGATCGCGGCGACCGCGGCGATCAGCAGCCCCCACAGCACCGTCATGGGCAGCTGCGGTTTGTCCACACCGCGTTGGGTGAGGGTGCCCATCACGATCGACGCCGAGTCGGCCCCGGTGATGAAGAAGATCGCGACCAGCACGGCGACCAGCACGCTCACCGCCGTACTCCACGGGAAGTAGCCCAGCATCCCGTAGAACTGCTCCTCGATCGCCCCCGAGGCGGCCAGGTCGATCCCCGACGACTGGAGGTGGATCGCGGCGCCGCCGAAGACGGAGAACCAGATCAGGCTGACCGCGCTCGGCACCAGGATGACGCCCGCCACGAACTCCCGGATGGTGCGTCCCCGGCTGATCTTGGCGATGAACAGTCCCACGAACGGAGCCCAGGAGATCCACCAGGCCCAGTAGAACACCGTCCACGTCGACAGCCACTCGGCGGTGGCGCCGCCGACCGCGTCGGTGCGCCCCGCCATCTGGAAGAAGTCCTGGAAGTAGGTGGCCAGCACGCTCGGGACCAGGTCCAGGATGTACACGGTGGGCCCGGCGACCAGGACGAAGAGCAGCAGCACCACGGCCATGACCATGTTGGTGTTGGACAGCCACTTGATGCCCCGGGAGATCCCCGACACCGCGGAGGCCAGGTAGCAGGCCATGATGATCGCGATGATCAGGAGGAGCAGGCCGATCGTCGTCTCCTCCGTCCAGCCCAGGCTCTGCAGGCCGCCCCCGATCTGCAGCGCGCCCAGTCCCAGCGAGCACGCCGACCCGAACAGGGTGGCGAGGATGGCGATCACGTCGATGGTCCTGCCGAGCGGCCCGCTCGCGGCCCGCTCCCCGATCAGCGGGATGAACGCCGCGCTGATCAGTTGGCTGCGGCCGTGGCGGAAGGTGGTGTAGGCGATGGCCATGCCGACCACCGCGTAGATCCCCCACGGGTGCAGCGACCAGTGGAACAGCGTGGTGGCCATCGCGGTCAGCGCGCGCTGCGACTCGCCGCCCCCCTCGGTGCCCGGCGGCGGGTCGACGTAGTGGGCCAGCGGTTCGGCCACACCGTAGAACATCAGCCCGATGCCCATGCCGGTGGCGAACATCATCGCGATCCACGACACCGTCGTGTACTGGGGCGGTTCTCCCTCCCGGCCCAGGGTGATACGGCCGTATCTGCTGAAGGCCAGCCACAGCGCGAACACCACGAACACCGAGGCGGTGAGCACGAACACCCAGCCGCCGTAGCGCATCAGACCGGCCAGCAGGCTTCCGGCGACCCCGGCCAGCGACTCGTCGGAAATCGCTCCCCACAGCACGAAGGCCACGGTGATGGTCGCGGCCGCGACGAAGACGACCCTGTCCGTCCGCGGGGCCCGTTCGGCCTCGGCGACCAGAGGCGGTTCCCACAGCAGGGCCCGGTTCTCGACCGGGGCGGCCGCGTTGTCGGATGATTGGTCATTTGATCGAACCACGACGAACCGGCGCGGGTGCGCCGCCTCCTTCGGTGAGAGCACGGAGCAGGAAATTGTGCCTCTCCCGACTTCCCCGGCCGTCCGCCGTTCATGCGTCCCGCTCCGAATCGTTCCTGCTCACACCGGGTCCGCCGACGCCTCCTCCAGCGGGATCAGCGGCCAGGACCGGCTGATCCGCGCGTCGGTCCGCCCCTTGCGCCGCAGGAACTCCTCGAAGGACGCGGCCTGGTCGGCCGCCGCGCGCACCTGGAGTTCGTGCAGCTCCTGGGGGGACAGGGCGGCCAGTCGCGCGGCGGAGCGGCCGATGCCGCGGGCCACCGCCGCGGCCGCCGCCGCGTCCGCGCCCGCTTCGTGGGCCCCGCCGTGGCGCACCCGGTAGTGGGTGCACAGCGCCTCCAGGTTGCGTTTGCCCCGGCGGTAGCGGTCGATGTGCCGGTCCAGGATCAGCGGGTCGATGACCGGGGCCACCGCGTCGACCCGTTCCGACAGCGGGACGACTCCGTGGCGGCGGCACTCGCGGTCGAGGATGGTGAGGTCGAAGGGGGCGTTCATGATGACCAGCGGGATTCCCGCGACCAGGATGCGTTCCAGGGTGTCGGTGATCTCCGCCACCGCGGCGGCGGCGGGCCGCCCCTCGGCGGCGGCCTTCTCCGTGCTGATGCCGTGGATCGCGGACGCCGCGGCGGGGATCTCGGTTCCGGGGTCGACCAGCCAGGTCCGCCGGGTGCTGAGGGAGTCGTCGGCGACCGTCTCGATGACCGCGGCGGTCACGACACGGTCGCGTTCGAGGTCGATCCCGGTCGTCTCCAGGTCGAAGGCAGCCAGGGGGCGCAGGTGCCAACCGGGAGAGGTCGGGCTGTTGTCCGTCATGCCGCGACTCTACTGGGCGACGGTGACAGAAAACTCCTGTTCACCGGGTCGAATGGGGCAGGGTGAATACCGTCGGGCGCCCCGGGGATACTCCCGGGCACACCAGGAGACCGTTCTCGGGGGGAAACCATGCACGTCGGCCTCGAAGAAGCCGCACGCCAACTGGAGCAGGCCATCCACGACGCCCGGGTGTCGTTCGACTGCATCGCGCTCGGGAATCTGGACCGCGCGCACACCCATGCCATCACCGCCCGCGCCGCGATCGACGCCGCCGAGAACGCCATCCGCGTGGCCCTCGACGCCCAGCGCTCCGAGGAGGACACCCGGCAGTCCGAGGGGACCGCTGAGAATCCCCCCTCCTGACCCGCCCTCACCGCGGCCCCGGGAGGGCACCGGCCCCCGGGGCGGGCGCATGCCCGCGCCCGGGGGCCGGCGACTCCTCGGCCGTGCCCGGTCAGCCCCAGGCCAGGGCCATCTCCTCGGGGTTCTCCAGCACCGCGCCGACGTCGCGCAGCACCTTCGAGCCCAGTTCTCCGTCGATCAGGCGGTGGTCGAAGGAGAGCGACAGCGTCGTCACCTTGCGGATCCTGATCTTGCCCTTGTGCACCCACGGCATGTCGCGGATCTGGCCGAACGCCAGGATCGCGGCCTCCCCGGGGTTGAGGATCGGGGTCCCCCCGTCGACGCCGAAGACGCCGATGTTGGTGATGGTGATGGTGCCTCCGGTCAGGTCCGCCGGCGGGGTGCGCCCGGCCCGCGCCGTCTCGGTGAGGCCGTTCAGGGCCCGGGCCAGTTCCGGCAGCGGCAGCCGGTCGGCGTCCTTGATGTTGGGCACCACCAGGCCGCGTTCCGTGGCCGCCGCGATCCCCAGGTTCACGTAGTGCTTGACGACGATCTCCTGGTTCGCCTCGTCCCAGGAGGCGTTGATCCGCGGGTGGCGGCGTACCGCCATGAGCAGCGCCCGGGCCACCAGCAGCAGCGGGGAGACCTTCACGTCGGCGAACTCCGGCCGCTGCCGCAGCCGTCGCACGGCCTTCACCGTCCTGGTGACGTCCACCTGGAGGAACTCGCTCACGTGCGGGGCGGTGAAGGCGCTGTCGACCATCGCCGTCGCCATGTGCTTCAGCACACCCCTGATCGGGATGCGCTCCTCCCGCGCGGTGCGGTCGGCGGCGGCCGGCGCCGGTTCGGCGGCCGCCGGCTCGGGGGCGCGGGGGGCCGGGGCGTGCGACTGGACCTGCTCCGCGTGGCGCCGCACGTCCTCACGGGTGACGGTCCCGTTCGGTCCGCTGGGGGTCACGGCGCGCAGGTCCACGCCGAGGTCCTTGGCGAGCTTGCGCACGGGAGGCTTGGCCAGCACCACCCTCCGGGCCGTGTCCCGTTCCGGCGTGGCCGGGCGGGGTACCGCGGCCGGTCCGGTGCCGCGGCGGGGGCGGCGCCGGGTGGCCCCGCTCTTCACCCCGTAGCCGACGAGCACCGGTTCGCGCTTCTCCTCCGCCGGCTGGTCGGGGGCTGGTGCGGTGGTCCGGGACTGGGCCGTCCGGGGAGCCCCGTCCGTGCCGCCGGTGTCCACCGCGATGATCGGAGTGCCCACCGCCACCGTGGTTCCGGCCTCCACCAGCAGGTCGCTCACCCGGCCCGCGAACGGGCTGGGCAGCTCCACCACGGCCTTGGCCGTCTCGATCTCGCAGATGACCTGGTTGACCTTGACCTCGTCACCCGGTTGCACGTTCCACGACAGGATCTCGGCCTCGGTCAGGCCCTCGCCCACGTCGGGCAGCGTGAACTGACGGATTCCCTGTTGAGTCATGCCCAGCCCCTCAGAACGCGAACGAGCGGTCGACGCCGTCCAGGACCCGGTCCAGGTCCGGCAGGTAGTGCTCCTCCAACCGCGACGGCGGATAGGGGGTGTCGAACCCGCCGACCCGGATGACCGGGGCTTCCAGGTGGTAGAAGCAGGACTCGGTGACCCGGGCGGCGATCTCCGCGCCCAGGCCGCTGGTCACCGGGGCCTCGTGGGCGACGACGAGCCGCCCGGTGCGGCGGACCGACTCGAAGACGGTGTCGTAGTCCACCGGGGAGAGCGACCGCAGGTCGATGACCTCGATGGAACGCTCGGTGTCGGCCTCGGCGGCCTGGAGCGCGACCTTGACCATCGGCCCGTAGGCCACCAGGGTGACGTCGCTGCCCCGGCGGGCGATGCGGGCGGCGCCCATCGGGGTGGCCGTGCCCGGGGTGCCCTCGGTGCGCACCGTGGCCTTGTCCCAGTAGCGGCGCTTCGGTTCCAGGAAGACCACCGGGTCGTCGCAGGCGATGGCCTGCTGGATCGTCCAGTAGGCGTCCTCGGGGGTGGCGACGGTGACCACCCGGAGCCCGGCGGTGTGGGTGAAGTAGGCCTCGGGCGACTCGCTGTGGTGTTCCACCGCGCCGATGCCGCCCCCGTAGGGGATGCGGATGACGACGGGGAGTCGCAGCCGCCCCTCGGAGCGTGCCCGGAGCTTGGCGAGCTGGGTGAAGGTCTGGTTGGTGGCCGGGAAGAAGAAGCCGTCGAACTGGATCTCGCAGACCGGGCGGTAGCCGCGCATCGCCAGGCCGATCGCGGTGCCGATGATGCCGGACTCGGCCAGCGGGGTGTCGATCACCCGGTCCGCGCCGAAGTCCTTGTGCAGGCCGTCGGTGATCCGGAAGACCCCGCCGAGCCGGCCGACGTCCTCGCCCATGACGAGGACCTTGGGGTCGTCCTCCATGGCGCGGCGCAGCCCCGCGTTGATCGCCCTGCCCAGGGTGAGTTCGGTTCCGCTCATCGGGCCGCTCCTTCCGCGTCCTCGAAGGAGGCCAGGTAATCCGCGAATTCGGCGCGCTGCCGGTCCAGCTCGCTGTGCGGTTCGGCGTAGACCTCGCGGAAGATGTCCAGCGGTGCGGGGTCCGGCAGGGCGCGGCACTCGGCGCGCACCTGCTCTCCCAGCTCCTCCGCCTCGGCGTCGACCGCGGCGAAGAAGTCGTCGTCGGCCATGCCCTCGCGGACCAGGTAGGCCCGCACCCGGGCGATCGGGTCCTTGCGCCGCCACTCCTCGTCCTCCGCCGACGTGCGGTAGCGGGTGGGGTCGTCGGAGGTGGTGTGCGCGCCCATCCGGTAGGTGAACGCCTCGATCAGCGTGGGCCCCTGTCCCTCGCGGGCGCACTGCAGCGCCTCCCGGGTGACCGCCAGGCAGGCGAACACGTCGTTGCCGTCCACGCGCAGTCCGGGGAAGCCGAATCCGGCGGCCCTGCGGTAGATCGGCGCCCGGCTCTGGCGGTCCGACGGCTCGGAGATGGCCCACTGGTTGTTCTGGCAGAAGAAGACGACCGGCGCGTTGTTGACCGCGGCGTAGTTGAACGCCTCGTTGGTGTCGCCCTGGCTGGTGGCGCCGTCGCCGAAGTAGGTGATGACGGCGGTGCCGTCCGCGCCGAGCGCGCCGTCCCGCTGGACGCCCATCGCGTATCCGGTGGCGTGCAGCGTCTGGCTGCCGATGACGATCGTGTAGAGGTGGAAGTTGTACTTGAACGGGTCCCAGCCGCCGTTGGTGACGCCCCGGAACATGGCCAGCAGGTCCCGGAAGCCGACTCCTCGGCACCAGGCCACTCCGTGGTCCCGGTAGGACGGGAAGACCATGTCCTGCGGTTGCAGGGCGCGGCCCGAACCGATCTGGGCGGCCTCCTGGCCCAGCAGGGAGGCCCACAGGCCCAGTTCGCCCTGCCGTTGCAGGGCGACGGCCTCCGCGTCGACGCGGCGGACCAGGACGAGGTCGCGGTACAGGTCGCGGACCTGTCCGGCGTCGGGGTCGAACGGGTAGTCGGGGTGCGGGACGTACTCTCCGCCGGGGGTCAAGAGCTGGATGAGCTCTGGCTCTTCACGAGCGGTGCTGTCGGACACCTGTCGCTCCTCGGTCTCGTGGCCGACTGGCGGGGTGCCGCTGGTCGGCCTGCTGTCCGCCCGATCCGCCCGGGGTAACGGGTGCGGTCGGGCAGCCCTACCGCCATCGTGACAGATATCACTATGGACAGCGCAAGACCCCAGCGCCACCTCGCGTCGTCCGGCTCATGATCCCGCAGAACGAGAAAAAGCCCAAATACCAGGTCTTCCTAGAAAATACAAGGGAATCCGAATAAAAAATCGGCCGTCCTAGTACTTTCTGGATCGCGGATGGTCCGGGAGGCGCCGACGGCGGGAGCGACCGGTGCGGACACCACGGCCTTCCGGCCGTCTCGTGAGGAGTCGGGGGAAGGGAGCGGCACGGTCGCCGCACTCCGGAGGGGCCGGGTCACCCCGCGTGCAGACCGCACTCCCTGGCGTAGTCGGCGAGGAGGACGCGCAGCTGCCGGCGCGCCCGGTGCAGCCGGGACATGACCGTCCCCAGCGGGGTGTCCATCCGCTCGGCCACCTCCTTGTAGGAGAAGCCCTCGACGTCGACCAGGTAGACGACCAGACGGAACTCCTCGGGCAGGCGGGCCAGCGCCGTGCGCACCGCGGAGTCGGGCAGCCGGTCGAGCACCTCGGCCTCCGCCGAGCGGGAACCGGTGGACGCGTGCGTGTCGGCCGCGGCGAGCTGCCAGTCCTTGATCTCGTCGGTGATCTCCTGGCGGGGCTCGCGCTGCTTCTTGCGGTAGCCGTTGATGAACGTGTTGGTGAGGATCCGGTAGAGCCAGGCGCGCAGGTTGGTGCCCGCCCGGAACTGGTGGAAGTTGGCGAACGCCTTGGTGAAGGTCTCCTGCACGAGGTCCTCGGCGTCGGCCGAGTTCCTGGTCATCCGCAGGGCCGCCGGGTAGAGCTGGTCCGCGTAGGGCGTGACGGCCTCGATGAAGTCGGGAGCCTCCGCGGCGGCGGTGGCATCCGCTGGGCGGTCGAGTTCAATGGTCGCCAAAGTTTCCCCCTCACGACGACCGAGGATGCTGTTACTTGGTGAGACGCGCTCCGAACCGATCGGCGATGCTCGGACCCCGGGTGATTAAGGTCACGAACACCCCACGTCAGGGGCTGCTCACGTCAGGAGTCCGGTAAAAAGGAGCGTTGGCGCTGCCTCAGGGGCGGACTCACACCGTCGGCGCCGGGCGCAGCATCCACGGATTTCCCCTCCTGTGGTCCGCCTGTCCGGCACCACGGATCCGCTTCCCGGGAGAGGGCGTCGCACACATGCCGCTGCCGAACAGCCGGTTTCCTCCCGTGCTGGCGGTGCCGTACGCTCTGGTTGTCCGGGCCGTACCCGAGCCGCAACCGGGACCTGCCGGTCCCCGCTCGGCGACCGGCCCCGCGCCCCGTGTCCCGCTGACACGGACGGCGCCTCCACCACCGGTGCGGCACAACCCTGGAGGACCCGTGGCCCGCGTCATCGTCGATGTCATGCTCAAGCCCGAGATCCTGGACCCGCAGGGACAGGCCATCATGGGCGCCTGCGGACGACTCGGCTTCTCCGGGGTGACCCAGGTCCGCCAGGGCAAGCGCTTCGAGATCGAGATCGAGGGGGAGGCCGACGAGGAGCGCCTCGCCGAGGTCCGCAAACTCGCCGAAACGCTGCTCGCCAACCCCGTTATCGAGGACTTCTCGCTCCGCGTGGAGTGACGCAGCGTTATCAGACCGCCTTCGCCATCTGTCCGGAATTAAGCGGTTTCACAGGAAACGCCTCGGGAAAGTCTCTAACCGTGCCAACGGGTTTGGGGGCTGACTCGGATGGATGAGCGATTCCTGGTCGCGCTGCCCAGGGCGGCGTACACCGTCCCCGTGCTGCGCAGTTTCCTGGGCAGCACCCTGCAGATCCACGGCGTCTGTCCCGAGTGCCGGCGCGACATCCTGGTGGCGGCCTCCGAGGCGTGCGCGAATGTCGTCGACCACGGCGACCCGGCTCCCAACTACCAGGTTTCGGTCCGCATCGAGCGGAGTTTCTGCACCCTGAGGATCACGCACACCGGCCGTCACTTCACCCCGGCGGCCGTGCCGTCCCGTCCCACCGCGGACGCCGAGTCGGGACGGGGCATCTTCCTGATGCACTCCCTCATGGACGAGGTCGCCTTCGACGTCGAACCCGACGGGCGGACCACGGTGCTGCTGGCCAAGCGGCTGTGCCTGCTGCCCGCGGCCGAACTCCGGCTGGCCGCCGCCACGGCCGGAGGGTGACCCGCGGGAGGCGGATCCCCGCTTCCCGGACCCTTCGGGCAACCGTCTCGCATCGGGCGGAGAGCAGCGATACCATCCGTGGCCATGAGCGACCACCGCGCACACCCCCGCACCGCGCTGATCACCGGGGCCTCCGCCGGAATCGGCGAGGAGTACGCCCGGCAGCTGGCCGAACGCGGCTACTCCCTGGTGCTGGTGGCTCGCAGCGCCGACCGGCTCACCGCCCTCGCCACCGACCTGGCCGACCGCTACGGGGTGCGGGTGCAGCCCCTGCCCGCCGACCTCACCGCCGACGCGGACCTGGCCGCGGTGGAGGAGCGGCTGCGGGCCGCCGGCGACACCGCCGACGCCCCCGTCGACCTGCTGGTCAACAACGCCGGCCAGGGGCACGGCGGCACGTTCGCCACCCAGCCCGTCGAGGCGGTCGACAGCACGATCGCGCTGAACATCCGGGCGCTCACCCGACTGGCGCGCGCCGTGCTGCCGCCCCAGATCGAGCGCGCGGAACGGCTGCGCTCCGCCGGACGCCTCCGGCCGATCGGCGTGATCAACGTCGCCTCGGTGGCCGGCCTGCTCCCCTCCTCCCCGGGCGGCGCGGTCTACGCCGCCTCCAAGTCCTACGTGCTGTCCTTCACCGACACGCTCGCGGTCGAGACGGCCGGCAGCGGCGTGCGGGTGACCGCCGTGGTCCCCGGCTACGTCCGCACCGACATGACCCGCTACGTCCAGGAGATGGGCCTGCCCGACGTCGCGTTCGTCCCCCGGGAGCGCGTGGTCGCCGACTCGCTGCGCGCCTGGGCCGCGGGACGCGCCCGGGTGGTGCCCGGGCCGCAGTACAAGGCGGTCAACGCCCTGCTGCACGCCCTTCCGTCCGGGCTGTTCAACACGGTGGCCAAGCGGATCGGCCGGTGACCGCCCGGTTCGGCGTACGCCGCCGCGCGAAGACTGTTCACCTCCGCTTCGGCCTCCTCCGGTTCCCGTCCGCGTCCGGCTGCGCCTACCCTAGGAGGGCACGCAGTCGAGGAAAGAGACCATGAAGACCTTCGAAGAGCTGTTCGCCGAACTGTCCGAGAAGGCGCGGACCAGGCCTGCCGGGTCGGGTACGGTCGCCCAGTTGGACGCCGGTGTGCACGCGATCGGCAAGAAGGTCGTCGAGGAGGCGGCCGAGGTCTGGATGGCCGCCGAGTACGAGAGCGACGAAGCGACCGCCGAAGAGATCTCCCAGCTCCTCTACCACCTCCAGGTTCTGATGCTGGCGCGCGGCCTGCGCCTGGAGGACGTCTACCGGCATCTCTAGGTCGGTCCCGCCCCTCCCGTGCGCGACCGACCCGCTCTGGCGTCCCCTGTCCGGAACCCCCCGTGAGCTGAGGAAGCACCCATGAACGACCTGCTGCGCATCGCCGTGCCCAACAAGGGCCAACTCTCCGAACCCGCCGTCGCCATGCTGCGCGAGGCCGGGTACCGCCAGCGCAAGGACTCCCGCGACCTGGTCATGCTCGACCCCGACAACGGGGCCGAGTTCTTCTTCCTGCGTCCCAAGGACATCGCCGTCTACGTCGGCGAGGGCATCCTCAACGTCGGCATCACCGGCCGCGACATGCTGCTCGACTCCGGCGCCCCGGTCGAGGAGCTGCTGCCGCTGGGCTTCGGCGGCTCCACGTTCCGCTTCGCCGCGCGCAACGGCTCCTCGATGACGGTCGAGGACCTCGCCGGGAAGCGCATCGCCACCTCCTACGAGGGGCTGCTCACCGCCTACCTGGCCAAGCGCGGTATCGACGCCCGGGTGATCCACCTGGACGGCGCGGTGGAGAGCTCGATCCAGTTGGGCGTGGCCGACGCGGTGGCCGACGTGGTGTCGACCGGCACCACCCTGCGCCAAGCGGGACTGGAGCCGTTCGGCGAGCCCATCCTGGAGTCCGAGGCCGTGGTCATCCGCCGCCAGGGGGCGCCCGACGATCCGAAGGTCGAACAGCTGCTGCGGCGGCTGCGCGGTGTGCTCGTCGCCCGTGACTACGTGATGATGGACTACGACGTGCACGCCGAGCGCCTGGAGGCCGCCGTCGCGCTCACCCCCGGCATGGAGGGGCCCACGGTCTCCCCGCTGCACCGGGAGGGCTGGGTGGCGGTGCGCGCCATGGTGCCGCGCCGCAAGGCCCAGCGGATCATGGACGACCTCTGGGAGATCGGGGCGCGTGCCATTCTGGTCACCGACATCTACGCCTGCCGCCTGTGACGGGCGGCCGGGAAGGTCCGCAGGAGGAATGCTGTCTCCCACCGATTCCGACGTGCCCGTGGTCGTCGACCGCGCCCCGGGGGTGAGCGGCGGGGAACTGGTGCTGCGGCGGGTCGGCTCCGACTACGAGATCATCAGCAACGGCGTGTTCCTCATGGACACCCGGGACGGCCGGTCCGAACGCGAACTGGTCCGCGCCTGCCTGCGCGCCCTTCCCGCCGGGCGCACCGGCCTGCGGGTCCTGGTCGGCGGGCTCGGCGTGGGGTTCTCCGCGGCCGAGGCGCTGGCCTGTCCCCGGGTCTCGCTGGTGCGGGTGGTCGAGGTGGAGCCACAGGTCGTCGCCTGGCACTCCGGTCCGCTGGGAGAGGTCGCGGGGCGTCCGGTCGACGACCCCCGCTGCCGGGTCTCCCGTGCCGACCTGGTCGAGTGGCTGTCCACCGCGACGGAGACCTTCGACGCCGTGTGCCTGGACATCGACAACGGACCGGACTGGACCGTGGTCGAGGGCAACCGGAGGCTGTACGGCCCGGACGGGCTGGACCGGGTGGCGCGGATCACCGCTCCCGGCGGTGCCGTGGCGTTCTGGAGCGCGATGCCCGCGCCGGACTTCGCGGCACTGCTGGAGCGCCGGTTCGGCACGGTCGAGGAGATCCGGGTTCCGGTGCCCCGGGGCGAGCCGGACGTGGTGTACCTGGTCCGCCCCGGCGCCGCGGAGCTCAGCCGCTGACCGTCTCCCGCACCGGGTCGGCGAGGTCGACCCGGTGGTCGAACATCCAGGAGTGCCCGCCGCGCATCGCGATGAGCCGGAAGACCAGCGGGAGCGTCAGGTCGCGGAAGAGCACCCCGATCCGGCTGGTGACGAGTTTCTGGCCGCCCCTGCGCCGGCCCTCGGCGACGATCCGCTCCACCCGGCCGCGGCGCAGCCTCTCGTAGGTGCGCAGGGCCGCGGCGGGGTCGGCCACGTCGCGCAGGCAGGCGGCGAGGAGCACGGCGTCCTCCACGGCCAGGGAGGCGCCCTGGCCGCTGGAGGGGGACACCGCGTGCGCGGCGTCGCCCAGCAGCGCGACCCGCCCCGAGGTCCAGCGGGGCAGCGAGGCGATGTCGTAGACGCCGACCGGGCGGAAGCCGTCGACCGGGGAGGCCCGCAGGATCTGCGTGATGGCGGGGTGGTCGTCGGCGAACAGGGCCAGGACGTGGCGCCGCCACTGCTCGGCGTCCCGTTCGGCGATCGCGGCGCGGTCGAGTTCGGGGTGCGGGAAGTTGACGAACCAGTGGGTCCGGCCGTCGGCGGCGGTCTGGTGGCCGAAGAAGGCCCGCCGGGCGAAGACCATGCGCATCGTCCGCTCCGGTGTGGCGGGGACCGGCAGGGGCGGAGCGGATCCGCCGAGGTTGAGCAGCCCGGTGTAGGCGGGGCGGGGAGCGGCGGGGTCCATGATGCGGCGCACCGGCGAGTGGAGGCCGTCCGCTCCGATGAGGACGTCGCCGTGCGCGGTGCTCCCGTCCGCGAACTCGGCGGTGACGCCGTCGTCGGTGGCGGTGAAGCCGACCAGGCGCCGCCCGTACTCGATGCGCGCCCCCTGGGCGCGGGCGGCCTCGGCGAGGACGCGCTGCAGGGTTCCGCGCATCACGGTGACGGTCTGGAGGCCGTCGTCCAACTCGTCGGAGCCGTCGTCGAGCAGTCCGAGCCGGCGTCCCGAGCCGTTCTGGAACTCGATGCGGGTGCTGGGGAACAGCGCGGCGGAGCGGACCGGGGCGAGCAGGTCGAGCGTGCGCAGGGCGGCCAGGCCGTTGGGGGCCAGGGTGAGGAAGCTGCCGAGGCCCTCGGCGGGGCCGTCGTGCGCCTCGTGGACGACCGCCTCCACCCCGACCCGGCGCAGGGCCGTCGCGACGACCGGCCCGCCGATACCGGAGCCGATGACCAGTGCTCTCATAGCGGGGCTCCCGATAGGATCGACATCGCAGATTTATTTCTTTCGTACGAACGAAATATATGTCGAGAGGAGAACCATGTCAACGGACCCCTCCCCCCGCCGGGACTCCGGCCACCGGGCCGCCCTGGTCGACCGGATCAGCGCCGGAGGCCGGGAACTGGGCAACGCGGCGGTCGTGTTCCACACCGTGCTGGCCGAACGACTGGGCCTGGGAGCCACCGAGTGGAAGACCCTCGACCTGCTGGAACGGCACGGTCCCATGACCGCGGGAGAACTGGTGCGCCGCTCCGGGCTCGCGCCGGCGTCAATCACCGGGGTGGTGGACCGCCTCCAGCGCCGCGGCTACGTCCGACGCGACCGGGACCCGCAGGACGGCAGGCGCGTCGTCGTACGGATCAGCGACACGGACGCGCTGCACCGGGACGTCGGGTCGGCCTTCACCGGACTGCTCACCCGCCTGGAGAAGCTCTACGAGCACTACACCGACGAGCAGTTGGAGACGATCGAGGGCTTCCTGCGCGAGGCCGCGCGGCTGCAGCGCGAGGCCGCGGCCGAGCTGGCGGGGGGCGGCGGGGACGACCGCTGACCGCTCCCCGCCGCCCCCGGCACCGCGCCGCTCACTCCTGGGCGGCGCCGTTGCCCTGCTGCTGGGCGATCTGCTTGCGGACCTCGTCCATGTCCAGATCGCGGGCCTGCTGGATCAGGTCCTCCAGCGCGGCCTCCGGCAGGGCTCCCGGCTGGGCGTAGAGCACGGTCCGGTCGCGCACGATCATCAGCGTCGGGATCGACTGGATGTTGAAGCTGGCGGCCAACTCCTGCTGGGCTTCGGTGTCGACCTTGGCGAAGACCAGGTCGTCGTGCTTCTCCGAGGCCCGTTCGAAGATCGGGGCGAACATCTTGCACGGCCCGCACCAGGAGGCCCAGAAGTCGATGAGGACGAAGTCGTTCTCCTGGAGCGTCTGGTTGAAGTTGTCCTTGGTCAGTTCGATGGTGGCCACAGGCCCTCCTGATCGTGGCGTCGGCAACGGTCTCTCTGCGTAGAGCGGTTCTGCCCGCTCGTTTGTTCCGCACGCCCCGAGGCGGCCGCGCCCTCTCCCGTTGAAACCGACAAAACCCCAGACCAATACCGATTTGGGAGGAAAAAACGTCGGCGCGTAGATTCGGTGGCTGGAACGGTGCCGCCGGGGAAGGGGGGACTCGTGGGCGTGCTCTCCGGTACGGGTCGCGGGGCGGACGACGGGGACGGCAAGGAGCCGGACTACCGTTTCACCCTCGCCAACGAACGCACCTTTCTGGCCTGGATCCGCACCGCCCTGGCGCTGGTGGCCGGGTCGGTGGCGGTCCTGCACCTGGTTCCGCTGCGGTGGCACGACAGCACCCAGGTCTCGGTCGGACTGGCGCTCGCCGTGCTGGCCGTGGTCATCACCGGCTACGCGCCGGTCCGCTGGCGCCGGGTGCAGCGCGCCATGCGGCACGACCGACCCCTGCCGACCACACCGCTGCCGCTGGTCACCGCGGTCGGCGTCGGACTGATCTGCCTGGCCGTCGTCGTGGGGAACTACTGGCCGTGAACCGTCCCCCGGAGCGCGACAGCGGCCTGCAGCCCGAACGCACCCTGCTGGCCTGGCAGCGCACCCTGTTCGGCCTGGCCGTGGTCACCCTGCTGTACCTGCGCGTCCCGGTCGAGGACGCTCCCGGCGGCCTGGCCGGCCAACTGGCGGTGGTGGCCGTCCTGCTCGGGGTCTGCGCCGTGCTCCTCCTGCACCTGCGGCGGCGCTGGCGGCGCACCGCCCACACCCGCGCCCGGGGCCGGCCGCCCGCGCCGCTGGCCCGGCCCTGGACGCTCGTCCTGCTGGGCGTCGCCGTGATGGGCCTGGGCGCGGCCACCGCCCTGTCCGCGCTTCCCCGCTGACGCCGGCGGCCGTGGCACCGGACTCCCCGGTGCCACGGCCGCCGCCCGCGGTCAGGACCGCTTGGACTCGATGATGGAGTTGATGATGTCGTCGAGGCGGAGCGTCGGCTCGTAGCCGATGAGCTCCCTGGCCAGCGAAGTGTCGGGCATGCGGCGGCGCATGTCCTCGTAGCCCTCGCCGTACGCCTTCTCGTACGGGATGTACTCGATGGTGCTGTCCGACCCGGTCAGTTCGATGACCCGCTCGGCGAGCCCGCGGATGGAGACCTCCTCCAGACCGCCGAGGTTGACCGCCTGGTTGTACGCCTCCGGCGTGTCCATCAGTTTCACCACGGCCGGAACGACGTCGAAGACCGAACCGAAACAGCGCCGCTGGGAGCCGTCACCGTAGACGGTGATCGGTTCGTTCGCCATCGCCTGTCCGACGAACCGCGGGACGACCATGCCGTAGCGGCCGGTCTGGCGCGGGCCGACGATGTTGAAGAACCGGGTGATGACCGTCGGGATGCCGGTCTCCTTGCCGTAGACGTAGGCGACCAGTTCGTCCAGTCCCTTGGCCGCCGCGTAGGACCAGCGGCTCTTCAGCGGCGACCCGAGGATGCGGTCGGCGTCCTCGCTCAGGCCGTCCGCGTCGTTCTTGCCGTACACCTCGCTCGTGGAGGCGACCATGATGCGCGCCCCGTGCCGGGCCGCGGCGTCGACCACGTTCTCGGTGCCGTGCAGGTTGGTGCGCAGCGACTCCAGCGGCTTGTCCACGATGGTGTGCACACCGACCGCGGCGGCCAGGTGGAACACGGTGTCGCACGAGCCGACCAGGCTGTCGACCAGAGCGGTGTCCAGGATGGATCCCTCGACGAACTCGAAGTTGGGAGCGTCGGAGAGCTGGACCAGGTTCTCCTTGGAACCGGTGGAAAGGTCGTCGAGCACCGTCACCTGGTGCCCGTGAGCGGTCAGGTAGTCGCACAGATGGGAGCCGATGAACCCGGCGCCGCCAGTGACCAGGGCTTTCACGCTGTTTCTCCTCCGAAAAGACACGGCCCGGGAAGGGCGTTGACTGTTCACGGCATCCGCGCGGCGGCGCCGTGCCGCGACGGTCAGGCCAGCCAGCGCATCATGTGGTAGGCCTCCGCGTAGGGCACTCCCGCGTGCATTCCGCGCAGCGCCGCCAGGCTGCGCAGGGTCAGGTCGGAGCGGGTGTGCGGGTGGTCGTGGGTCTGGGTCCCGTACAGGTGCATCGCCTGGATCTTGGCCTCCACCTGCTCTTCGGTGAGTTCGACGAAGAAGTTGGGCGGCGGCGCGGCGTCGTAGCGCCACTGGTCGGCGGCCTGCTCGTAGGCCAGGACCAGACGCGGGTGGTGGCGCAGCCGGGTGTTGGACGGCCGCAGCGCGGTGTGCAGGGCCTCCGCGGTGACCTGGTGGTCCTGGTTGTAGCTGGTGCGGTGCGGCGCGATCACCGTGGTCGGCCGCAGTTCCGCGATGGACAGCGGGCTGTTCCGTTCGAGTGCGTTGGCCAGCTCGAAGCGGGGCAGGGCGTCGAGCTTCAGGTGGTAGCGGTCGCCGGGGAAGGCGAACTCCCAGCCGTCCCACGCGAAGAACTCGGCGACCTGCTTGACCTCCCCGTAGCGCTCGTCCGCGGTGGACAGCCCCTTGGCGGAGAGGTCCGCGGTGTCTCCGACCGTGATGAACTGGATGTAGACCTCGGCTCCCGCGTCCTTGGCCTTGCGCATCAGGCCCCCGCAACCGAGCGTCTCGTCGTCGGGGTGCGGCGCGAGAATGAGAATCCGCTCACGGGACCAGTCGATCGTCATTCGGCGTCCTTAAATGCAGATAGGGCATTGGGTGAAAAGGCGACCCGCACGGGCCGCGCGGACTCGGTGACGGGGACGGGCGGTGGGAGTCAGGAGGCGGTACGGGCGGCACGAACCAGGTCCATGCCTTCGGGTCCGACGTTCAGCAGCAGGTCCACGGCCGCCATGCGGGGCAGGAACTCCTGCCCGCGCCGGTTGTGCTGCGGGTACTCCGGATGCCGGAAGTCCTGCCACTCGATCTCGATCCCGTACCGCTGGAACACCTCCGGGTCGAGGTAGTCGCGGGCGCCCTCGCCGGAGAGCATGGTCGTCGCCCCCGCCTTGGCGCTGATCTGCGCGATCAGTTCGCTCTTCTGCGCGGTGAACTCGCCCAGTTCACTGGAGCGGACCACGGGAGTGGTGATCCCGAACGCGTTGAGCACGAACTCGGTGGTCGCCATGGAAAGGTCGACCAGCCGCTCCCAGCGGCGCTCGTAGATCGCCGTGATCCCGGCCCCGAACTCCTCCCAGAACGGAGCCCTGCGGTAACAGTTCTGCTCCAGCGTCCTGCTGTGCCTTTCCCACCACGGTGAGCCGTTGCTGACGGCCTTGTCCATGATCCGCTCGTCCCGGCTGCGCTGCACGACCGGAACCGTGAGCAGGATCGGGCCATTTTTCGAGGCCACGTAGTTGCGGTGCTGCCATCCTCTCCGTTCGAACTGAACGTGATCGAGCACTACGAACAGGTCACAGCGGTCAATCTTGTCCAGAAGGCCCAACCAGGGCAGGTAGTGCGGCTGGTGCAAGGCAACACGCACGGCGATTCCCCTTCAAGCAGACTGTCGAGCGCTCGTGGTCCGTGTCGAGATTACGGGACCTGCGGCCGGGACGTCCTCTTCTTGACCCGACGCAGGCTCTTTCATCACCCAAGTCATATATCCGTGACCCAACTGATCGATGCATCCCCAATTACGACGATGTTTTGTGCGGGACAATCCATAAGGTGAGCCGCCGATCCCGGATTACCGGAGCAATGGTGCAGACTTGCGCCGAGTTCGCACACGAGTTTTCCGCGGTCTGGTTCCGCTGCTCACGCAGGGCAACTGGTCGTGCCGTTGAAACGTCCCTACAACGGTGGTTCCGTCATCCTTTGTCGCCCCGTCACCCTTCGGAGGTCCCCAGTGCGCACCGCCCGTTTCATCGGAAGCTGGCTCGCGGGCCTGCTCTCACTGTCGACCGCGGCCCTGCTCTTCGTGTTGTGGCTCAGGTTCGTACTCGGCTCGGCCGAAGACACCCCGATCATCCTGCTCCTGCTCATCGGGGTGGGCCTCAACCTCATGGTCTGGTCGGTCATCGGCCTGATCAGGCTGGTGGACGAGGGGATCCACAAACTGCTGGGACGCGGCAACGCCACGCTCCTGCCCCGCAGGGAAGCTCCGCTTCCCGCGGGCACCCGCATCCGGGACGAGGACAAACGGGTGACGGTCGCCACCCGCTCCCGTGAGGACGGCCGCCGCGCCAGACGCCGCGGCGACCTCGCCCCGGTCCTCAACCCCGACACCGGACAGTTCGAGATCCCCAGGGTCAACACCGACCCGGACACGATCACGCTGGCGGTCATCATCCCGGCGCACAACGAGGAGCCGGTCATCGACGGGGCGATCCGGTCCGCGCTGCGCCTGTTCGACCGCTGGGACATCTACGTGGTGTCGGACAGCTCCAAGGACGCCACGGCCGAGATCGCCGCGCAGACCGGCGTCAACGTCCTGGAACTGCTGACCAACCGCGGCAAGGCGGGCGCGATCGAGGCGGTCATCCAGGAGTTCGACCTCATCGAGAACTACGACGGCGTGGTGATCCTGGACGCCGACACCGAACTGCACGAGGACTACGTCAGGGGCGTGCGCGACCAGCTGCGGGACCCCACGGTCGCCGCCGTCGCCGGGTTCGTCGTCGCCGAGTGGAAGCCGCAGCAGCGCACCGTCGTCGGCCGGCTGATCGCGGCCTACCGCGACCGGCTCTACTGGCTGCTGCAGTACATGCTCCGGTTCGGTCAGACGTGGCGCTTCACCAGCGTCACCTTCATCGTCCCGGGCTTCGCCAGCACCTACCGCACCAGCGTCCTGAAGCACCTGGAGATCAACCCCAAGGGGCTGGTCATCGAGGACTTCAACATGACCTTCGAGGTGCACCACAAGAAGCTGGGCCGCATCTCGATGCGGCCCGACACCAAGGCGTACTCCCAGGACCCCTTCACCCTGCGGGACTACAAGAGCCAGGTGCGGCGGTGGAGCCTCGGCTTCTGGCAGACGGTGCGGCGCCACGGCATCTGGCCGAGCCTGTTCTGGTTCTCGCTGTTCTTCTACATCCTGGAGGTCGTGCTCGTCGCGGCCATGCTCCTGGTCACCGCGCTGATCTTCGTGTTCGTGCTGCCTCCGGCGCTGTTCGGGGACGGCGTGCTCGCCGTGGACTGGTACGCCGAGGGGTACACGGCGGTGACGTCGGTGCTGCCGCTGAGCACGGTGGCGGTCGGCCTCTTCGTCCCCGACTACATCCTCACCTGCGTCATCGCGATGGTGCGGCGGCGTCCCGGCTACCTGTTCTACGGACTGTTCTTCCTGCCGCTGCGGCTGCTCGACTCCTACCTGACGCTGCTCACCATCCCGCAGGCGTGGACCGCCAAGTCCGACGGCCGCTGGAAGAGCCCCGAACGCGTGTCGATCAAGACCTGACCGGGACCGTCCGGGCAGCGCCGACCGCCACCCGGATCACGGTCGACCCTCCCAGCACTTAGGCTCGAAGAGAAGAACAGCCCGGACCCGGCCGTCCGGCGGTACGCCAGGCGGCGCCGCCCGGACAGCCGGGTCCGGTCGCGAGATCCGAGCCGAGGTGCCCCGTTGGAGAACAAGCGTCTTCCACTCACGCTCTACCGCGTCCTGGCCTACGTCACCTCGACGTGGCTGCTGCTGCTGACCTTCGTGGCGATGCCCGCCAAGTACCTCGTCGGGGAGACCGCGCGGTTCTCCCTGGCGGACGCGCCCGCGGGCATGGAGCAGTGGTTCGGCGCGGACACCCCGCTGATGATGTACATCGCGATCCCGCACGGCTACATCTACATGGTGTTCGTGCTGTCGGTGCTGTGGCTGGCCCTGAAGCGCCGGTGGAACGCGTCGAAGACCGTGGGAGTGATGCTGTCCGGAACGATCCCGGTGGTGGGGTTCTTCGTGGAGCACAGGGTCGCGGCCACGGAGAAGGCCGCGATCGACGCCGAGGAGAGGGCAGCCGCTCAGTCCGCGGCCGCGTCCGCCGAGGGCTGAGCCGGTTCGGCGGTGGGAGCCGCGGCCCCGTCGCTGCCGCCGCTCTCCCGCCCCGCGCGCTGCTCCTCCCGTTCGCGCCGCACCAGTGAGACCCAGAACACGATGGCGGCCGCCCCGAACACCCACCACTGGGCGGCGTAGCTCAGGTTCCTGAAGTTCCAGACGGTCTCCTGCGGCGGGTCCGGTGGCGGGATCTCCTTCAGTGCCACGTCCGCTCCGGCGGGGGTCGGCGGCGTCTGCTCCCCCAGGGTGACGTACCCCTCATAGAGCCGGTAGGGCCACTCGTTGACCAGCAGGGCCGAGGAGATCCGCGCGACCTGCCCCTCGGGGACGATCGGCGAGTAGCCCCGGTACGCCTCGTTCTGGGGCATCTGCAACCACCCCCGGACGGTGACCTCGCCCTGCGGCGCGGGCGGGACCGCGTCGACCGCGTCGACGGGGATCCACCCCCGGTTCACCACCACCGCGACGCCGTCTTCGACCACCAGGGGGACCACCACGTAGTAGCCCTCCTCGCCCTCCGGGGACAGGGCCGGGGCGAGCAGCTGGCGCCCGGTGTCGTAGGTTCCGGTCGCGGTGACGGCCTCGTTGGCGATGGCCTGGGGCATGTACTGCCCGGGTTCGAGCAGCGTGTCGATGCTCTCCGCCGAGGCGAGGTCCTCGACGGGATTGGTGATCGTCTCGCGGTCGGGCCGCTGGGCGCGCTCGTACTGCCAGTAGCCCAGCAGGAAGCAGACGAGCACCGCGACCAGCGCGACCAGGTGGATGCCGAGCCAGTGGGGCCGCAGAAGTGGGAAACGCACGTTCCCAGGCTATGCGTGCCGGGCGGGGATCCCGCGGCGCCCCCGCGTCCCGGCGGAAGTTGACGGGGGACTGAGGAACGAATAGCCATCACTTTAAGTGCCACTCGGTGACGTACGGTTGTTTCACCAGATGGGCGTAGGTAATCTGGGTGTCACCACGGTGAGAGAGCCACAGACTCCCGTGATGCGGACCTTTCCGAGGCCGCCGACTTCTGGGGGGAGGAGCCGGCGGCCGTTCCCAAGCGAAGGCCGCCTCCGTGCTTTGAGGGGGGACACGGAGGCGGCCTTTGCGCTTCCTCCGCACGGTCGGCCGAGGCGCCCGGCCGGCCGCCGTCCGGCCGGGCGGAGCCGAGCCCCGGTCCGCAGGCGGACTCCCGGCGGGCGCGCACCGCCCCTTCCCCGCCCGGACACTTCTTCGCCGGTTCGGGCGGCAGCGGCCACGGGGCGGCGGCCGATCGGCCCGCAAAGGCACGGCCGGCCGCCTCGCCCGCGGCGCCGGGGCGGAAAACGGCTCCGGTATCGGACAGCCGGTTCGTGGTGTTCGGGGCCGAAAAGAGGGTTCGCCCCTTTCGACAGAGCGAACCGTTCTGTGATTTCGTGCATCTGTTCCCATGGGGTGCGTTGCGCCTGCGGGGAATGGGAATGTGCCCTGGCAGGGCTACTCACAGTGTGGTTCGCTGGTGGGGCACGATCGTTCCAGCGGCCATCCACCCGGTCTGCCCCGCTCATTCCCGGACGGTTTCCGGTGTGACGCGGTTCGGAGCCGTCCATGCTCGGTGGAGTGGAGGGAGAGAGCAGTCGAATGACGAGTCCGCTGCGACCCGAGGATCCCGCTCGGATCGGGGATTACGAAATTGTCGCCCGGATCGGTAAGGGTGGCCAGGGCGTGGTGTATCTCGGTCAGGCTCCGGACGGCACCCGGGTCGCCGTGAAGGTCATGGAGACTTCCTGGGCGTCCGACTCCCGGGCGCGCAACCGGTTCGCCAAGGAGATCGAGACCGCCTCCAAGGTCGCCCCCTTCTGCACCGCGGCGCTCCTGGACGCCGACATCGACGCGGAACCGCCCTACATCGTCAGCGAGTACATCGAGGGCCCGTCGCTGCGTGAGGCCGTGCTCCGCGACGGGCCGCGCTCCGGTGCCGCGCTGGACCGGCTCGCCATCTCCACCGCCACCGCGCTGGTCGCCATCCACCAGGCGGGCGTGGTGCACCGCGACTTCAAACCGGCCAACGTGCTCCTGGGGCCGGACGGCCCCAGGGTGATCGACTTCGGCATCGCCCGGTCCGCGGAGGCCACGGTGACCGCGACCAACTCCATCGTGGGCACCCCCGCCTACATGGCTCCCGAACAGGTGGAGGGCCGGGAGCTCACCCCCGCGGTGGACATCTTCGCCTGGGCCGGGGTCATGGTGTTCGCCGCCACCGGGGAATCCCCGTTCCACGACGAGACCCTGCCCGCGATCATCAACCGGGTGCTCAACCGCCCGCCCCGCCTGGACGGTGTGGACGAGCGCCTGCGGCCGCTGCTGGAGGCCTGCCTCGCCAAGGAGCCCGAGCGCCGTCCCACCGCCGTACAGGTGCTCGGCGCGCTGGTGGGCCACGACCCGGCGAACGTGGCCCAGGTGCCGGTCGAGGAGGTCCTGGAGAACGGCTACACCGCGGCCCTCAGCGAGCAGACGCAGATCGCCGCCACCGCGGTACTGCCGATTCCCACGGCCGAGGAGGTGGCGGGGGCGGCCCCCACCGCGGTCCTGTCCGCGGCCGAGGAGGCCACGGACACCGACGCTCCGGAGCGGCCGACGGCCGGCGGCCTGGCCGCGCTGGCCACGGCCCGTCCGACCGACGGCGCCCCGGACGGGGCCCCCGACAGCGGCCCCGCGAGCGGCCCGATGCGCACCACGAGCGGCCTGGCCGCGCTGGTCGACACGGGGCCGACCAAGCAGGTCGGTGCGGCGGCTTCCGGCAGGACCACCCCTCCGGGCGGCACCGCCGGACCCCGGCACGGCGCGGTCGGCGGTACCGCCGAAGCCGTCCCCGGGCAGGCCGGCGGTCACGGCGGCGGTCACGGCCTCGACTCCGGCGGGGCCGTCCCGCCGAGTGGTCAGCCGTCGCTGCCCCGGCGGTCCGAGCACGGCGGGGGAAGTGCCCAGCGGACCCTGTCCTGGATCATGGCCGCGGGGATCCTCATCGTCGCCCTGGCGGGCGGCTGGTACCTGATCAGCGCCTTCCTGTCGTTCGACGGCGGACGGTCCCCCGAGGCCACGCCGGTGGACGGCGCCACGACCGACGTCTCCGGGCAGGAGGGCGACGACCGTCCCGACTCCACGCCGTCCGTGGTGGACCACGAGACGGAGGCCGACGTCGGCGGGGACACCTACGCCCCGAACGTGCCCACCGACGGCCACTCCACGCACCCCCCGGTGGACCCGCACCCCGATCCCACCGTCTCCGAGGAGGAGCAGTGGACCGACACCCCCGGGTGGGAGGAGAACTCCGAGCCGACCGAGGAGACCGGAACGCAGGAGACCGGAACGCAGGAGGGCGCGCCGACCGGGAACAGCAGTTCCTGGGGGAGCGGGGAGGCCGGACGGGTGGCCGTCTCTCCGACCGGCCAGTGACCGCGGGGGTCCGTTCCGTGCGGGGCGGGCCGAAACCCCCTTTCGGCCCGAGGGAATGTCGGTAGGCTTTGGCTCGCTGTCCCAGGAGGTCCCAGATGGCCGTTGTCCCCCTTCAGCACCGCTTCGACGGGCCGCGGACCGCGCCGGTGGTGGTGCTGGTCCCCACGCTCGGCGCGAAGTGGTCGGTGTGGGAGCCGCAGATGCCGGAGCTGACCCGACGCCTGCGGGTCCTCCGGGTCAACCACCGCGGACACGGCTCCTCTCCCGCACCCCCCGGTCCCTACTCCGTGCCGGAGCTGGGCGGCGACCTGCTGGCGCTGCTCGACCGCTACGAGCTGGAGCAGGTCTCCTTCATCGGCGTGGGTCTGGGGGCGATGGTGGCGTTGTGGACGGCCGCGGCCGCCCCCTCCCGGACCACCCGGCTGGCGCTGGTGTCCACCACCGCCTGGACACCGCCGTCGCCGCGCTGGCAGAACATCGGCGAGCGGGTGCGCCGCTTCGGCGTGGCCTCGGTGTCCGACGAGGTCACCCGCTCGTGGTTCACCCCCGGTTTCTGCGAGCGGCGGCCCGACATCGCCGAGCGGTTCCTCGAAGAGTTCGAGAAGACCTCCCCGGAGGGCTACGCCGGATGCTGTGACGCGGTCGCGAACGTCGACCACCGTCCGCTGGCCCGGCGGGTGCACGCGCCCACGGTGGTCATCTCGGGGGCACACGATCCGCAGACTCCCCCGGGCCACGGCCGCAGACTCGCCGGGCTGCTTCCCAACGCCCGCTTCGAGGTGGTCGGCGGGGCCGCGCACCTGGCCAACGTGGAACGCGCGGACCTGGTCAACGACCTGCTGCTGCGGCACCTGGCCCCGGCCGCGGTCCGCTGGCCCTGAGGCCGGCGCCGGACCGGGCCGGTGGGGCGCCGCTCACAGCAGCGGCTGGTTGAGCTCCAGCAGGTAGCCGTCGGGATCGCGGAAGTGCGCCGCGCGGATGCCGAGCGCCGTCCACTCCTTGACCGGGGAGACCAGGGGGACACCCGCCGCGATGAGTTCGGCCGCCTTGGCGTCCACGTCGTCCGCCTCGAAGATCACCGCTACCCGGTCCTGGCGGGGCAGGTAGGGGTCTTCCATGTCGGTCTCCAGCGCCTCGGCGACCACCTCGCGCTGGTTCAGCGCGAGCTTGGTGTTGGCCCCCGTCTCGAACTCGGCGTAGCGGGTGAGTTCAGATCCCCGTAGCACGGGGAGTTTCAGCACGTCAGCGTAGAACCGGAAGCACGCCTCGTAGTCGTCTGCCAGAAGTCGGACGTAGCTCATTCGCACGGGCGTCTCCTCCAGAGCCGCCGGACAGGTGTTGCACCACATTCTGCCGCTCCACCGGTCCCGCTCCAAGCCCTCGAAACGGTCTCGACCATTTTCGTAGGCTTTCCACCACACTGCGTAGCATAGCAGGGGATTGCCGTCATGTAGTACTTGTGCTATCTCTTTCTATAGAACAACAACAGTGAGGAGAAGGAATATGGCGGCGGCCCCCCATCCCGTCACCGCCTCCCCAGCACCCGGCTCCGCCGACCAGCCCGTGATCGAGGTCCACGACCTGCGGATGCGCTACGGTTCGACGGACGTGCTCAAGGGGGTGACCTTCCGGGCCGAGCGGGGCGAGGTGCTGGCCCTGCTGGGTCCGAACGGCGCGGGAAAGACCACCACTATCGAGATTCTCGAAGGCTTCCGGATGCGCTCGGCCGGACAGGTGAACGTGCTGGGCTCCGACCCCGCCCACGGCGACGAGCGGTGGCGGGCCCGCCTGGGCGTGGTGCTGCAGTCCTGGCGCGACCACGGCAAGTGGCGGGTCGCCGAACTGCTGGAGCACTTCGGCCGGTACTACCGCCCCTACTCCACGGCCGAGATCAGTCGGCCACGCGGCACCGCGGAACTGCTCGACATCGTGGGCCTGGCCGAGCATGCCAACAAGCAGGTCAGGACGCTCTCCGGGGGCCAGCGCCGCCGACTCGACGTCGCGATCGGCATCGTCGGCCGTCCCGAACTGCTCTTCCTCGACGAGCCGACCGCCGGGTTCGACCCCGAGGCCCGCCGGGACTTCCACGACCTGGTGCACCGCCTGGCCGACCTGGAGGACACCACCGTCCTGCTCACCACGCACGACCTGGACGAGGCGGAGAAACTGGCCGACCGCATCCTCATCCTCGCGGGCGGCCGGATCGTCGCCGACGGCAGCGCGGACCAACTCTCCCGGCAGGTGAGCCGCAAGACCGAGATCCGCTGGACCCGCGGCGGCCAGCGGTTCGTGCACTCCGCCGACGACGGCACCGCGTTCGTCCGCGAACTGTTCGCCCAGTACGGCGAGGAGATCGGCGACCTGGAGGTACGCCGCGCCACGTTGGAGGACGTCTACATGGCCATGGTGCACCGGCACGAGTCCGGTGTCGCGGGCGACGACGAGCCCGGGTTTGGAGGGGAGAACCGGTGAACACGATGCTCTTCGCCCTCCGTCTGGGGCTGCTGCGGGGCTGGGCCGAGTTCCGCCAGACCTTGACCATCCTCTCCGAACTCGGCTCCTACCTGCTCAACAGCGTGATCTTCGTGGCCGTCCTGCTGTTCATGGACGGCAACGAGATGGAGAACACCGCGCTGTTCGGAACGGGCATCACCCAGGCGACGCTGGCGATGCCCGGCGTGCTGGCCACGATGCTGGTGTTCGGCGGGATCGTGTCCATGGCCCAACTCCTGTCCACCGACCGGGAGGACGGCACCCTGCTGCGGGCCAAGGCCCTCCCCCGGGGCACCCAGGGCTACCTGGTCGGCAAGGTGGTCTCCGTCTCCCTGATCACCCTGCTGAGCATGCTGGTGATCCTCGTGCCGGCGGTGCTGCTGATCGACGGGTTCCAGTTCACCGTGCAGGGGTCGCTGACCCTGCTGTGGGTCACCGCTCTGGGTCTCCTGGCGACCCTCCCGGCCGGCGCGATCCTGGGGTCGCTGTTCACCAACCCGCGGGCTATCGTAGGCGTCCTGGTGCTGCTGCTCATGGGCCTGATGATGGTCTCCGGCATCTTCTTCCCGATCTCCATGCTCCCCGAATGGCTGCACTGGGTCGTCCAGGTCTTCCCGATCTACTGGCTCGGCCTGGGCATGCGCTCGGGGCTGCTGCCCGACACCGCCGTGGTGGAGGAGATCGGCGAGTCCTGGCGGACCCTGGAGACCGTCGGCGTGCTGGGCGCGTGGGCGCTCGTCGGTCTGCTCTTGGCCCCGATCGTGCTGCGGCGGATGGCCCGGCGCGAGTCCGGTAGCAGCCTGGAGGAGCGGCGGCACAAGGCGATGCAGCGAATCGGGTGATCCGGGGATGAGCGGAGGCAGGGCGATGGGCGGCGAGACCGTCTACAACCGCATCGCGGTGCTGCGCGTCGAGCGGGGCGTGTCCCGCCGCCAACTCGCCGAGGCCCTGGGGGTGCACTACCAGACCATCGGATACCTGGAGCGCGGCGAGTACCGTCCGAGTCTGTACCTGGCGCTGCGGATCGCCGAGTACTTCGAGGTTCCCGTGGAGGTGGTCTTCTCGACCACCCCGTTCCCCCGGATCGGCAGCACGGCGGGGGCGGAGTGACCGGCGGGGCGGGGCGTCCACCGCGTCGAGCCCGCGGCCGCCTGCCGCTCCACCACTCGGTGGAGCGGCAGGCGGCCGCCGCTTTTGGGAAGAAATGCGTCCGGTCCCTTCCGCCGCCCCCTTTTCCAGGGCGCGGAACGTGTCCGCAGAACGGCGTCCCGAGGGATTCGGTCAGGAAGAAATACGCAAAAAAGTGACCTCGGCCACATTTCCACAGGTCACGCCGTCATAGAGAGCCTGCCTCAGAGCCACAAAAAAGAGAAAAGTTCTGTTTGCACCCTTTTGCCCGGGGCAGACAGGCCGCCGTGACCGAAACCTACGCAGCACTCCCTGACAAGCCCTACCTGTCCGCCCCCGGGTCGACCACGGCGGTCGGGTTGCACATCGGCGGATCCTGGCGGCCCGCCTCCGACGGAGGCGTGCGCCAGATCACCAACCCCTACGACGCCAGTGTGCTGACCGTGGTGAGTGAGGCCACCGCCGCGGACGTGGACGACGCCGTCGCCGCCGCACGCGCCGCCTTCGACGGCGGCCCCTGGCGGTCCGTGTCCGCGGGTGAACGCGGTGAACTGCTGCACCGCGTCGCCGACCTCCTGGTCCGCGACCGCGCCGAGATCGCGCTGATGGAGTCCCTGGACACCGGGAAGACCCTGCGGGAGGGCGAGATCGACGTCGACGACGTCACCGCCGTCTTCCGCTACTACGCGGGCCTGGCCGACAAGGACGCCGGACGGATCGTCCCCGCCCCCGAGGGGGTGCTCAGCCGCGTCGTCTACGAACCCGTCGGCGTGTGCGCGATGATCACCCCCTGGAACTACCCGCTGCTCCAGCTCTCCTGGAAGGTCGCCCCGGCCCTCGCGGCGGGCAACACCATGGTGGTCAAACCCAGCGAGGTCACCCCGGTGACCACCCTCAAACTCATGGAACTCCTGGTCGAGGCGGGAGTCCCGGCCGGCGTCGTCAACCTGGTCCCCGGGGCGGGAGCCACCGTCGGCGCGGCCCTGGTCGCCCACCCCGACGTGGACCTGGTCTCCTTCACCGGAGGACTGGCGACCGGAAGCGGGATCATGGCCGCGGCGGCGCCCACGGTCAAGAAGGTCGCCCTCGAACTGGGCGGCAAGAACCCCAACATCATCTTCGACGACGTCGACCTCGACACCGCCGTGGACTACGCGCTCACCGCCGCGTTCCTGCACTCGGGCCAGGTCTGCTCGGCGGGGGCCCGGCTCATCGTGCACGAGGACGTCCACGACGCCTTCACCGCCGAACTCGCCCGGCGAGCCGAGGCCATCACCCTCGGACACCCCCTGGCCGCGGGGACGGAGTGCGGCCCGCTCGTCTCCGCCGAGCACCGCGCGAAGGTCGAGGCGGCCGTCGCCCGCGGAACCGAGGAGGGCGCCCGGATCATCGCCGGAGGACACCGCCCCGACGACCCCGAACTGGCCCGGGGCTACTTCTACCGGCCCACCCTGTTCGTCGACTGCCACCGCGGCATGTCCATCGTGCAGGAGGAGGTCTTCGGACCGGTCGCCACCGTCGAACGGTTCCGCACCGAGGCCGAGGCGATCGAGCTGGGCAACGACACCCGGTACGGGCTGAGCGGCGGGGTGTGGACCTCCGACGTCGCGCGCGGTGAACGCGTCGCCGCGGCACTGCGGCACGGAACAGTGTGGATCAACGACTTCGGCCCCTACATCCCCGGCGCCGAATGGGGCGGGTTCGGCCGTTCCGGGATCGGACGGGAACTCGGCCCCGCCGGACTGGACGAGTACCGGGAGGCCAAGCACCTCTACCGCAACCTCGACCCCCGCCCGCAGCGCTGGTTCGGTTCCTGACCCCGGCGGACCGCAGCCCGGACCGCAACGGACATCCCCCGAGTGACGAGAAGCGAGGAGAGACCTGTGGCAGCATCCGAATCCACGTTCGACTACGTCGTCGTCGGCGGCGGCACCGCGGGATCGGTGATCGCGGACCGGCTCACCGAGGACCCCGACACCACCGTGTGCGTCATCGAGGGCGGACCGTCCGACGTGGGACTGGAGCGGGTCCTGAAACTGCGTGACTGGCTCAGCCTGCTCGGCAGCGACCTCGACTACGACTACCCGACCGTGGAGCAGCCGCGCGGCAACTCCTTCATCCGCCACTCGCGGGCCCGCGTCCTGGGCGGCTGCTCCTCGCACAACACCCTGATCAGCTTCCGCCCGTTCCCCGAGGACCTCGACGACTGGGTGGCCGCCGGAGCCGCCGGCTGGGACAACGCCACCGTCCAGTCCTACGCCGACCGGATCAAGTGCAACATCGTCCCGGTGGCCGAGAAGGACCGCAACTCCGTCGTCCGGGACTGGATCACCGCCGCGTCCGCGGCCACCGGCGTCCCCGTCATCGAGGACTTCAACGCCGCCCTCTCCCACGGAGGCGGCTTCCACGACGGAGGCGGCTTCCACGACGGCGTCGGCTTCCTGTCCATCGCCTACGACCCGTACACCGGCTACCGCTCCTCGGCGTCGGTCGCCTACCTCCATCCGATCATCGGACGACGCGCCAACCTCACCCTGATGGTGGAGACCTGGGCCGACCAGATCCTGTTCGACGGCGACCGCGCCACCGGGGTGCGCGTCCACCCGCCGTCGGGCGGTCCGGTGACCGTCCGCGCCGAGCGGGAGGTCATCCTGTGCGCCGGCGCCATCGACACGCCCCGACTCCTCCTGCTGTCGGGGGTGGGCCCCGCCGGGGACCTGACCGACGTGGGGATCACGGTGCGCCACGACCTTCCCGGCGTCGGCGAGAACCTGCTCGACCACCCGGAGTCGATCATCATGTGGGAGACCGACGAACTGCCGCACAACACGGTCATGGACTCCGACGCGGCCCTGTTCATCAGGCGCGACACCAGCGACCCGCGTCCGGACCTGATGTTCCACATCTACCAGATCCCCTTCGCCGACAACATCGAGCGACTCGGCTACCCGCGCCCCGAGCACGCGATCTGCATGACGCCCAACATCCCCCGCTCCCGGTCCCGCGGCAAACTCTGGCTGACCAGCGCGGACCCCTCGGTCAAACCCGCGTTGGACTTCCGCTACTTCACCGACCCGGACGACTACGACGCCACCACCATCGTGGACGGGCTCAAGATCGCCCGCGAGATCGCGCGGACCGAACCGTTCCGGTCCTGGCTCAAGCGCGAGGTCGCTCCGGGACCGGACATCACCACCGACGAGGCGCTGAGCGAGTACGGCCGCCGCGCCGCGCACACCGTCTACCACCCCGCGGGCACCTGCCGTATGGGAGCCGCCGACGACCCCATGGCCGTCGTCGACCCGGCCCTGCGGGTCCGCGGCCTGTCCAGGCTGCGCATCGCCGACGCCTCGGTGTTCCCGACCCTGCCCACCACCAACCCGATGGTCACCGTGCTCGCTGTCGGGGAACGCGCCGCCGACCTGATCCGCGCGGACGCCCGCTGACCGGCAGCCCCACCCTCCCGGTTCCCCGGCGAAGAAGGCACGAAGGAGCAGATGTGATTCCCTCCAACACCGCAACCGCCGACCGAAGACCTTCGGAGGTGAACACCAAGATCGCCGTACGCGGCCTGTAGAAGATCTTCGGCCGGAACGCCGACTCCGTCGTCGGCACCGAACTCCAGCACCTCGACCGCGACACCATCAGGGAACGGACCGGTTGCACCGTCGCGGTGCGCGACGTCTCCTTCGACGTCGCCCCCGGGGAGGTCTTCGTGGTCATGGGACTGTCCGGGTCCGGCAAGTCCACCCTGGTGCGCTGCATCACCCGCCTCATCGAGCCGACCAGCGGCCAGGTGCTGCTCGACGGGGACGACATCGGCCAGGCCGACCCGCAGCAACTGCGTGAGCTGCGCAGGCACAAGATCGCGATGGTCTTCCAGCACTTCGGTCTGCTGCCCAACCGCAGGATCATCGACAACGTCGCCTACGGGCTGGAGATCCGCGGTATGAGCCGCTCGGAGCGCTACGCCAAAGCCCGGAAGATGATCGAGATGGTCGGCCTCTCCGGCTACGAGAACTCCCGTCCCGGGCAGCTCAGCGGCGGTATGCAGCAGCGTGTCGGCCTGGCCCGCGCCCTCGCCGTCAGCCCCGAGGTGCTGCTGTTCGACGAGCCCTTCAGCGCCCTGGACCCCCTCATCCGCCGCGACATGCAGAACGAGGTCATCCGGCTGCAGCGGGAACTGGACGTGACCGCGGTCTTCATCACCCACGACCTGTCCGAGGCGCTCCGGGTGGGCGACCGGATTGCCCTCATGCGCAACGGTGAACTCGTCCAGGTGGGCACCGCCGAGGAGTTGGTCGGCCGCCCCGCCGACGACTACGTGCGCGACTTCGTCTCGGACGTCCCACGGACCGATGTGCTCACCGTGCGCTGGCTGATGCGCGATCCCCGCCCCGACGAGCCGCTGGACGGGCCCGTCACCGCCCCCACGACCGTGGTGCGCGACATCATCCCCCAGCTCGCCACGAGCACCGCGCCGGTGCGGGTCGCCGACGGCGACCGGGTCCTGGGCGTGGTCGACCGCTCCGACGTGCTGCGCGTCATGGCCGAGGACCAGAGCGCGGACGGCGACACGGACCACCCCGCGGTCCCGCTTCCCGGAGAGGGAGGCTGAGCGGTGTCCACGATCGACACGGTCTCCCCGACCGGTTCGGGCAGCCTTCCCGCCTGGGTGACCAGCCGCTGGGTCCAGGCGGCGCTCGTGGTGGCGGTCCTGCTCGCGGGGTTCGCCCTGGTGAAGGGGCAGGGCAGTTTCCCCGAACTGCCCGAGGCGCTCCAGGTCGCCCCGTTCCTCGACCGCGTCTACGAGTGGGTGGTCACCCACCGCAACACCAGTCCGCTGTTCCTGTACGGGTTCAACTACCTCTCGGTGGGACTGGGCTCGGCGGTCATCCTGATCAACCTGGTGCTGACCTGGCTGACCTGGCCGGGAGTGGTGGTCGCGGGGGTCTTCACCGCGTGGCGCGTCGCCGGGCCGCGGGTCGCGGCGTTCGCCCTCCTCACCTTCACGACGTTCGGCCTGCTCGGCCTGTGGACCGAGGCGATGACCACGCTCGCGCTGCTCATCACCTCGGTGCTGCTCGCGCTCCTCGTCGGCATCCCGCTGGGCGTCGTCGCCGGACGCAGCGACCGCTTCGACCGGGCGATCCGGCCCGTGCTGAACTTCCTGCAGATCATGCCGGCGTTCGCCTACCTCATGCCGATGCTGCTGCTGTTCGGGATCGGCAACCCGGCGGCGGCCGTGGCCACCACCGTCTACGCATTCCCTCCCGCGGTCCGCATCACCTCCCTGGCCATCCGGGGGGTCGACCCGGGAGCGGTCGAGGCCGCCGTCTCGCTGGGGTCCACCCGCTGGCAGACCCTCACCAAGGTGCAGTTGCCGCTGGCCAGGCGGACCATCATGCTGGGCGTCAACCAGGTGATCATGCTGGCGGTGTCCATGGTGGTCATCGCCTCGGTGATCGGCGCGGGCGGCCTGGGGGACGCCATCTACCAGGCGCTGAACAAGGTCAACGTGGGCCGGGCGTTCGAGGCCGGACTCGCGATCGTGTTCCTGGCGATCGCTCTGGACCGGGTCACCGCCGCGGCCGGCAGGGAGCGGAACGTCCCCGGCCCCGACCGCACGGGCCGTCTGCCGGTCGTCGCGGCGGGGGTGGCGGCGACCGCCGCCGCGTCCGTGCTCGCCCGGCTCCTCGGGGTTCCGGACTGGCCGCGGGAGTGGACCCTCAGCATCGCCGGACCGGTCAACGCGCTCAACGCCGCGGTGCAGGACCTGGTCGGCGGCCTCACCTCGGCGCTGGGCACGCTCACCCTCGACTGGGTCCTGGATCCGCTGCGCGCGGTCCTCACCGACTCGCCGTGGTGGCTGGTGGTGCTGGCCGCCGCCGCGCTCGGGGCGGTGCTGGAGGGATGGCGCACCGCGGTCGTGGCGGGGCTCTCCCTGCTCGTCATCGGGGTGCTGGGCGTCTGGGACCTCAGCATGGACACCCTCTCCCAGGTACTGGTGGCGGCCCTGCTCACCACCGTGGTGGGGATCGCCGTGGGCATCGCGGCGGCACGCTCCACCGTGCTGTCCCGGGTCCTGCGCCCGGTGCTGGACGCGATGCAGACGCTGCCGCCGTTCGTCTACCTGATCCCGGCGGTCGCGCTGTTCGGCATCGGCCGCGTCCCCGCGCTGGCGGCCGCCGTCATCTTCGCGCTGCCCCCGGTCATCCGCCTGGTCGAGAACGGCATCCGCGGTGTCTCGCCCGCCGCGGTGGAGGCGGCGGTCTCCCAGGGCTCCACCCGGCTCCAACTGCTCGCCAAGGTGCAGCTGCCCCTGGCCCGCGCCTCGCTGCGGCTCGCGGTCAACCAGGGAATCATGATGGTCCTGGCGATGGTGGTGATCGGGGCGCTGGTCGGCGCCGGAGCCCTGGGCTACGGGGTCGTGTTCGGCCTGGGCCAGAACCTGCTGGGTCTGGGGCTCACCTCGGGCCTGGCCATCGTCTGCCTCGGGGTGCTCCTGGACCGGCTCACCCAGGGCGCGGCGCGGCGGGAGGGATGAACCGTGCCTCTGCCTCCCTCGCTCCCCGGCATCACAGGAGGAACCATGTCCACCGCCACGGGCATCGGGCGGCCGCTCCGGACCGCCGCGCTGGTGCTGGCACTACTGGTGACCGTCGCGTCGTGCGCGGTCCGCACCACCTCGATGCTGCGTGACCCCAACACGGTGCGGATCGCGTTGAACGGGTGGGTCGGCTACGAGGCCAGTGCCGTCGTCATCGAGTACCTGCTCGAAGAGGAGCTCGGCTACCAGGTCACCCTCGTGCAGATCGACGAGCAGCCCTCGTGGCAGGCCCTCGACCAGGGCGCGCTCGACGTGATCCTGGAGAACTGGGGCCACGAGGACCTGATGGAGCTCTACGGGCCCGGGGGCAACGGGACCGTGGTCGACGGCGGCCCCAACGGCAACATCGGGCAGATCGGCTGGTACATGCCCGCCTACATGGCCGAGCGGTACCCGGACATCACCACCGTCGACGGGCTCCGGGAGCACGCCGAGGTCTTCCGCACCCCGGAGAGCGGCGACCGGGGCGAGTTCCTCTCCGGCGCGCCGGGGTTCCTCACCCAGGACCAGGGCATGATCAACCACTTCGATCTCGACTTCACGATCGTCTACGCGGGATCGGAGGCCGCGGAGGTCACGGAGGTCCGCAACCGCTACGCGAAGGGCGAGCCGGTGCTGTTCTACTTCAACGAGCCGCACTGGCTGTTCACCGAACTCGACCTGGTCCGCGTGGAGTTCCCCGAGGCCACACCGGGGTGCGCGGCCGACCTGTCCGACGTGGGCTGCGACTATCCGCGGCAGGAGCTGAACAAGATCTACCGGGCGGGCTTCGCCGAGGAGGGCGGTCCCGCGTTCGAGCTGATCGACGCCTGGCAGTGGACCAACGAGGACCAGAACACCGTCGCCCGGCTCCTCGCCTACGAGGGGCTGGACCGGGAGGAGGCCGCGGCCCGGTGGATCGAGGAGAACCCCGAGGTGTGGCGGCCGTGGATCCCCGAGGGCTCGGGGAGGCGGTGAGGTCCGCGTCCTGTTCCCCGCGGACGGCGTCCGCGGGGAACAGGACGGGCGGGGTCAGCGCTCGTAACGGCGGCGGCGACTGACCCAGTAGACGTTCAGACAGGCCGCGAGGAATCCGGAGGTCAGCACGATCGTCAGCGGCGCGGAACGCGCCCACACGGCGGCGAGCACCGCCCCCACCAGCAGGACCGTCGCCCCGAACACGGCGAGGACCAGCCGGAACGTCAGTGCGCTCGCCGGCCGGTCGTGGCTGCCCAGCGGTCCCTTCAGCCGCCCGCGTCGCATGCCTCCCCCTTCCGGACACACGTCGGGCCCCCGGAACGGTCTCTTCCGGGGGCGGGTGCGGCAACCGCGAAGCCGCCGCTCCTCACCGCTCCTCGGCGGTGACGAACCTCAGGACCGCGCCGACTCCCCCCGCTGCCTCGGTGTCCGCGAGCTCCACGAAGCCGGCGTCGGTCTGGGTGGCCGCACGCAGCAACAGCGTACTGGCGGGCGCCTGGAACGCGGAGTCGGGGTCGCTGAGCCGCTCCCGCTCCACCGACACCTCCAGCGGATCGGACCGGGAGGCCCAGATCCGCGGTTCCTCACCGGGGTCCGCGGCCAGCAGCAGGACCTGGACCTGGGCGCGCCGCAGCGCCTCGGCGGTCTCCGCCACTCCCTCGACGGCGCCTTCACCGCGCGCCAGCGCCGTGGTGAAGGCGGCCCGCTCCCGCCTTCTGGCCTGGGCCACCGCCCGTTCCAGGGCCCGGTCCACCGCCTCGCGCAGGCTGGCGAGCGCCGCGGCGTCGGAGCGTCCCCCGCCGGGCTGTTCCACGAGGATGTCGAGGACCGTCTTGCTCAGGTGGTCGCGGAGCTTGCCGATGGCCCGCTCGTCGCCGCCGACGAACACGACCTCGGCGTCCACGTCGGCGACCGCCGCCTCCACGTCCTTGGCTGCTTCCTGGGCGTTGGCCTCCCACAGGTTCTCCGCCCTGCGCTGGTACTGCTTGTGCGTCCACCCGCCGACGCGCACCTTCTGGATGTGCAGGGTGCTGCCGCTGAAGCTCCGTTCGGACTCGGGTTCGTGGTGGGCGACGGTGTAGGCGGAGACGTCGGCGCCCTCCCGGTCCGCCGCGACGACCACGTAGGGGACCTGGCGGTTGCGGTCGACGGCCAGTTCGAGGGGGTCGGCGACCGGAAGCAGGACGGCCCGGTCCCGCAGCGGCGGCCGGGACAGCGTGAAGGCGCCCAGCAGCCGCCCCTCGGCGGCGAAGAGCGCCTCTCCCTGGGGGCCGGGGATCCCCGGCTCCCCTCCGGCCACCGCGTCCAGGGCGCGCAGGGTGTCCTCGTCGGCCCCCTGCTCGGCGAGGCTCTCCCGCAGCCCGCGCCAGCGCAGTTCGATCTCCTTGGCGGCGCTCTCCGACGCCCGGGTGGTGTCCAGGTAGACCGAGGCCACCGGGGCGGCCGTCTCGTACAGCGGTCGCAGAAAACCAAGATCCATGCGCCGCGGGCCCTGGTCGGCGGCCCGCTCACCCCCTCCGAACTCGGTGTTCGCCTCGTCCGGGGCCGCTGCCCGGCCCCGGGTGGGGCATGCGCCAGGTAAGGAACCCCTGTCCGGGGAGTTAGTCCGGGGGTGGTGCCCCCCGGGGGGCACCACCCCCGGAGGTCAGCGGTGACGTGCGCGTTTCCCGTTCCCGAGCTGGGGTAGTGCGGTGGGTCCAGCCGGTTCAGGAGGCGGAAGGGAGACGCCCCTCATGGAGCGCGGCAGCGACAAGCACGGTCCCCGGATCGACGAGGACCTCAAACAGGAAGTCGACGGGGCGCTCAAGAGCGGCGGCCCCACACGGGCCCGGGAGGACCGCGAACCCGAACCCCTGGTCGACGACCAGGGAGTCCCGGCCACCGACCGCGAGGCCGTCCAGAACGAGCGGAGCGAGTAGGACCGGCCGGGCACCCGTCCGGCACCGGTCCGCACGGCGTACAGACTCCGGCCCGGCCCCGACTCGGCGGGGGCCGGGCCGGACCGCGGTCACTCGCCGCCGAAGACGGCGGGCAGCGTCGACTCGTAGGCGGTGCGCAGCTCCGTCAGCTCGATGCTGATGCGGCCGTCGCGGTGCGTCATGCTCAGCGCGGATCCGCCGACCGTGCCGATCCGCGCCGCCGTGACCCCGTGCTCGGCGCACAGGTCCGCCAGGGCGCCCTCGTGCTCCGGCCGCACGCTCACCACCGCGCGCGCCGCGGACTCGCTGAACAGCGCGGTGAACGCGTCCTCACCGAGGTCGACCTCGCAGCCGACGCCGCCGCGCAGGCAGGACTCGGCGAGTGCCACCGCCAGGCCGCCGTCGGAGACGTCGTGCGCCGACGCCAGCACCCCCGCCGCCGCGCCGTCGACCAGCACCCGGCCCAGCGCCGCCTCGGCGTCGAGGTCGACCCTGGGCGGCCGGCCGCCCAGGTGCCCGTGGATGGCGTCGGCCCACGCCGAACCGCCCAGCTCCGGTCGGGTCTCCCCGAGCAGGAAGACCGCGGAGCCCTCGGTCTCGTGGCTGAACGCGCTGGTCAACCGCTTGTGCACGTCGTCGATGACACCGAGCACGCCGATCACCGGGGTCGGATTGATCGCGGTGCTGCCGGTCTGGTTGTAGAAGCTGACGTTGCCGCCGGTCACCGGGGTCCCCAGCGCCTGGCAGGCGTCCGCCAGGCCCCGCGTGGCCTCGGCGAACTGCCACATCACCGCGGGGTCCTCGGGGGAGCCGAAGTTGAGGCAGTTGGTGACCGCGATGGGGCGGGCGCCGGTGGCCGCGACGTTGCGGTACGCCTCGGCGTAGGCCAGCTGGGTGCCGGTGTAGGGGTCGAGGCGGGTGTAGCGGCCGTTGCCGTCGGTGGCCAGCGCCACCCCGCGGTCGCTGTCGTCGGTGATGCGGATCATGCCGCCGTCGTGCGGCGCGGCCAGCACCGTGTTGCCCATCACGTACCGGTCGTACTGGCTGGTGATCCAGCTCGGATCGCAGATGCCGGGCGACGACAGCACCCGCAGCACCTGGTCGCGCAGCTGGTCGTCGCCCTCGGGGCGGGGCAGCGCGGCGGGGTCGGCGGCCAGCAGGTCGTCCTGGTCGGCGGGGCGCGCGATGGGCCGCTCGTAGACGGGGCCCTCGTCGGCGGCGGTGCGCGGCGGCAGGTCCACGATCGTCTCGCCGCGCCAGGTCATGACCAGCCGTCCGCCGCGCGCGTCCTCCTCCGGAGTGACGTCGGTGACCTCGCCGATCACGCTGGCCAGGATGTCCCACTTGGCGCAGACGGCCAGGAACTCGTCGAGCTTGGCGGGCTCGACGATCGCCATCATCCGCTCCTGCGACTCGCTCATCAGGATCTCCTCGGGCGTCAGCCGAGGGTCGCGCAGCGGGACGCGGTCCAGGTCGATGCGCATGCCTCCGGTGCCGCCCGCCGCGAGTTCGGTGGTCGCGCAGGAGACGCCCGCCGCCCCCAGGTCCTGGATGCCCACCACGAGATCCCGGGCGTACAGCTCCAGGCTGCACTCGATGAGCAGCTTCTCCATGAACGGGTCGCCGACCTGGACGCTGGGCCGCTTGGCCTCGCTCTCGTCGTCGAAGCTGGCGCTGGCCAGGACGGACGCGCCGCCGA
This sequence comes from Thermobifida alba, assembly GCF_023208015.1. Taxonomy (NCBI): domain Bacteria; kingdom Bacillati; phylum Actinomycetota; class Actinomycetes; order Streptosporangiales; family Nocardiopsidaceae; genus Thermobifida; species Thermobifida alba. The sequence goes on along the minus strand of NZ_CP051627.1, from coordinate 4,128,501 downwards.
TGCCGTCGGGGCCGGTGGTCGCACCGAACAGCACGACGTGGTTGCCCGGGCCGGGCGCCTGCGCGAGCTTGATGTCGTCGTGCTTGAGCACCCCCACGCACAGGGCGTTGACCAGCGGGTTGCCGGAGTATCCGGCGTCGAAGCCGATCTCACCGCCGATGTTGGGCAGGCCCAGGCAGTTGCCGTAGAAGGAGATGCCCGACACCACGCCCGGCAGCACCCGCCGGGTGTCGGGGGCGTCGACGGGGCCGAACCGCAGCGCGTCCATGACCGCGACCGGGCGTGCGCCCATGGTGAGGATGTCGCGCACGATGCCGCCCACACCGGTGGCCGCGCCCTGGTGCGGCTCCACGTAGGAGGGGTGGTTGTGCGACTCGATCTTGAAGGTGACCGCGTAGCCGTCGCCGACGTCCACCACTCCCGCGTTCTCGCCCATGCCGACCAGCAGCACGTCGCTCTCGGGGGCCTTCTCCCCGAACTGCCGGAGGTGGACCTTGGAACTCTTGTAGGAGCAGTGCTCGCTCCACATGACCGAGTAGATGGCCAACTCGGCGGAGGTGGGACGGCGGCCGAGGATCTCGCGGACCCGCGCGTACTCGTCGTCCTTCATGCCGAGTTCGGCGTAGGGCTGCGGCAGGTCCGGGGTGGCCGCCGCCTTGGCGACCGTGTCGAACCGGGGTTCTTCAGACATACGTGCTGTTTTCCGTTCGGGAAGCGGAGCGGATCGGAGTTCAGGAAGCGGGGGACGGCGGCACGAGGTGCGCCAGCAGCAGTCCGGCGGTGGTGCCCTCGACATAGGGTTCCAGGCTGCCCTGGACCATGACCGCGCCGTCGCTGAGCGCCGACTCGGCGTAGGGCACCTTCTCGGGGTCGGTCTCCCCCTCGGGCAGCAGGCGCCCCCACCCCTGGTCGAGCAGGTGCGTGTAGACCGTCTCGACTGCCTCCTCGGCGTCGAGCCCCGCGGCGGTGACCGCGACCGGGCGGTAGCACTCCTGCGGGGTGCACTGCTGGCCGAGGTCGGTGTAGGTCACTCCCTCGGGAGCCGCCCCCAGGGCCTCCACCGACGGTGCGGCCGGGGGCGCGGGCGGGGCGCTGTCGGAGGCCCACGGCTGGTACAGCAGGGTGACGACCATCGTGCCCAGCAGCGCGAGCACCCCCGCCACCGCCAGACCGGCCTGGACCCTCCTGGACCGCAGCAGCGCCATCATCGAGACATCATCCCCGAGCCCTCCGGGCGGGCGTGGTCAGCCGGCGGCCGCGGGCACCGGAGCACCGCCGGTCAGGTGGGCCAGGATGGAGGTGAAGAAGCCGAGACCGTCCGTCGACGGACCGGTCAGCGCCTCCACGGCGTGCTCGGGGTGCGGCATGAGCCCCACCACGTTGCGGTGTTCGTTGGTGACCCCGGCGATGTCGTCGGTGGAGCCGTTGGGCGCGGCGTCGACGTAGCGCACCACCACGCGCCCGTCGCGTTTGAGCTCGGCGAGGGTCTCCGGGTCGGCCACGTAGTTGCCCTCTCCGCTCTTGAGCGGGATGAGGATCTCCTGGCCCGGGGAGTAGCCGCCGGTCCAGGCCGTGTCGGCGGCCTCCACGCGCAGCAGCTGGTCGCGGCAGAGGAAGTGCCGCGAGGAGTTGCGGGTCAGCGCACCGGGCAGCAGGTGGCTCTCGCACAGGATCTGGAACCCGTTGCAGATGCCCAGGACCGGGAGGTTTCCGGACCGGGCGGCGGGCACGATCTCGGTCATGATCGGCGCGAACCGGGCGATGGCCCCACAGCGCAGGTAGTCGCCGTAGGAGAAGCCGCCGGGCAGTACGACCGCGTCGACGCCCTTGAGGTCGGCGTCGCCGTGCCACAGGGAGACGGGTTCGGCGCCGGCGATCCGCACCGCGCGCGCGGCGTCCCTGTCGTCAAGGGAACCGGGGAAGGTGACGACGCCCACACGAGGGGCAGCCATATGGGCACTCTCCGAAAATGTCGATGGGAGCAAGGCCTGGGCCGAGTCTCGTCCCGAACAGCTCGACCATCTACGAGACTACCCGCTGCGCGGGGTGGCGGTCGTGGCGCTTTCCCCGCACCACGTCACCAAGGGACCGCCCGGGCTGGGCGGTTATCGTCTGGATGTCCCTCGACGGAAGGTCCGCCCCCATGCCGCTCAGTCCGGAGACCCGCCGGTTCATCGACGAACTCACCGCCTCCTCCCCCCGGCCCGGCGCCGTCGGGGTGGACGCCGTGCTGCTGCGCTCCTCGCGGCGCGACCGCAGAGTCGTGGGAGCCGACGTCGCCCTGGTGCGCGACCTCGCCGTGCCCTCCCCCGCGGGCGCCGTCCCGGTCCGGCTCTACCATCCGGCGCCGGACGGTCCCGCCACGGGCTGCGCGGTGTTCCTCCACGGCGGCGGCTACGTCGTCGGCGACCTCGACACCCACGACCACGTGGCCCGACTGCTCGCGGCGGAGAGCGGGGCCGCCGTGATCGCGGTGGACTACCGGCTGGCCCCCGAGCACCGGTTCCCGGCGGCCGTCGAGGACGCCTTCGCGGCCACCCGCTGGGTCGCCGACCACGCGGCGGACCTGGGCGTGGACCCCGCCCGGCTGGCGGTCGTGGGGGACAGCGCGGGCGGCGGACTCGCCGCGGTGGTCGCCCTGCTGGCCCGGGACGGCGGCCCACAGCTCGCCGCGCAGGTGCTGATCTACCCGGTGACCGACCTGAGCGGCTACCCGGTGTCCGAGGACACCCCCTACCCGTCCCGGATCGACAACGGCGAGGGCTACTTCCTCACCTCCGAGGGGATGCGCTGGTTCGCCGGACAGTACCTGGCCGATCCCGCCGACGCCGAGGACTTCCGCGCCTCCCCCATCCGCGCGGCCGACCTGTCCGGCGCCCCGCCCGCCCTGGTGGTCAGCGCCGACTTCGACCCGCTGCGCGACGAGGCCGAGGCCTACGCCCGGGCGCTGGCGGCCGCCGGGGTCCCGGCCACCACCGTGCGGATCAACGGCGGCTTCCACGGAATGTTCGGCCTGGGGTCGCTGCTTCCCCCCGGCCGTCAGGCCGAACTCCTGGTCGTCGCCACCCTGCGGGACACGATCGGCGCGACACGGCGGGCCGGTTGACTCCCGTCTTACCCCCTCGGGCAGTAGCGTGCAGTCATGGCAGCCAACCGTGACCCCCAGCCCTCCCCGCTACCCGGGTTCATCCGGGACAGCGGCCTCTTTCTCCGGCAGGCGGTGCAGACGTTCCGCGCCACGGGCGCCGTCACACCCAGCGGGACGGCGCTGGCCAACTCGCTGGCCCGCTACGTCACCCGGCGGGAGGACCCGAACTCCCCCGTCACCATCCTGGAGGCGGGCCCCGGAACCGGTCCGGTCTCCCGCGCCGTCGCCGCGCGCATGCGCCCCGGCGACACCTTCGACATGGTCGAACCCAACCCGGTGTTCGTGGAGCACCTGACCGGGCTGGTCAAGCACGACCCGGTGTTCGTGCCGGTCGCCGACCGCGTCACCATCCACCAGGCGCTGGTCACCGACCTTGGCACGGACCGCCGGTTCGACGTGATCATCTCCGGGCTGCCGTTCGCCAACTTCACCGCCGACGAGGTCCGCACGATCATGGAGTACTACTTCACCGTGCTGCGGCCCGGCGGCCACCTGTCCTTCTTCGGCTACCTGTACACCAAGCAGGTGAAGGCGGTCATCGCCCCGCTCGACGACTACCTGCGCCAGGTGCAGTCCGGCTGGGAGGTGCAGAAGTGGGTGAACCGGTACGCGGTGGACCGGGAGCACGTGTACCGCAACCTTCCCCCGGCCTGGATCCACCACCTGCGCAAGCCACTGGACTGACCGGACGGCGACGGCCCCGGCGTCCGAGGACGCCGGGGCCGTCGGGGGCTGCGTTCCCCGCGGAGTGTGGGAGGAGGGGACGGGGACGAGCCGTGGCGGCGGGCTCCGCTCGGGGACGCGGAGTCACCGCCGGGGAGGGTCAGAGGAGGCAGCCGACGCCCGCCGTGCGCACCTTCGCCGGCACCGACTGGGCCGGGTCGATCCGGCCGTGGAGCTGGGGCTCCCAGGTCGCCCGGTTCTCGATGGCCGGGGTGTGCACCGCGTTGTACGCCTCCAGGAAGCTGGTCCGGTGGTGCCGGGAGCGGCCGTTGGCGTAGCTTCCCGTCTCGTACATCCGCGTGCCCTTCCAGTAGGCGACGACCTGGGAGAAGTCGACGGACGGGTCGATGTCGAAGTAGTTGTTCTCCGCGTACAGCGACGACTCCATCCCCACGCCCCAGGAGTACTGGTAGGTCTTCTCCCCCTCAGGCGTGGCGGGGACCACGTAGTGGTTGTTGTAGGCGTGCACCTGCCCGTAGCGGACGCGGGGGGCGCGCTGCAGCACGTTCTCCCAGCGGTTGTGGTGCAGGGTGACCCGCAGCTTGCCGACGTCGTGGGTGGGTGAGTCGGTGCTGCCGATCAGCATGGTCTTGTCGTGGTCGCGCAGCACGTTGTAGGAGACGGTGACCAGGTCGGAGCCGTGGGTGATGTCCAGCAGGCCGTCGTGGACCTGGAACTCGCGGCCGAAGTACTCGGGCAGGTCGCGGTCGAGCACGTCGCCGTCGCTGAACTCGTTGTGGTCGATCCACACGTGCGTGGAGCGGCGCACCGAGATCCCGTCGAACTCGGAGTTCCAGTTGCCCTCGGCGCCGTCCGTGGGGTCCCACTGGGGGAAGCAGTCCTGGGCGGTCTCGAAGGAGATGTTGCGGATGATGACGTTGTCGACGCTCTCCACCATCATCTGCGCGCCGACCAGTGCGGCGTCGTCGCCGAGGCCGATGATGGTGGTATTGGAGCCGACCTCGAAGACGATCTGTTCCCGCTGGTTCTGGTAGGAGCGTTCCCGGGCCTCTTCCAGGGGTCCGGACGGCTCGGTGTCCCACCCCCAGACGTCGGGGTGGTAGGCGGCCAGGTAGGCGTCCAGGTCGTATTCGGGGTCGGCGTAGTCGTCGCAGGTGAGCCGGTTGCCCTGGGCGTCGGTGTTGGCGTCGATCCGCCCCTTGAGGAAGACGATCTTGGGGGTGTCGTTGTGGCGGCCGCCGTCCAGCGCCGCACGCAGTGCGGCGTAGCTGTCGACGACGTGGACCTGGTCGGCGTCGGCCGCGGAGCCCCCGGTGGTGCCGGTGCCGTGTGCGGCCCAGCCGTCGTTGGGGGCGAGCACCTCGCGGGCGATCCGCTCGGCCTTGGGGGACACTCCGGGATGGTGGTGGGGACGGGCCAGGGCGCTGCCCGGGACGACCAGCGTGAGCGGCAGCGCGAGGGTGACGCCGAGGGTGACAACTCTTCGCATGGGACTCTCCTTGCCGCCCGGTGGGGGAAGCGGAGGAAGGGTGGGGCGGCGGGTGTGGGGATCGCTCTGGAAAGCGCTTGCCGTGACAGTAGTCACAAAAAGAGCGCAGTGTCAACAGTCCACCACGCCCCCAACGCCGGAATCGTGGAGCTTTTCCCGAGCACCCCTTGCCTCCACAGAGGAAAGCCCTTACCCATCGTGCCGACCGGGATGCTCCCGCCCCACGCGGACCCCGCGGTGTCAGGACCTCCCGCCGTCAGCCGCCCAGCCCCGCCACCGCCGTGTCGAGGTTGCGCGCCAGGGCGGCCGGGTCCCGCCCGGCGGTCCGTCCTTCCAGCTCCCCGCGGCTCACCACCTCAAGCGCCCCCCGGTACCCGGGGTCGCCGAGCCTGGCGCGCGGGACGACCTCGACCGCACCGCCCCGGACCACGAGCACCGCCTCGGCGTCAACCGAACGCAGCAGCTCCTCCACGTGCTCGGCGCGGATGACCCCCATGACCGCTCCTCCCTGTCCGCCTGGCCCCTCGGTCCTCACGCGCCGGACGCCCGGTGTGCCTCGACGCGGTACCTCGCCCGGAGCCGCTCGTACTCCCGCCGGTCGATCTCCCCCTCGGCCAACCGCCGGTCCAGGTCCTGGACGAGCGAGTCGCTCTCCAGCCACCGCCGCTTCCGGTACTCCGGCGAACGCACCTGCCGCTCGGCGGACCGCTGCGCGTGCCACAGCACCGCCACGACCGCGAGGATGACCCCCACCGGCACGACCACGCCCAGCAACGCCATCAGCAGCAGCCCGAACTCCACTCCGCCCATGCCGTCCGCGTCCCTCCCGACGTCCGACCGTGTCACCGCCCACCGCTACCCGCACGTCGGCGGAGCACACCTCCGTCGGCCGGAGCACGGGCCCCGCCCCGGCTGCCCCGGCCGCTCCCGGAGGCCCCTGGGGAGGGACCGCTACGGGCGGTCGGCGACGAAGATCGCGGTGCCCGGCAGGATGCGGCCCCGCAGCGGGCTCCAGCCGCCCCACGTCCGGGTGTGGTGTTCGGGCCACTCGGGTTCGACGATGTCGCGGAGCAGCAGCCCGGCCCCGGTGACGGCGCGCACCCAGTCGCCGATCGTGTGGTGGGCCTCCACGTACAGCGCGCGCCCCTGCCCGTCCTCCTCCACGTAGGGGCGGCGGTCGAAATAGGAGTCACGGGCCCGGAGCCCCTCCTCCCCCGGGTCGTCGGGGAAGCACCAGCGGATCGGGTGGCTGACCGAGAACGCCAGCCGCCCGCCCGGACGCAGCACCCGGGCGGCCTCCGCCAGCGCGGCGCGGGCGTCCGGGATGAACGGGAAGGCGCCGTAGGCCGAGCAGACCACGTCGAACGCGGCGTCGGCGAACGGCAGCCGCTGGGCGTCGGCCTGCACGACGGGCAGCGCGCACCCGGTGGCCTCGTCGATGCGGCGCGAGTGCCGGAGCTGGCGCCCGGACACGTCGATCCCGACCACCTCGGCCACCCCCTGGTCGCGCAGCCACCGGCCGCACTGCCCGGCGCCGCAGCCGATCTCCAGGACCCTCCGGTCCACCAGCTCCGCCGGGGCCCCCAGCAGCCGCGCCTGCCGCTCGGTCAGTCCCTCGGGTCCCCACACGAACTCGGCGTCGCCGAGGAACTCGCCGTGCTCGTCCTGGTACTCGTCGGCCGCGCGCTCCCACCACAGTCTGCTGGCCCGCGCGCTCTCCCCCGCGTCGGCCGGTCTACGCGCGATCCGCTCGACGGTCGCGGTGCTCAGGTCGTCGGTCATGCCCCCATCCTCGCACCGGCGCCGCCGCGGGAACGGGACCGCACAGCCGTCGTGCGGTCCCGTTCCGGCCCGGCGGACCGTGCGGCGCCGCCCCGCCGGGCGGGCGTCAGCGCAGCACCGGCAGTCGGCGCACGATCCCCAGACGGCTCCACCAGCCGCCGAGGCCGGCGGTGTCGCCCGCGTCGGTCAGCGCGAGGAGGACGACGGTGAGCGCCATGACGATGTGGTCGTCCATGAAGGGGTTGGTCTGCGGAGGCAGCACAGCGGTCCACATCAGCACGAGCAGGAGCGCTCCGGTGGCCGCGGCGACGCGCATCCCGATGCCGAGCAGCAGCGCCGTTCCGATCCCCAGCAGACCGGCCATGAAGAGGACGTCGGCCCAGAGCGCGCCCGCGAAGGACCGGTAGAGCTCCGCGAAGGGCCCCGACACGGCGTTGGTCAGGTACCCCTCGGTGGGGCTGCCGCCGTTGACCCAGGCGCCCTCCGCCGGGGTGGCGAAGCCGAGGCCGAACAGTTTGTCCAGGAACGCCCAGAGGAAGATCCAGCCGATCGACAGCCGGACCGCGGCGAGGACACCCCGCGCCGCGGACGAGGCGACCACGGGGCGGGGACCGGCCGGCGCGCGGTCGCCGCGGGCGGGGGGCGGGATCGTCCGAACCTCGGTGGCCTTCTCCGACATCGCACACACCCTTTCGTGGGGGACCGGTGGTGGCTCCAGTCAACGCCTGCTCCCCCGGGGCCGCCAGGGACTCCGGTACGGGGGAGCGGCGCGGAAGGTCATCGGAGCCGGCCGTCCCGGCTGATGGCGCGGAGCCGTGTCCGTCCGTGCTGACCAGCACGTTTCCACCGAACACGGAAACGGCGGCCACCGCCGCCCCGCTGACCGAGGTCCCGGGCCGAACGCTCCTTCCTGGGGTTTCTCCCCTGTCCGATCCCCGACGAAGGTCCTTCGCGGCGCGGCGTCCACCGGCCGGACGCGCCGGTCCCGGTCAGGTCCGGGAGACGGGGCCGGACGCGGCGGACGACTCCTCCCGCGGCACGGACGCGTCCTGGGCCGCCTCCTGGAGTTCGCGGCGGATCAGGAAGACCCATCCGCCGACCGCGATGACGGTGAAGGCCCACCACTGGACCGCGTAGGAGAAGTTCATCCCCGTGTCGACCTCGGCCACCTCGACCGGTTCGGGCGCGGCCGCCGGCGCCGGGGTCTCCTCGACCAGTTCCACGTACCCCTCGTACAGGTCGTAGGGCAGGTCCTCGGCGATGGCGGCCACGTCGATGAGCATGATCTGCCCTTCGGGGAGGCCGTCCCGGGGGCGGATCCCGGTGTTCTCGGGGGTCTCCGAGAGCTGCAGCCGTCCGACCACCGTGACCTTCCCCTCTGCGGCGGGCGGCACCTCGGGGCGCGCGGTCGCGGTGGGCGGCTGTGCCACCCAGCCCCGGTTGACCAGCACCGCGGTGCCGTCCTCGGTCACCAGGGGGGTGAGGACGTGCATGCCGACCCCGCCGGAGCCGTTCCGGTTGCGCACCAGGAGCTCCCGCCCCGCGTCGTAGGTCCCCGTGACGGTGACCCGCCGCCAGCGGTCCTCGCGGGCGACCTCGCCGCCGACCGAGGTCAGCTCGTCGATCGGCACCGGGTCCGCGGCGAGGTTGCTCTCCTGCTGCTCGACCGCCGCGGCTTTGTCCTCGGCACGTCCGTACTGCCAGAAGCCCAGGGCGATGAACGAGGGCACCACCACGAGCAGCAGCGCGTGGAAGGCCAACATCCGAGGTGAGGTCAGGACACGAAGCACACCATCGAGGCTAGGGGACCGCCGCCGGTCTTCCGCACCGGCCCGACCGCTTCGCCCGGCGGCCCTCAGGTCCCGTACACCGCGGGCCGTTCCACCCGCAGCACGGCCATGACGGCGAGGTGGTCCGAGTAGGGGGCGTCGAGTACCGCGCCCTGCTTCCGGTCGAGGCCGCCGGTGGCGAAGATGTGGTCGATCTCCTGCTCCGGGTCCTCGGCCGGGAAGGTGGGGGAGGGACGCACCCGGAACAGTGCGTCGTAGAGTCCGGCGCGTTCCATCTCCCGCCAGGCCACGCCGTTCGGCGCGAAGTTGAAGTCGCCGCCCACGACGATGGGGCGTCCCTGCCCCGCGCGTTCGATGACGATGTCGGCCAGGTCCGCGGCCTGCATGGTCGGCTCCTTGCCCGGCTCGGTGTCCGACTCGACGGCGGACGGTTGCAGATGGGTGGCGATCACCTCGATCTCGGTGGTGCCGTGCTGGACCACCACGGACAGTGCCTGCGCACCGATCGGGGCGCCGTAGGAGCGCAGCGGGTGGCCGACGGTCTCCACGATCGGCAGCCGGGTCAGTACGGCGTCGCCCCAGACCTGGTCGGCGGCGGGGGCGAACACGGCCTGCATGTCGAGCGCCGCGGCCAGCACGCTCAGGGTGTCCTGTCCCCCGTTGAGGAACCAGCCCCGGTCCACCTCGCTGAGCAGGACCACGTCGGGGTCGGCCCGCTGGATGGTCCTGACCGCCCCCTCGATGTCGTAGGTGCCGGTGATGCCGTACCCCATGCGCAGGTTGTAGGAGACCACCCGCAGTTCGTCGGCGTTGCCCCGGCCGATGCTGTAGAGGGGCGGGGGGATCGCGTGCACCGCGACGAACTGCGGGAGGAGGGCGGCCGCGACCGCCGCGGCCGTCGCGAGCACCGCTCCCGGCCAGCGGTAGAACACGGACCGGCGGACCCGGCTGCCCGAGTCGCGGTCCTTGAGCCGTCCGTGCGCGGTCGCCACCACGGCGATCAGCAGCGCCACGGCCACCAGCAGGGCGTCGGCGCGGTAGCCCAGGTCGTAGCCGGCGTAGTAGCCGAAGAGGCCCCCCAGGAAGACGAGGTTGCCGCAGAACACGGCCAGGCCGGCGTTGGTGGCCCGGGGGGAGCGTCCCCGCGCTCCCGGCCAGTCGGCCCAGACCAGGCAGGCGACGAGGGCGACCGCCCCCACCGCCTGGGCGACGACCGCGTAGGGCGGCAGCAGCCCGGGCACCCCCTCGTGCACCGTGGTGGCGAAGAGCGCGACGGCGACCGAGGCGACCAGTGCCACTCCGGGAAGGAGCGGCGTGCGTCCGGGGGTGGCGGACGCTCCGGCGACGACGGCGGCCACCGCCACCGCGACCGCGACGAGCGCCGCGGCCCAGCCGTCCGGCCAGCCGACGGCCGCCTCGGCTCTGGCCGGCGAGGCCGTGACCGTGCCGGCGATCAGCAGCGCGGGCGGCAGCAGGAGGCACAGCACCGGGTCCGCGGCCTGTCCGTCGAGGTCGTCCCGGGTGAGCCGGGGTGTCCTGGTCAGCATCCAGCCGAACAGCAGGACCTGCGCGGCCGCGACCGCCCAGCCGAGCACTCCCGGACGCCACACCGCCGCGTAGGTGCCGAGGGCGGCGTGGGTGAGAGTGGCCAGGGCGATGCCGCACGCGACCCCGCGCAGCAGGGAGCGCCTCGTCCGCACGACGATCGTGGCCAGCCAGGTCAGTCCCGCGAAGACTCCGACGGAGGCCGCGTACAGCTGGAACTGCTCTCCGTCGGCGGCCTGGAGCGCCAGTCGCACCGCGCCCAGCAGGATCGCGAACCACAGGTCCAGCGGAAGCCGGGCGGACTGTTCGGCCGTCTTGCTCCTGGCGGACAGGGAACGCAGGAACAACACCGGCAGGGGAGTCAGGAACCAGCCGAGCGCGAAGAGCCCGGGGGCCTGCGGTGGTGTCGTCCCGGCCTGGCCGAAGATCGTGATCAGCGACGGGAGCCACACCCGGAGGATGTCGAGGAGAAGCCAGACTCCGACTCCGATCGTCACCACGGGGACGAGTCCACGGTCAGCACAGCTCTTTGGAGCGCCCATAAGAGTTCTTCTCCTGGTCAGACCCCCCGAACTCCCCCGTCCAGCAGAGAAATTGTGTCTTATGTCACTGGAAATTCCAAGTCACTTCCCGTGCCCCAATGGTGACGAATCTCGCCTTTCCCGAACATGGCACGTGCCCCCCGGCCGATGGCCGGGGGGCACGGAATTCGGAGGGGACGAAACTCAGTTCTTGGCCGCGGCCTTCTTCCGGCGGGCGAGGTACATGGCCGCGCCGCCACCGCCGAGGGCGGCGACCGCGGCGGCGACCAGACCGCCGAGGGCCGCACCGGTCACCGGAAGGGTGCGGTCGTTGGACGCGGTGTTCACCGGGGCCTCGGCGTCCTCGGCGGGCTTCTCCGCGTCCCTGCGGGGAGCCTCGGTCTCCTCGGTCCCCGTCTCCTCGGTCACCTGGGTCCGCTCCTCGCACTCGGCCCCGCCGGAGCCCAGGACGGCGACCGCGTTGCCGCAGACGTCGACGTCGGCGTCGACCGGGACGTTGACCTCGTTGCCGCTGAGGATCCTGTCACCGGAGCCGCCGGCCTCTCCCCTCTCCTGGCGGATCTCCTGGCTCCCGGAGTCGTCGGACGCCTCCTGCAGCGCCTCGACGACGGTGGTGCAGGAGGCTCCGGCCGGGTCGCCGAGGACGGCGACGGTGTTGCCGCAGAGGTCGAGGGCGGCGTCCACCGGAATGGTGATGGTGTTGTCGCTGGCGAGGCTGTCGCCCTCCCCCGACTGGCTCGTGTCGGCCTCCGCGCCGGACGACTCCTGGAGGGCTTCGATGAACTTCTGGCACGCGGCCTCGGCGTCGCCGACAGCGGTGATGGTGTTGCCGCAGACGTCGAGGGCGACGTCCACCGGAATGGTGATGGTGTTGCCGCTGGCGATCTGGTCCGCAGCGGCGGGGGAGGCGATCCCGGCCGCCAGCCCTGTCACGAGCACGGCGGTCGAGGCGAGCATCGTCTTACGCATGTTCCGGTATGACCTTTCGCTAACTGCTACCCGGAGCGAATGACAGAGCACAAAGAGTCACCGTGAGCGGGATCGGTGAACCACGGCCCGACATCCAAAGCTTGAGGTTGTCTTTCCAGCGGCGGGGGCGACCTGACCGGTCGACGGTGGACCCACCAGAAAAGAGCATGGTCCACTCAGGGCCGCTGACAGACCGCAACGTTAGCAGCTCGTTGGGTTTCCGTGAGGGTTTCCGAGGGAGCTTTTGAAGATTTCACGGGACGGCCGGGAGATTTTTCTCCCCGCCTTCCCCGAAACATCCCCGTATTCCGCCAGAACCTCTCTCACCAGCACGTATGTCGCCGAGTTCCCCACAACGGACCGGCAACCGCCCTCTTTGGAGGGAATGCCGGAAATCATCCGCAACTACAGCGGAGGAGGGACTTTCCCAGGTTTGGGGCAAATCGCCCGGAAAACCGAAATCACGGTTCTCGACAGCGCCGCCCACCGGATCGGAGCGGACTCCGGTCCAGCACTTGACGACGCGCCTCCCGGGCCGCCGGTGCCCTCGGGAACCGGAACACGACCGGGGGCGTCGGCGCGGCCGGTGTTCCCGGGCCGGGGCGCCCACGGCGCGGAACCAGCCCGGTCGGGCAGGTGGTCAGTCCCGCCGCGCCGACTGGCAGGCGGGGCAGGTCCCCCAGAACACCACTTCGGCCTCGTCGACGGCGTAGCCGTGCGCCTGCGACGGCGTCAGGCACGGGGCCTCCCCCACCACGCAGTCGACGTCGGTCACCTCACCGCAGGCGCGGCAGACCAGATGGTGGTGGTTGTCTCCCACACGGGTCTCGTACCGTGCGGGGGAGCCGGCGGGTTCGATGCGGCGCAGCAGTCCGGCCGCGGTGAGAGCGTGCAGGCTGTCGTAGACCGCCTGGGTCGACACGTGTCCGACCTGCTCCCGGACAGCGCGCGCCACGCGGTCGGCGTCCAGGTGGTTCCCCTGGCGGACCGCGTCGAGGATCGCCAGGCGGGCGGCGGTCACCCGCAGCCCGGCCGCACGGAGGGAAACGGCGTCGTCCATGGCTCCACACCCCAGGGAACTACCTGGAATTGATCAAGAAAACGAATACATCAATTTTATTGTGCAGCATGTCGCCGGCTTGCCCCAGGGTGCCCGACCCTCCGTCGCGACATCGCTACTCTTGGTAGCGGCACTGGTGCGTTTTGACGACGCCAAGTCCGACATATGTAACAAATCAGATTCATCACCCGAGCTTCTCACAACGGTCGGCCCGCTCCCCGCGTCCTACCCATGTCGGCCGAACCAGCCTCTCAGGAGACACGTGTGACCCCGCTTTCCCCGACGTTCCTCCCTCACGGTCGTCCGCTCCGCTTCGGTGCGCTGCTGCTGACCACGGCCCTCCTCGCCACGGCCTGCGGGTCGGACTCCGAGGAGCCCGCCGCCGCGGACCGGCCCGACACCGCCGCCGAACCCTCGCCGTCCGCCTCCGCCGAACCCCCCAAGGAGCCGTACACCGTCGCGATCGGCGGTGACGTCATGTTCGAAGGAATGCTCCGACAGCGGTTGGACGCCGATCCGGCCACCGCGATGGGACCGGTCGCCGAAGTCTTCCAGGAGGCCGATGTCAGCGTGGTCAACCTGGAGACCGCCGTCACCGACGGCGGCACCCCCGCGCCCGGCAAGCAGTTCGTGTTCCGCGCCCCGGCCACCGCCTTCACCGCCCTGGAGTCGGCCGGGATCGACGTGGTGACCGTGGCCAACAACCACGGCATGGACTACGGGACCGACGGCCTGCTCGACACCCTCGACAACGCCGAGGCCGCGGGCTTCCCGGTGATCGGGGCGGGCCGCGACCTCGCCGAGGCCTACGAGCCCGAGTTCTTCGAGGTCAACGGGAACACCCTGGCCATCATCGGCGCCACCGACGTGCTGGACGACCACCTGATCCCCGAGTGGACCGCGGGCGAGGGCAAACCCGGCCTGGCCTCCACCAAGGGCGAGATGCTGCCCCACGCGCTCCGGGCCGTCGAGGAGGCCCGCGCCGAGGCCGACGCCGTCATCGTGTTCCTGCACTGGGGCCTGGAGGGCGACCACTGCCCGCTGCCGCACGCCCCCGACCTCGCCCGGCAGCTCATCGACGCCGGCGCCACCGCCGTGGTGGGCGGGCACGCGCACGTGGTCAGTCCGGGCGGGTACATGGGCGATGCCTACGTGCACTACGGTCTGGGCAACTTCGTCTTCTACAACTTCAACGGCCCCACCGCCGAGACCGGTGTGCTCCGCCTCACCCTCCAGGGCGACGAGATCGTCGACGACGAGTGGCTGCCCGGCCAGATCCAGGGCGGCATCCCGATCCTGCACGAGGACGAGTCCGCCGTCGCCCAGGGCGTGGCGAGCTTCGAGGGCTACCGGGAGCAGTGCAGCGGGATCAACCTGACCGCCGAACCCGGCGAGCCGGCCGTCTGAGCCGGCCGGGGCGCGCCGTGCGTCCCGGCCGTCCTCCGGAGCCGACCCTCACCCCCGCCGCGCGGCCGCCAGGACCGCGTCGACCTGTGCGGCCAACTCGCGTTTGGCCGCGGCGTCGAGGTAGGAGGCCGCGACCCCGTTGCGGGCCAGCAGGGCCAGGTCCGGCAGGTCCAGACCGAGCGCGTAGGCGGTCCGGTACTCGTTCACCAGGTCGGTGCCGAACATGGGCGGGTCGTCGGAGTTCAGGGTGACCACCAGGCCCGCCTCCAGCATGCGCGGCAACGGGTGCTCCGCGATGTCGGCGACCGCCCGGGTGCGCACGTTGGACGTGGGCGCCACGTCCAACGGGATGCGCTCGCTGCCCAGGTGGTCGACCAGACGCGGATCCGCCATGCTGCCGATGCCGTGCCCGATGCGCTCGGCGCCCAGGAGGGTGAGCGCCGTCCACACGTTCTGCGGCCCGCCGGTCTCCCCCGCGTGCGGCAGGCTGTGCAGCCCGGCGGCCCGGGCCCGGTCGTAGACCTCCCGGAAGGGGGCCCGGTCGACCTCCACTCCGCCCACGCCGAAGCCCACGACGCTGGGGGGACCGTCGGCGAGCACCGCGTCCAGCGTCTGCTCCCCGGCCTCCGCCCCGTAGTCGCCGGGGAAGTCGGGAATCCAGCGCAGCCTGATGCCGTGGCGGCGTTCGGCCTCCCGCCGCCCGTGTTCCACTCCCGCGAAGACCACGGCGGCGGGGATGCCGCGGGACAGGTGGTTGTAGAGGCTGATGTGCACCTCGGCGTAGCGGACGTTCTGGGCGGCGAGCCGCTGCGCCGCGTCCACGGTGAGCAGCGCGAAGTCCTCCTCGTCGCGCAGCACCCGCACCGAGGCGACGTAGACCTCGATGAAGCGGGCGAAGTCGCGGAACTCGTAGTGGGCCGCCACTTCCTCGGGGGTTCTCGGGAGTCCGGGAATCCCGTGCTTCTCGACGAGCCGCAGGAAGACCGGCGGGCTCATCGACCCTTCGAGGTGGACGTGGAGTTCCACCTTCGGCAGGTCCTGGATGAATCTTTCGACCGGGGGGCTGAAGGGCTTCACGGTTTGACGCTATCGGACCGGAAACCGCTGCCCAGCCGCCCTGCTCCCCGAGCCGAACTGCGCGGATGTCCGCGCTCCGGGAAGCTCCCGACCGGTCGTGGGGATCAGGACCGCCTCTTTTGCGATATCCGGACATCGAGGCATTCGAAAGAATCGATGATCACCACGGCCACAAGTGGCCAAAATTCATGAAACGGACCATCCATACCCGGGAGTCGGAATAGTACATAACCAAGCAATCAAGAAAGGCATCACAGAGATCGTGACCACCGATTCCCGATCTTCCTCATCCTCGCCCCCCACCCCACCTCCCCGTCCCGGTCCCGGCACGGCGGAGGAACCGTCCGACCGCTCCCCCCGGAGCGGGCCGGCCGTCCTCACCACCCCCTTCCTCGCCCACGCGCCGCTGCGCCGCCTTCCCGCGCAGCAGCGCAGCATGGCCCGGGTGCAGCGCATGCTGGACGCCTGTGCGGAACTCCTGGACGAGGGCGGGTACGCCGAGCTGACCACGACCAAGATCGCCGAACGCGCCGGGGTCGCCATCGGTTCGGTCTACCAGTTCTTTCCCGACAAGAAGGCGATCACCCAGGCGCTGGGCCTGCGTTATCTGGACGTCTTCAGCGCGCGGATCGCCCAGCGGATCGCGGAGCAGGACTTCGACCACTGGACCGAGACCGTCGACGCGATCATCGACGAGTACGTCACCATGCACCGCCAGGAGCCGGGGTTCCGCAGTCTGCACTTCGGCGACGTGGTCGACCCCCGACTGCTGGACTCCAGTCGCGAGAACAACAAGGTCATCGCGACACGCCTGCGCGACCTGCTGATTTCCGCCGCCGGAGCGGTCCGGAGTGAGAAGCTTGACCTCGCGGCCCTCGTCTCGGTCGAGGCCGCGGACGCGGTGCTCAAAATGGCTTTCCGCGAGGACCCCAACGGCGACCCCCGTCTCGTCTCCGCGGCCAAACTGCTGGTCCGCAGCTACCTGGAGCAGCTTTTCGCGACAGAACCGGAAAACTAGGACATTCCCCACAAGGGCGAAGAAGCCGGCAAAGCACCGCTAAAATGACTGTTCGCCATTCGGCCGACACCATCCTGTGCCGCTGTCCCTCCGACCGCGGTCCAGCCGACGGTCCGCGACAATGGCGTGCGAGCCGCTCCCCGATGCGGAACGGCGACTCGTCCGCCCCCGGACGGCCATCCCGACTCCTTCGACGGCCGTTCTCGTCCACAGCCCTTTCATCCGCTTCACACCACGAGGTTCGCAACGCGCCGGCACGCCTGTCCCCCTCGGTCGGCGAAGCGCGTCTGAACAGGGGAGGAACTCTCAGTGGTAGCCGACAGCACACTTGCCGAACCGTTGACCGGGATCGCCGCCGGAGTGCCCTATCTCGCGTTCCCGCCGCCCGACCCGGCCCGGCCCGCGCCGATGGTCGTCGGCCTGCACGCCTTCGAACCCCCGCGCAGTGAATCCGCCCTCGCCGGAACACTGCCGCTGTTCGGACTGCCCGCCTGGAGGTTCTACCTCGGGCTCCCCCTCTTCGGCCACCGGCTTCCCGAGGGCGGAGTCCCCGAGGTCAACCGCCTCGGCCAGGAGGACTACCTGTCCCGGTTGTACGGCCCCGTCGTGGAGCAGGCCGCCGCCGAACTGCCCCGGGCAGTCGCCGAACTGCGCCGCTCCTTCCCGGTCCCCGAGGCCCCCCTGGGCCTGCTGGGGGTCGGCGCGGGCGGAGCCGCCGTGTTCCTCGCCCTCGCCGAGAGCGACCTGCCCGTCGACGCGGTGGGCGTGGTCAATCCCGTGATCGACCCGGCGCAGGTGCTCGCGGCCCGGGAACGCCACCTCGGCGTCGCCTACGAGTGGAACGACCGGTCCCGCGAGATCGCCACCTGGCTGGACTTCACCGAACGGGCCGAGGAACTGGCCTCCCGGAGGCCGCGGACGCCGCTGCTCATCGTCAACGGCGAACAGGACGAGGTCATCCGCCCCGGCCACGGCCGCCTGCTGCACGACGCCCTGGCCTCCCACCACCGGCCGCACACCCTGCGGCACATCGTGGTGCCCGACCTCGCCCACGCGCTGGGCCCCGAACCCGGACTGGACCCCGCTCCGCCCACCCCCGGCACCGTGCTGGCCGACCGCGCCCTCGCCGAGTGGTTCCACACCCACCTGGTCGCCGACCCCCCGGCCGCCGTCCCGCCGGCCCCGCGGTCGGCGTCGGAGGATCAGTAGGCGCGTTCGGCGAGTCTGCGCGCGGTGATCAGCACCGGGTCCCACGTCGGGGAGAACGGCGGCGCGTAGGAGAGGTCCATCCCGGCGACCTCCTCCACCGTCATCCCGTTCCACAGCGCGGTGGCCAGCACGTCCACCCGGTGGGCGGCCCCCTCGCCGCCGACGACCTGACCGCCCAGCAGGCGGCCGGTGCGCCGTTCCGCGAGCAGTTTCACGGTGATCGGCAGCGCCCCGGGGAAGTACCCGGCGCGGGTGGTGGAGTCCACGGCCACCGACTCGAACTCGAAACCGGCGGCCCGCGCCTGGGCCTCGTTCAGCCCGGTGCGTCCCACCTCCAGACCGCAGATCTTGGTGACGGCGGTGCCCACGACCCCGCCGAAGCTCGCGTACCCGCCGCCGATGTTGGTCCCGGCGACCCGGCCCTGCTTGTTGGCGTGCGTCCCCAACGCGATCGCCACCGGCGCACGCGAGACCCGGTGGAAGGTCTCCACGCAGTCCCCGGCCGCCCACACGTTCTCCTGCGAGGTCCGCATGCGCCGGTCCACCGCGACACCCCCGGTCGACCCGATCCGCAGTCCGGCCGACCGGGCCAGTGCGCTGTCGGGTCGCGTTCCCAGACCCAACACCACCACGCCCGCGGGGTGGGCGGCGTCCTCGGTCACCACAGCGCTCACCCGGCCCCGGTCGGTCTCGAAGCCGATCGCCCGCGTCCACGGCCGGAAGTCCACCCCCGCGCGGACCATCCCCTCGCGCACCAGCGCGCCCATGTCCTCGTCCAGGGTGCCCATCGGCTCGGGCCCCGCCTCCAGCACGGTGACCGCCATGCCGTGGATGAGGAACGCCTCGGCCATCTCCAGACCGATGTACCCGGCCCCCACGACCACGGCGCGGCTCGGCCGGTGCTCCTCCAGATAACCGCGGAGCCTGACCCCGTCGTCGAGGGTCTGCACTCCGAAGACCCCCTCCGCGCGGCTTCCCGGCAGGTCCGGGCGGTTCGGCACGGCCCCGGTGGCGATCACGAGGAAGTCGTACGGCTCCTCCCGCTCCCGTCCCGCCGCGTCGACCGTGTGGACCCGCTGCGCCCGCAGGTCGATGTCGGTGGCCTCGGTCCGGGTGCGCACCTGGATCGCGAAGTCCCGCTCGAAGGTCTCCGGGGTGCGGACGATCAGGTCCTCCGGCCTCGGCACGATCCCCGCGACCAGGTAGGGCAGGCCGCACGCCGCGTACGAGGTGACGCTGCCGCGCTCCACCGCGAGGATCTCCAGGTCCTCGGGGCCGACGCGGCGCGCCTGTGCCGCGGCGCTCATCCCCGCGGCGTCCCCGCCGATGACGACCAGTCGTCGGCCGCCGTTCACCGTTCGCTCCACGGTGTCTCCCCTCCCGGTCGTCTCCCCGTCAGCGTGCCCCTCGCCTGGAGTCCCCACTTCCCCGATGCAGGAGCGGACATCCCTCCGCTGGCCTCCGTCACCGTGATGAATAATCACCTGGTGTCCCCCACGCTGCGGCTACTCTCCTCGCTGGACGCCCGTTCGGAACGGGCGTCTTCCCGTGGGGCTCGCGTGTGACAAGTTCTAGGAGGGCGACTCACGTGACCGAGCCGGCGCCGGTGTTCACCAGCGGTATCGACCATGAACGGCTCACTTCCCAACTCCGGTTCGTCCTGGAGGTCGACAAACTCAAGCGCGTCCTGCGCCGTTCCCTGCTCATCGACGGGGCCCGTCGGGAGAACTCCGCCGAGCACTCCTGGCACGTGACGGTGCTCGCCCGGGTGTTCGCCGAGTACGCCCCCGAGGGCACCGACATCGATCACGTGGTGAACATGCTGGTCGTCCACGACATCGTGGAGATCGACGCCGGGGACACCTTCGTCTACGACCGTGCTGCCGTCCGTTCGCAGGCCGAGCGGGAACGGGCCGCCGCGGACCGCATCTTCGCGCTGCTGCCCGAGGACCAGGCCGCCTGGGCGCGGAGCCTGTGGGACGAGTTCGAGGAGCGCAAGACCCCCGAGGCGCGGTTCGCCCGGGCCGTCGACCGCCTCTCGCCGCTGCTCGCCAACTGGCACACCGAGGGCGCCATGTGGCAGCAGTTCAGGGTCTCCAAGGACGACGTGCTGGAGAACGTGAAACTCATCGCCGAGGGGTCGAAGCCCCTGGGCGCCTACGCACTGGCGCTGGTCGACGACGCCGAGCGGCGCGGCTACCTCGGCCGGGGCTGACCGTCCGGCCTCACCGCAGCACCAGTTGGACCGCTGCGGTGAGGCCGATGAGCACGACCAGCACCCGCAGCCCGGTCGCACTGAGCCTGCGTCCGAACCGCGCGCCCAGATAGCCGCCGACCACCGAACCGGTGGCGATCAGGGCCGCCGCGGTCCAGTTCGGTTGGGCGAAGACGAGGTAGAACGTGGCCACGGAGGCGTTGACGATCAGGGCCAGCACGTTCTTCAGCGCGTTGAGGCGCTGCATGTCGTCGTTGAGGGAGCTGCCGAGCAGACTGATCAGGATGACGCCCTGCGCCGCGGTGAAGTAGCCGCCGTACACCCCCGCCCCGTAGACGCCGAGCTGGAGCAGCGGGCCGCCGTTCGGACGCGCGGCGCGGCGGGCCCGGGTCCACGCGTTGATCCGCGGCTGGAAGATGATGAGCGTACAGGCCAGCAGGATGAGGACCGGCGCGACCGAGGTGAAGACCCGTTCGGGGAGGTTGAGCAGCAGAGTTCCGCCGGTGAGCGCGCCCAGGAGGGACATCGCGCCGAAACGCAGCACCCGGGCGCGCTGCCCGGAGAGCTCCCTGCGGTAGCCGAACACACCGGCGACAGACCCCGGAGTCAGTCCGATGCTGTTGGAGATCGCGGCCGTCACCGGCGGGACCCCGCAGGCCAGCAGGACCGGGAAGGTGAACAGCGTACCGGAGCCGACCAGCGTGTTGATGGCTCCCGCCCCGGCTCCCGCCGCAAGGACGGCGATGGCCTCCCACGCGTTCATGCACGCCCCCGGACCGGTGTTGCGGACATCCGAATCGCGTGCAGTCTATGGACCGCCGCTCCGGCGCCGGGGACCGGGGCGGCCGTCCCGGGACGTCCGGCGCCGGGACGCCGGTCAGGCCGCCCGGGCGGACCAGCGCTCCCCGTCGTGCTCCACCTTCAGCTCGATCCCGAAGGCCCGGCTGAGGTTCTCCGCGGTCATCGCCTCCTCCAGCGGCCCCGCGGCCACGACGCTGCCGCCGCTCAGCAGCAGGCCGTGGGTGAAGCCCGGAGGGATCTCCTCCACGTGGTGGGTGACGACCACCATCACGGGCGCGCTGTCGTCCTGCGCCAGGGTCCCGAGCCGGCGCACCAGGTCCTCCCGGCCGCCCAGGTCGAGCCCGGCGGCGGGCTCGTCCAGCAGCAGCAGTTCCGGGTCGGCCATCAGCGCGCGGGCGATCAGCACCCGTTTGCGCTCCCCCTCCGAGAGCGTGCCGAACTCGCGGTCCTCCAACCGCAGCACCCCCCACCGGGCCAGCAGCGCGCGGGCCCGCGCGTGGTCGGGGGTGCCGTACTCCTCCCGGCCGCTGCCCAGGTAGCCGTAGGCGGCGCTGACGACCAGGTCCCGGACGACCAGGTCGTCCTCGATCTGGGCGGCGACCGCGGAGGAGGCGAAGCCGATCAGCGGCCGCAGTTCGAACACGTCTCCCCCGCCCAGCCGCTCGCCCAGCACGTGCACCGTGCCCCGGCTGGGATACAGCTGGGTGGCGGCGATCCTCAGCAGCGTGGTCTTGCCCGCGCCGTTGGGGCCCACGACCACCCAGCGCTGCCCCTCCTCGACAGTCCAGTCGACCCCGTCCAGCAGGTCGGTCTGACCGCGGCGTACTCCGACACCGCTCATGTGCAGCACGTAACCGTTCATTGCTCTCCTTCTTCACACCCGAGGCGAACATACTGGACGCCGAAGCGCCGTCAACGCCGGATTCCGCTCCGGTGCCGGTGCGCGGGCCGCGGACCGTTCTAGGCTGGACCGGTGCTTGCAGAACTGTCCTCAGCGACTCTGGTGGCCTGGGGGAACGCCTGGCTGGCGGGCCAGGTGGGGCTCGACGACACCGTGGACGCGGTGGAACGGCACACCGGTCCGCACCTGACCGAGGCGACGGTCGAGCCCGGGCTTCCCTTCGAACCGGGCGTGCCGCTGCGCAGCGCACTGGCCCGGCTGCGCGGCCTGGGCCTGTCGGAGTTCCGGCTCTGCCTCCCCGTGCCCGGCGACCCCCTCGGCCTGACCGGCGGCAGGGAGCTGGCGGCCGCCGCCATCGAGGCCCGGGAGGCGGTGCTGATCCGCCTGGCGGACCGGAGGATCGGCCTGGTCCCCCGCGCCGACCTGCGCGGCTCCTCCTACCGGGGGGTGGCCTGGCGGCCGTATCCGGCTGCCGACTCCCGTCCCGAGTCGATCCCGCTGGCGGAGGCCGAGCACGACCTCAACACCGCGATCCGGGAATCGGCCGCGCTGTTCGGACGGACCGGCGACGCCCACTCGTGGGGACCGGAGGTGCAGCGGGCGCTGACCGCGCTGCGCGACCCGGAACGCCCGCCCACCACGGGGCTCGCCCCCGGCTACCCGCAGCGGGCACACCGCGTGGCCGCGCTGGCCGACCGGCTGGCCGTCGTGGTCCGCCTGGCCGGCGACGAGGGCGGGCACGGGCTGAGCGGGGCGCAGACGGAGTCCCGCCGCACCGCGCTGCGCCTGCTGGACCGGGCGGTGCGGCGGGCCCGCGTCGCCGCCTACTGCGCCGTTGTGGAGCAGCCACCGGGGTGATCTCAGGGTCGGCCGTGCGGAAACTCCGGGACTCTTCAGGGTGGTTTCCCGATTCGCCTACGCTGGTCTGGAAGAATAATCATGACCATGGGAAACGCCGTGAACCACCCGAAACCTCCGGGACCGGACCGGTTGCGCGCCTCCGACGCCGACCGCGACCGCGTCGCTCAACTCCTCGGCGACGCTCTGGCCGACGGCCGGTTGAGCGCGGAGGAGCACTCCGAACGCCTGGACGCCCTCTACGCCGCCAAGACACTGGGGGAGTTGGAGCCGATCACCGCGGACCTGGGCGCTGCCCCGGCGGCCTCCTCCGCCGCGGAGCTGCCCGCCTCCTCCGAGGGGTCGGAGAACATCGTCGCGGTGTTCGCCTCCGCCGACCGGAGCGGACGCTGGCTGGTGGAGCCGCGCACCAACGCCTCCGCGCTGTTCGGCTCCGTGTCGCTGGACCTGCGTGAGGCGGTGCTGACCCAGCGCGAGGTCGTCATCCAGTGCGCCGTCACCTTCGGCGAGCTGAAGCTGACGCTTCCGCCCGGCGTGCGGGTCGTCAACCGGACCACGCCGATCTTCGGCGAGGTCAACCTCAAGAAGGCCGACTCTGCGGTCCCCGTCGACGCGCCCACCGTCCGCCTGACGGGAACGGTGATCTTCGGTTCCGTCAACGTCAGGACCCGCGCCCCGGGGGAGAAGAAGTTCCCCTGGTCCCGTTGACCCCGCACCCAGAATCGAGGAACTCCGCCATGGAGCCGGACCGCCTCCGCGCCTCTGACGTGGACCGGGAGCACAGCGCCGCGCGGATCCGCGAGGCGCTCGCTGAGGGCCGCATCGACCAGGACGAACTGGAGGAGCGGCTGGACCGGGTGTACCGGGCCAAGACCGTGGGCGAACTGGCCGAGGTCACCCGCGACCTCCCGCTGTCCGGCGGCTCGTCCGCGGTCGCCGGCGAACCGGTGGGCATGCCGTCGGTCTCCACCGAGGAGGCCCGTCGGCTGGCGGCCGAGGGGCGGGGACGGGAGACCATCTCCGCGGTGTTCGGCGGCGTCGAACGCGGCGGGCGCTGGCTGGTCGAACCGCACACCAACGTGTCCGTGCTGTTCGGCGGGGTGGACCTCGACCTGCGTGAGGCGGTGCTGGCCCAGCGCGAGGTCGTCATCCAGTGCGCGGTCATCTTCGGCGGGCTGTCGGTCACGGTGCCCCACGGCGTGCGGGTGACCAACCAGACCAGCGCCTTCCTGGGCGGAGTCGACCTGGGCAAGGTGGACAGCGCCACCGACCCGAACGCCCCCACGGTCCGGCTCACCGGCACCTGCCTGCTCGGCGGCATCGAGGTGCGGACCAAGGCGCCCAAACGGAAACGCGGCCGCTGACCCCCGCCGTCCCCGCGCTCCCCGCCCGCCCGGTAGTGACATGGAACACAGGGGCACCGGTCCGGGAGGGCTTTCACCGCTGATGAGCAGGGTAGGAGCGACACGGGGTGTTCGGCGCCCTGGTCTACTCCGCGGTGGCCCGGCAGAGTACCGTAGAGCCGTCATGACTTTCGCGAACTCCGTGCCCGAAACGCTTCTGGTGACGGTTACCGGCAGGGACCGCCCAGGGATCAGTGCTCGACTGCTGAGCACTCTGTCGGTCTTCCCGGTCACCGTCGCCGACCTGGAGCAGGTGGTCATCGGCGGGCGTCTGCTCCTGGGCGCACTGCTGTCGGTCGACGAACGGGTCGCTCCCGGAGTCCGCCGGGAACGCCTGTTCGAGGAGATCCGCTCGGCCGTCTCCAAGGTCGCCGTCGATCTGGACATGGTGGTCGACTTCACCGTCGACGGCGAACGGGTCCGCCCCAGCGGGAACCGACTGGACGTCACGATCATGGCCGACCCGCTGCGTCCGGGAGCCGTCGGCGCGATCGCCTCCTGCGTGGCACGGGCAGGAGCCAACATCGACCGTATCGAGCGGCTGGCGAGCTACCCGGTGACCGCGCTGTCGCTCTCCCTGGCCGGCGCCGACCTCGACCAGCTCCGCACCGACCTGGCCCTGGAGGCCGCCACCCAGTCGGTCGACGTGGCCGTGCAGGCCAGCGGACTGCACCGGCGCTCCAAGCACCTCGTGGTGATGGACGTCGACTCCACGCTCATCCAGTGCGAGGTCATCGAACTGCTGGCCCAGCACGCGGGCTGCGGCGACGAGGTCGCCCGGGTCACCGAGGAGGCCATGCGCGGTGAGCTCGACTTCGAGGAGTCGCTGCGCCGCCGCGTCGCCCTGCTGAAGGGCCTGGACGCGAGCGTGCTGGAAGAGGTGCGGGAGAAGATGGTGCTGACCCCGGGGGCACGCACCCTGGTCCGCACCCTCAAGCGGCTCGGCTACGAGTGCGCGATCGTCAGCGGCGGCTTCACCCAGCTCACCGACTACCTGGTGGAAGAACTCGGGATCGACTACGCGGCGGCCAACGTCCTGGAGATCGTCGACGGCAAACTCACCGGCGAACTGGTGGGACCGATCATCGACCGCAAGGGCAAGGCCACGGCCCTGGAGCGGTTCGCCGCGGAGGCGGGGGTGCCGCTCAGCCAGACCGTGGCGATCGGCGACGGAGCCAACGACCTCGACATGCTCCGGGTCGCCGGGCTGGGAGTGGCGTTCAACGCCAAGCCGGTGGTCCGTGCCCAGGCCGACACCTCGGTGAACGTGCCCTACCTCGACACCGTGCTCTTCCTGCTGGGCATCTCCCGCGAGGAGGTGGAGGCCGCCGACCGAGTCGACCTCTGACAGCATCCGCCCCGCCGGACACCGGCGGGGCCGCGGGTGCCACGCGGACGGCCTCGGTTCAGTTCAGCAGTCTGAGGCTTCCCGTGCCCGGGGCGGCGTAGAGCCAGTCGACCTCCAGGTCGATCACCGCCGCCGAGGCGGGCGGGAAGGACAGGTACCCGGATTCGCTGTCGAACGCCGCGGCGAGCTGCGCCACCGTCGGGTTGTGGCCGACCAGCAGCAGCGTCCGCACCTCCGGGCCGACCAGGTTGACCAGCCGCAGCGCGGTGTCCACGTCGGCGGTGTACAGCTCCGCGTCGAAGTCGACCTCCGGTTCGCAGGGCAGTTCCCCCGCGACCAGGCTCCAGGTCTGCCGGGTGCGCCGCGCCGTGGAGCACAGGACGTGTTCGGGGAGCAGTCCCTCGCGCGCCAGCAGCGCGCCCACCGCCCTGGCCTGCTTCTGGCCCTCACCGGTGAGGGGGCGCTCGATGTCGAGCAGGGAGGCGGAGTGCTCCGCCTGGGCGTGTCGCAGCACGACCAACCGACGGCTCATGACGAGACCACCGTTGCCACGATGGCCAGCAGGGCGATGAAGGCCAGCATCGCACCGACGATGACGGCGAGCCCTCTCATACCGGTCATGCAGCCAGTCTGCCACGTGCCGGACACCGTTCCCAGATCACCTCCGGGGTTGCCGCCTCCCGGAAAAGGCGTCGCGCCGGGAAGGGGAGCCGCGTGCTTCCCGGCGCGACGGGTCGTCGACTGGCGGGGAGGGCCGCCGGTCACTCCTTGACCGGGGTGCCTCCTCCCTGGCCGACGGGGGCCCGCTCCGAGGCGTCCGCCCCGCCCTGGGGCGGGACGCCCTGCCCGGAGTCCAGGGCTTCCGGCCGCTCCCCGGCCGCCTCCTCGGAGGCGAGGCCGTCCGTGCCGCGCCGCTTGCCCCACACGATGGCGCCGACGAGGACGGCCACCGCGACAGCGGTCACCCCGATCCGCAGCGCGAGGTTGTCGGCGTACATGACCACGCTCGGCGCGATGAGCAGAGCGACCAGGTTCATCACCTTGAGCAGCGGGTTGATGGCCGGGCCGGCGGTGTCCTTGAAGGGGTCGCCGACGGTGTCGCCGATGACGGTGGCCTCGTGCGCCTCCGACCCCTTGCCGCCGTGGTGCCCGTCCTCGACGAGCTTCTTGGCGTTGTCCCAGGCCCCACCGGAATTGGCGAGGAACACCGCCATGAGGGCCCCGGCGGCGATGGCGCCGCCCAGGAACGCGCCCAGCGGTGCGTAGCCGAGGGCGAAGCCGAGCGCGATGGGGGTGAGCACCGCGAGCAGGCCGGGGGTGATGAGTTCGCGCAGCGAGTCGCGGGTGCAGATGTCGACGACCCGGCCGTACTCGGGCTTCTCGGTGCCGTCCATGATCCCCGGCCGGGTCCGGAACTGCTCGCGGACCTCGTACACGACGCGGCCCGCAGCGCGGCCCACCGCCATGATGGCGAGCCCGGAGAACAGGAACACGACGGCCGCGCCGACGATCACGCCGACCAGGACGTCGGGCCGGTCGACGGAGAGGCTGAACTCCGCGGCCCCCAGTTCGCCCTCGACCGCGGTGCGGAACGCGCCGAACAGGGCTGTGGCGGCGAGCACCGCGGTCGCGATCGCGATGCCCTTGGTGATCGCCTTGGTGGTGTTCCCGACCGCGTCCAGGCTGGTCAGCACGTCGGCTCCGGGGCCCTGCACGTCCCCGGACATCTCGGCGATGCCCTGGGCGTTGTCCGCGACCGGGCCGAAGGTGTCCATGGCCACGATCACCCCGACGGTGGTGAGCAGTCCGGTTCCGGCCAGCGCCACCGCGAACAGGCTGATGGTGATGTTGCCGGTGCCGAGCAGGAAGGCCGCGTAGACGGCTCCGGCGATGAGCAGCGCGGAGTAGACGGCCGACTCCAGGCCCACCGAGATGCCGGAGAGCACCACGGTGGCCGCTCCGGTCCGGGAGCTCTCCCCGATCTCGCGGACCGGGCGGCGGTTGGTCTCGGTGAAGTACCCGGTGAGCAGTTGGATCGCCGCGGCGAGGAGCAGGCCGATGAGGACCGCGCCGATCGCGATGAGCCGGGGGTTGCCGTCCAGGGCGGCGATCTGGGGGGAGACGCCCTCCAGGTCGGCGAAGGTGGCGGGCAGGTAGAGCAGGGCCGCGACCACCACGAGGACGGCGGAGATGACCGACGAGACGAAGAAGCCGCGGTTGATCGCCGCCATGGCGTTGCGGTCGCGGGAGCGGGGCGCCACCACGAAGATGCCGATGATCGCGGTGATGACGCCGATCATCGGGACCAGCAGCGGGAAGACCAGTCCTTCGACGCCGAAGGCGACCCGGCCCAGGATGAGGGAGGCGACGAGGACCACCGCGTAGGACTCGAACAGGTCGGCGGCCATTCCCGCGCAGTCGCCGACGTTGTCGCCCACGTTGTCGGCGATGGTCGCGGCGTTGCGGGGGTCGTCCTCGGGGATCTGCTGCTCGACCTTGCCGACCAGGTCCGCGCCGACGTCGGCGGCCTTGGTGAAGATACCGCCGCCGACCCGCATGAACATCGCCAGCAGGGCCGCGCCGAAGCCGAAGCCCTCCAGGACCAGGGGGGCGTCCGCGCGGTAGACCAGGACCACGACCGCCGCGCCGAGCAGGCCCAGGCCGACGGTGAACATGCCGGCCACGCCGCCGGTGCGGAAGGCGATCCGCATGGCGGAGTGCTCCTCCCCGGCACGGGCGGCCGCGGCCACCCGGACGTTGCCCCGCACGGCCAGCCACATCCCCAGGAAACCGGTCATCGCGGAGAAGAGCGCGCCCACCGCGAAGAAGATCGAACGCCCCCAGCGGACGGCCTCCGAGTCCGCCGGAAGCAGCAGGAGCAGCAGGGGAATGACGATGACGAAGACACCCAGGGTGCGGAATTGGCGTTTGAGATAGGCGGCCGCTCCTTCCTGGACCGCTCGTGCGATATTCTGCATGCGCTCTGTGCCCTGATTCGCGGTGAGAACCTCACGCACCAGCGCTCCTGCGACGGCCAGCGCGAGCAGCGCCACCGCCAGGACCACGATGACGAGGGTGAGATCCATGCCGTGCAGAGCGAGCCCTGTGCCGCTGTCGGCGGCGAGGTTGAGCCCGGTCAATCCGTCCTCCTCCAGACGGGCAGGGCCCCGCCTGGGCGCGTGTGCCGCCGGCCGGGGCGGTCCGGACGGTTCGCCCGAGAGCGCGTCAGACGGGGTCTTGCCGGTGCCTCCATGATCGGGAAAGTCCCATCGTTTTCATCGCGTCAGTGAATGCGATGTGCCGGGAGTCTACGCATCGTTACCCGAAAAAGTGAGGCCCCAAAGAAGCTTTTCGAGAAATCCCTGGAACCTGTGACCCGACAGCAACCCAGGGAATACGACATCAATCTTGAAAGGAGGAGGAATTATTTATATCTCGCTTTTCTCACAAAAGCGGAGAAAGTGTGATAAAGAACACATAAGGAACATGCGGCGCAGTCGGCCGGGGCGCGGCGCCGCGGCACGGCCGGACGCCGGCGGGCGCCGACCGGCGGCCGTCCGCCGTCCGACCGGAGACGCCCTCCGGGGAGGCCGCCTTCTCAACGACGGGGTCCGTCACACCCCCGGGTCCCGGACGAGTCGCAGTCCGGCCGGGTCGACCCGGTCCGCCTCCCCCGCCTCGACGCGGTCGGCCGCGGCCCGTGCGTACGCGGCGACCCCCGGCGCGTCCACCCCGTGCGGGGCGGCGGCGCCGTACTCGGACACCCGCTCCGCCCCCCTGCGCAGCAGCCGGGCGGCCCCCAGGGCGTTGCCGCGCTGGACGTGCGTCAGCCCCACAGCCACCTGGGCCAGACCGCGCCACAACTCCCGTTCGGGCCCCTCGGCCGCCTTCCACACCGCCTCCAGCACCTCGTGGGCGTGGAAGGCGTACCCCTGCTCCAGCAGCCGCTGGGCCTCGGCCAGCCCCTCGGCGGGCGCGAACACCGCGTCGTCGGGGATTCGGGGCACCCCCGGCGTCCCGTACGGCAGCGGACGCCCGTAGCGGTCCCGCGGCCGCTGGTTCTGGGCCCGGCCGTCCGCCCCGCGATCCCGGTCACGTGTCTGGTCGGTCATCGGAAAGCCACTCCACGAGCAGTGCGTTCACCTGGTCGGGACGTTCCTGGTGGGGAAAGTGCCCGGCGCCCTCCACGAACCGCAGCCGGTAGGGCGCGCGCACGTGCCGCTCCAGTCCGTGCGCCGCCGCCGGCAGGACGAGGGGATCGGCGGTGCCGTGCGCGTACAGCGTGGGGACGGTACTGGGCTCACTCATGCGTCGCAGGTAACGATAGCCGTCCGGCCGGAAACGGGACCGGAAGAGCCACCGGTGGTACTCCAGCGAGCAGTGCGCCACCAGGGGGATCCGGAACGCCTCGCGGAAGCGCCGCTCGGTGCGCGCGTCCGGCCAGCCAGGCCCCGACCAGCGGCGCAGCAGGCGCGCCACGGCCTCGGCCCCGTCGGCCACCAGACGGCGTTCCGGAAGGATCGGCGCCTGGAAGGCGAGCAGTTCCCGCATCGCCCACCCGCGGTGCCAGTTCGACAGCGCCGCCGCGACCAGCCGCACCGGATGCGGCGCCGACAGCGCCGCCAGCCGGCGGACGGCGCGGGGGTGGCAGACGCTCATCGTCCATCCGACCAGACCGCCCAGCCCGTGGCCGACCACGGCCGCGTCGGCCTCGCCCAGCACCCGGACCAGTCCGGCGACGTCGGACGCCGCGGTGAGGAGGTCGTAGCCGCGGGGCGGCTTGTCGCTGGCGCCGTAGCCGCGCAGGTCCACCGCGACCGCGCGGTGGCCCGCCTCGGCCAGCGCCGTGATCTGCCGTTCCCAGGCCCACCAGAACTGCGGGAAGCCGTGCAGCAGCAGGACCAGCGGCCCCGTCCCGGCCTCGACCACGTGGAACCGGATACCGCCGGCGCTGACCGTCCGGTGGGACCACGGGCCGTCGATCAGGACCGCCGTCTCGTCGGGAACGCCGCTGACCCTGCTGGTCACCGTTCGGCCGCGGGTTCGCGGCGCAGCACGGCCCTGGTCCTCGCGAAGGTCTCCTTGGTGCGCGGCATGCCCTGGATCTTCTTGTAGGCGCGGCGCCCGAAGAAACCGAGAACGGCCGCGACGACCGTGTAGAAGAGGGTGACGATCAGGAAGGCCAGCCACTCGGACAGTCCGACCGCGACCAGTGCGAAGGCGATCGTGACAGAGGCCAGGATGAGGATGAGGTGCGCGATCAGCGCGGCGACCACGAACAGTCCCGTCCCCTGGGCGACCCTGCGGGCGTCCGCGGCGAGTTCCGTCCGGGCTAGTTCGAGTTGCAGGCTCACCAGGTGGCTGAGGTTACCGGTCACCTCAGAGGTGAGTTCGCCCAGTGAACGTCCGGAGGCGCCGACGTCCACCGACTCCCGGCCACCCGTGTTGGTTTCGGACACCGAGGCGGCTCCTTCCATCGGACACATTTCTTGGGAATCTTCGCACAGTTCCCCTCGGGCGGCCCGGTGCGCCACCGGCGCACGACGCGTGTCCCGTGGTGCCGTGACCGCTGCGGGGGTGGTGGCCGACACGGGACGCCACCCGGTTGCACTCCCTTCCACTACCCGGACGTAGGGTTCGTAACGTGAACGCTGTGCCGACCGATCCCCTCCTGCGGATCGCCGAACTTCCCGAGGTCGCCCAGGCCGTCGACGAGACGCGCGGCCTCGTCGACATGCTGATCGGACAACGGGTGCTGCGCCGCCGCGGCAGCGACGTCTCGATGGAGGCCGCGCTGCGCGGCGCCCGCGCCTCGGCGGTGCTCGAAGGAGCGGACATCACCCTGGAGCAGATGCGCTCGGGAGAGAGCGAGGACCCCCGGGTCAAGGGGTCGCTGCGGGTCTCCGGAGAGTTGGGGCTGCTGGTGGAGACCTGGTCCAGGGCCCCCCGCCAGGTGCTGGCCCGACTGCACGTGCTGGCCGCGGCCGACGCGGTCGGCCCCGCGGCCCTGGGGCGGCCCCGCCACGACGGTGAGGAGGTGACCGACCCGCTGGGGCTGGGCGCCCCGCCGAGCGCGGCCGAGGTCACCGCCCGCCTGTCGGCCCTGTCCGCCCTGCTGGCCGCGCGGACCGAGGCTCCCGCCCTGGTAGTCGGCGCGGTCGTGCACGGCGAACTGCTGGCACTGCGCCCCTTCGGCTGGGGCGACGGCATCGTCGCGCGGGCCGCGGAACGGCTGACCCTGCTGGAGCGCGGACTGGATCCCAACTCGCTGGTGCCCACCCAGCTGGGCCACGAACAGCGCAGCGCGGAGTACGTCTCCGCCCTGCGCGGCTACCTGACCGGGACCCCCGAGGGGGTGGCCGGATGGGTGGTGCACTGCGCCCGCGCGGTCATGGACGGCGCCCGGGACTCCCTGGCCACCTGCGAGGCCATCCGGCGCGCCACCACCCGGTCCTGAGGTGCCCGGGCCGCCGCTTCGCGCGGCGCCGGGAGCGGGGATCGCGGCGTCCGCCTCCGGTCCGGGGCGGTCGACCACGCTGCGGAAGCGGAAACGCACGGTGAAGGGCGGCACCCGAGACATCCGGTGCGCGGATGTCCAAGCGCCGCCCACGACACACCGGACCGGGTTAACATGCGTGCATTGTCTCTAGTCCGACCAGGTGGCACCTGGCCTGGACGGGCCGCTCGCGGCGTGGTGACGCGTGGGTACCCGGTGGGCGTGTCCGATGGGTCGCTCCCCATCGACGTACTTCCTTTCTACGCCCGACCGGGCTTCCCGGAAAGAGAGCGGAAGGCCATTTTTTCGTCAAGTGGGCAAAGTACCGCGATAACTTTACGTATATTATCTATTACTCGGAGGGTCGATCCGACCGGGTGACGCGGAGATCTCCGGGGCCACGCCCCCGGGCGGCACCCCGTACGGTCCTCTCCCACCGGCCTCACCGGATACGGAACCGGCTCTTCCCCCCAGAGCCGGACCGTCAGACGGCCCCCGCCCTTCCCCCCTGGCGGGGGCCGTCGCCTTTCCGGCGCCGCTCACGGGCTCCCGGCACGGGCGGGGCCGGCCCGTGGTCCACGGGCTCCTCCGCCGGGATCGCCGGGGTTGTCCACAGGCCGGGAAGTCCGGCTTCCCACAGCCCACGCGCTTCCCGGAGCGTGGAGACCAGCACACCGCCGTCTCCGGGAGGCCCGCCATGCCGTCCGCCGATTCCGCCCGCCCGCTGTTCCTCACCGACGACGACGCCCTCCTCGACGACCTGCTGCGGCTGGCCGCCGCGGCGAACGTCGAGGCCGCGGTGATCCCGTCGGTGGCGCGCAGCGGCCGTTACTGGGCCGACGCCCCGCTGGCCGTCGTGGGCGCGGACCTCGTCGGCGCGCTCGCCCGCACCGAGCCGCCCCGGCACCCCAACGCGGTGGTGGTCGGCCGCCTCCCCCTGTCCTCCGGGCCGGACGTCGGCGTCTACACCGACGCGATGCGGATCGGCGCACGCGACGTCCTCACCCTGCCCGACGCCGAACGGCACCTGGTGGAACTGCTCACCGAATCCGCCGAACACGCCGCGGGGGAGGCACCGGTCGTCGCGGTGGTCGGAGGACGGGGCGGCGCCGGAGCCAGCCTGCTCGCCGTGGCGTTGGCGCTGGCCGGCCGCCGGGCCCGGCTGCGCACCGCACTGGTCGACGCCGACCCCCTCGGGGGCGGCCTCGACCTGCTGCTCGGCGCCGAACACGCGCCCGGTTCCCGGTGGGAGGAATTCAGCGGCCGTCAGGGGCGGATGCTCTGGCCCGCGCTGCGCGACGCCCTGCCCCACGCCCACGGCATCCCCGTCATGACCTGGCACGCGCGTCGTCCTTACGCCCCTGTTCCCCCGTCGGCCATGCGCACCGTGCTCAGCGCCGCCACCCGGGGGTGCGAACTGCTGGTGGCCGACCTTCCCCGGACGGTGGACGCCGCGGCCGAGGAGGTGCTGCGCCGGACCACCGTCACCCTGCTGGTGCTCCCCGCCGACGTGTACTCGGTGGTCGCCGCCGAACGGCTGGTCCCCCTGCTCCGCGAGTCCGTCTCGGACCTGCGCCTGGTGGTTCGCGGCGCCTCCTTCGACGGCCTGTCCGCCGAGACGGTGGCCTCCTCGCTGGGGCTTCCCCTGGCCGGGGAGCTCTCCGACGAACCCGGGCTGTCCCGTCTCCTGGACCGCGGCGATCCCCCAGCCCGTCAGGCGCGTTCCCCGCTCGCCTCCTTCAGCGACGCGTTCGTCTCCCGCCTCCGCGCCGACCTGGCCCTGTCGGCGTGAGCGGCCGGATCCCGTCTCCCGCACCGCCGGGAGCGCACCTGCTCGAAGCGGTCCGGGCGCGGTTGCTGCGCGAGTCCTCCGAGCCGACCCTCGCCACGGTGGCCGCCGCGGTCCGCGCCGAGGGCGCGATCCTCGGCGACGCCGAGGTCCTGGCGCTCTCCCGCACTCTCCGCGCGGACCTGACCGGGGCCGGACCGCTCGAACCGCTGCTGGCCGCTCCCGAGATCACCGACATCCTGGTCAACGGCCCCCGCGAGATCTGGGTGGACGACGGTGTCGGACTGCGTCGGGTGGACGAGGTCGGCTTCCCCGACGAGGACGCGGTCCGCCGTCTGGCCCAGCGGCTGGCCGCGCAGGCCGGACGGCGGCTCGACGCGGCCGAACCGTGGGTCGACGCGCGGCTTCCCTCCGGAGCCCGCCTGCACGCGGTCCTGCCCCCGGTGTCGCCCGAGGGCACCCGTCTGTCGCTGCGGCTGTCCCGGCCCCGGGTGTTCTCCCTCGCCGAACTGGTCGAGTCGGGTTCCCTGCCTCCCGCGGGGGCGCTCCTGCTGCGTTCCCTGGTGGAGTCCCGGTGTCCGTTCCTGGTCTCCGGAGGCACCGGGACCGGGAAGACCACTCTGCTGTCCACCCTGCTCTCGCTGGCCGCCCCGGGGGAACGGCTGCTGCTCGTCGAGGACTCCGCCGAACTGCGCCCCGAGCATCCCCACGTGGTCCGGTTGCAGTCGCGGCCGCCCAACATCGAGGGACGCGGCGGCGTGGAACTGCACCAACTGGTCCGTCAGGCGCTGCGGATGCGTCCCGACCGGCTCGTCGTCGGTGAGGTGCGCGGTCCGGAGGTCGTCTCCCTGCTGCACGCTCTGAACACCGGCCAGGAAGGCAGTTCCGGTACGCTCCACGCCAACACCGCCGCCGACGTCCCCGCCCGTATCGAGGCCCTGGGCTGTGCGGCCGGGCTGAGCCGCGAGGCCGTGCACAGCCAGCTCGCCGCCACCCGTGCGCTCGTCGTCCACCTGGTCCGGGATCCGGGCGGTCCACGCCGTGTGGCCCAGCTGTGCGTACTGCGCCGCGATCACGGCGGTCTGGTCACGGCGGTTCCGGCGGTCACCTTTCCCGCCGGGGGCGGGCTGCTGCGCGACACCGCCTTCGCGGAGCTGCACGACCGGATCGCCCCGCGCTCGGGGAGCCCGCGGTGACCGCCGCGCTCGGGTGGGCCGCGCCGTACGGGGCGGCGCTGTGGCTGGCCGGTTGCCTGGGGTGCGCCGCGGTGTGGGCGCTGCCCTCCACCGCCGAACTCCGCCTGCGGTCGCTCACCGCGCCGCGAGGCCCGCGACCGACGGTCCACAGCCTGTGGACAGTCCTGCGCCGCCGCCTCGCCGACCGCCCCGGGCGGATCCGCCGGCGCCGCCTGAGCGGCTGTGTGGACGTGTGCCGCGCGGTGGTCGCGGAACTGCGCTGCGGAAGCGCCCCGGCGACGGCCCTGGCCGCGGCCGTCCAAGGCGCCGACCCGCTGTTGGCGGCCGAGTTGGCCGACGTGGCGGCGCTCGCCGAGGCGGGACACGATCCGGTTCCCGCACTGCACGCCGCGTCCCGCCTGCCGGGCGCCTCCGGGCTGGCCGGCCTCGCGGTGTGCTGGCAGGTCGCGGCCTACTCCGGCACCGGTCTCGCCGCGGTGGTGGAACGCCTCGCCGAAGGACTCGCCCAGGAGGACGCCCTGCGGCGGGAGCTCGACGCCCAACTCGCCGGACCGCGCACCACCGCCGTCCTGCTCGCGGGTCTTCCGGTGGTGGGACTGCTGATGGCGGGGGCGTTGGGGGCTTCCCCGCTGCTCTTCCTGCTGACCACTCCGGTGGGACTGGGCTGTCTGGTGTCGGGGACCGCCCTGAACGCCGCGGGCCTGTGGTGGACCCGCCGCATGGTGCAGCGGGCCTCGCGCACGGTACGGACGTGAGACGGAGGACGGACGTGGGACCGCTCGACATCGCCGTGGTCGCCCTGGCGGCACTCGCGGGGGCACTGTTCGCCGGGGACGGACGCTCGATCGCGGAACGGAGGCTGGCCGCGCTCGCACCCCCTCCGCCCCGCCGCCCGCGCCGACCGCCAGGGCGTACCGCACGCGTCCTCCTGGCCGGTGTGCCGTTGGCTGTCTCCTGGCCGCTGCTGGGCGCACCAGCCGGGGTTCCGGTGGGGCTGGGGGTGGGGGCCCTGGTGTGGTGGCGGCTCGGCCGTGCCGTTCGGGCCCCGGGGCACGAGCGCGGCGACGCGGCTGCGGTGGCACTACCGCTGGTCGTGGACCTGCTGGCGGCGGGACTCCGGTCGGGGGCGCCGCCCACCGAAGTCGTCGAGGCGGTCGCGCGGGCCGTGGGCGGCCCGCTGGGGGCCGAACTCGGCGGGACCGCCCACCGGCTGCGGCTGGGCTGCGACCCGGCCGACGCCTGGCGCGGTCTGCGGGGCCCCGAGGAGCTGGCCGCTCTGGGCCGGGCGCTGGCCCGCGCGAGCCGCACCGGCGCCCCGCTGGCCGACGTCCTGGAGCTGCACGCCGCCGACTGCCGCCGCGCCGCGCGGGCCAGGGCCGTGGCCGCGTCCCAGCGGACCGCCGTCGCCGTGGTCGTCCCCCTGGGCCTGTGCTTCCTGCCCGCCTTCGTCCTCATCGGCATCGTTCCCCTGGCCGCCGGCCTCCTCTCCGGCCTCTCCCTCCCCTAGGTGGCCCCGGCCTTGCCGGGGCCGGGACCGCCGCCAGCGGCGCTCAGCGCTGCGGTGCCTCCGGGGAGCGGTCCCGGCCCGCTCCCCGCTTTCCGGGCACCGGCTCACCGGAGTGCCGAAATCCCTCGGACGGCTCCTCCGAGAAGACCGGCAGGCTGTCCGGGAAGGCCCACGGCGTCCCCGGGGCGCTGTGCCGGTCCGGGCCCCTGGGGCCGTGCCGGACCTCGCACGGGAGGAAGCAGCCGTCGTCCCCGTGGAGGCGGTACGCGAGCCCTCCGCGGAAACCGTCCCGGCACACGCCCCGTCCGCCTCCCCGCGCCGTGCTCCGCGCGGTGGACGCCACGGGGCCGCCGGAGGGCCGTGCCGGCGGCAAAGCCCCCGCGGCGGGCGGACGCAACCCCCTCCCCCGGCCTGTGGACCGCCTGTCCCCCCTTGTCCACAGGCGAGAATTTCCCCGGCGTGCTTGCGGCGGCGCGCCCGCATCCTGGTTCCGGGCCGCTCGTTCGGCCCCGCCCAGCATCCTGTCGTCCGAGGGGGTCTCCTTGTCCGTCCGCACCGCACCGCCGCTCCGGCTCCGTCCCGCGGCCGGCGACCGCCAAGCCGGGATGGCCACCGCCGAGTACGCGCTGGCCCTGGTCGCGGCCTGCGCCTTCGCCGCCGTCCTCTACGCCGTTCTGACCAGCTCCGAGGTCCGCGACCTCCTCACCCGCATGGTCGTCGACGCGCTCGGCGCCGGAGGCTGAGCGATGAGCCGCCGCTCCCGCGTCCGTCCCGGTGCCCCGTTCCGCCGCCGCGGGAGCGGCCCGCGCCGCGACGGTGGAACGGTCACCGCCGAAACCGCCGTGGCACTGCCCTGCCTCGTCCTCGTCCTGAGCGTCTCGCTGGCCTGCGTGCACGCCGCCGGTGCCCACCTCGAATGCGTGGACGCCGCCCGGGTGGGGGCCCGCGCGTTCGCCCGAGGCGAGGACGAGGCCACGGTCAGATCCCTGGTCTTCGGGGTCGCTCCCCCCGGCTCCGCGGTGGAGCTGTCTCGCGAGGCCGGATTCGTCCGCGTCTCGGTCACCGCCGCGGTCCGCATCGTCCCGGGTCTGCCCCCGCCCCTGCACGTCACCGGTTCGGCGGCGGTCCCCGCCGAACCCGACCACTGAGGACCGGCTGCAAGGAGGTTTCCGGTGCGTCCACAACCCACACCCGACCGCGGTTCGGGCACCGTCTGGGTGCTCACCCTGTGTGCCCTGATCTGGTTCTGCGCCGTCGCCGTCGTGACGGCGGCGGGCGTGCGCACCGACCGGCACCGGGCCGCCACCGCCGCCGACCTCGCCGCGCTGTCCGGGGCGGGCGGGGCCGCGCGGGGTGCCGAGCACGCCTGCGCACTCGCCCGGCGCACCGCTGCGGAGAACCGGGCCCGCCTGACCGACTGCGTGCTCTCCGGCCTCACCCTGACCGTCACCGTCGACGTGCCGACACGGCTGTGGTCGATGCGGGTTGCGGCCAGCGCCCGGGCCGGCCCCGTCGGCTCGGCCGCCGCCCCGGGGGCCGGGGCCCGCTCAGGCCGCCCCCAGCAGGGCGTCCAGGAGCCGGACGGCGCCCGGCTTGCTGAGGGGCTCGTTACCGTTGCCGCACTTGGGGGACTGGATGCAGGAGGGGCACCCGGCAGCGCACTCGCAGGCGGCCACGGCGTCGCGGGTGGCGCGCAGCCAGTCCCGCGCGGCGGCGTAGCCGCGTTCGGCGAACCCCGCGCCTCCCTCGTGACCGTCGTAGACGAAGACGGTGAGCAGTCCGGTGTCGGCGTGCAGGGCGGTGGAGACCCCGCCGATGTCCCAGCGGTCGCAGGTGGCGAACAGCGGAAGCAGGCCGATCGAGGCGTGCTCGGCCGCGTGGGCGGCGCCGCGCAGCTCCACTCCCTCGGCCCGCAGCCGCTCCTCGGCCTCCCGGCCGACCGTCCACCACACCGCACGCGAGCGCAGCACCCGTTCCGGCAGCTCCAGCGGCTGCTCGCCCAGGACCGCCCCGGTGCGCAGGTCCCGTCTCAGGTAGCCGACGACCTGCCGGGCCACCCGCACCTCGCCGAAACGCACGGCCGCGTCCCCCCACGCCTCCTCGCGCAGCGTCTTGAGGATCTCGATCTCGGTGACCTCGCGCGCCCACGTGCTGTAGTCGGGGTTCTCCCCCCGGACCAGCGCGATCCCGCCCTCCAGGTCCAGTTCGGAGACCACGTAGGTCAGCCCCTGGTGCAGGTGGACCGCGCCGGGGTGTACGGCCGTGTGCGCGGCGGCCTCGTCGACGGACCCCAGCAGCAGTCCGCTGTCCTCCTCCACGATCTGCACCGGAGGCCCGCCCGCCCCCCGGATGTCGGCCAGGTCGCACGCGTGCTCCCGGCGGGTCCAGAACCATCCCCGGGGACGGCGGCGCAGCATCCCGCGGTCCACCAGGTCCGCGAGCACCTCCGCGGTCGCCGGGCCGAAGACCGCCAGGTCCTCCGGGGTCAGCGGGAGTTCCTCGGCGGCCGCGCACAGGTGCGGCGCGAGCACGTAGGGGTTGTCCGGGTCCAGTACGGTCGCCTCCACGCCCTGCCCGAAGATCGCTTCGGGATGGTGCACCAGGTAGGTGTCGAGCGGGTCGTCGCGCGCGACGAACAGCGCCAGGGCGTCGCGGCCGCCCCGGCCGGCCCGGCCGACCTGCTGCCACAGCGACGCCCGGGTGCCCGGCCAGCCCGCCAGCAGCACCGCGTCCAGGCCGGTGACGTCCACTCCCAGTTCCAGGGCGTTGGTGCTGGCCAGGCCGAGCAGTTCCCCGGAGCGCAGCCGCCGTTCCAGGCTCCTGCGGTCCTTGGCCAGGTATCCGCCCCGGTAGGCGGCCACCCGCCGGGACAGGTCGGGTCTTCCGGCGTCGGCCAGGGCCCGCTGGGCCGCCATCGCCACCAGTTCCGCTCCCTGCCGGGACCGTACGAACACCAGGGTGGAGACTTCCTGGGCCACCAGGTCGGCCAGCAGGTCCGCCGCGACGGCCGTCGCGGCGCGGCGCACCGGCGCGCCGTGCTCCCCGGTCATCTCGGTCAGCTCCGGCTCCACCAGGGCGAACCGCAGCGAGGCGCGCGCCGAGGCGTCCTGCGTCACCGCCACCACCGGAAGGCCGGTCAGCCGCTGCGCCGTGTCGGCCGGCGCCGCCGAGGTCGCCGAGGCCAGGACGAACCGCGGCGCGGACCGGTAGCGGGCGCACACCCGCCGCAACCGCCGCAGGATCTGCGCCACGTGCGAGCCGAACACCCCCCGGTAGTGGTGCGCCTCGTCGACCACGACGTACCGGAGGCGGCGCAGGAAGCCCGCCCAGGCCGCGTGGCGCGCCAGGATCGAGCGGTGCAGCATGTCGGGGTTGGTCAGCACGTAGTTGGCGTGCGCCCGCACCCGGCGGCGCTCCTCGGCGGCGGTGTCGCCGTCGTAGGTGGCGGCCCGCACCCCGGGCAGCGCCAGCTCCGACAGCATCCGCGCCTGGTCGGCCGCCAGTGCTTTGGTGGGTGCGAGGTAGAGCACGCTCCCGCCCTCGGCGACCGCCGCCGCTGCCGGGAGCAGAAAACCCAACGACTTTCCGGAGGCAGTACCAGTGGCTATGATCACATTGTTGCCACCGTGAGCCAGGTTCGCCGCCCGCACCTGGTGTGACCAGGGCTCTGGCATGCCTGACTCGGCCATACGCTCCACCACCGCAGGGGACACCCAGCCCGGCCAGTCTTCCCTTACCCCGGGGCTACTTGTCAGGCTCTCCACATGTGTCACCTGCGAGGTACGGGTATGGTCACGCCACAGCCGTTGGAGGACCGGCTCCCAACGGTTCAAACCCGACACCCTCCACAGGATCACGCGTCTTCGCTCAGGACGGCAGTTGACGACCGACGATTTCAGTGTGACATCTGGGGGTAAGACTGGCGCGGTGGCGTGGTTTTCTTGACATGGCAACCAGATAACAGGGCCAGGCGTGATTGAATTTCGCCCCGAGGGGGTAACGCCCGGCAGAGGATCCCTCGCGAGTTTTCGCGGTTCGGTGCTGGAGGACTAGTGGACTTGAAGCTTGATCACCACACCCAAGACGACACCGAGATCGTCGTCGTCGAAGGTGAAATCGACGTCTATACGGCGCCTCGCCTGAGGGAGCTCCTCATCGACCTGGTGAACAAGGGCAACCACCACCTCGTCGTCGACATGGAGAAGGTGGAGTTCCTCGACTCGACCGGACTCGGTGTGCTCGTGGGCGGTCTCAAGCGCGTGCGTGCCCACGACGGCACCCTGGACCTGGTCTGCACCCAGGAGCGCATCCTGAAGATCTTCCGGATCACCGGCCTGACCAAGGTCTTCGGTATCTACGAGTCGGTGCAGGAGGCCATCGACAGGCGCAAGTCGAAGCAGTCGTAAGCCAGCGATGGCCATTGTCCAACTGACGATCAGTGCGCTGCCCGCGCACGTGCGCACCGCCCGGCTCATGGCCACGGCCGTGGCCCGGCGCGCGGGTGTCAGTGAGTCCACCCTCGACGAGATTCGCCTGGCCGTGGGCGAGGCGTGCTCCCGTGCTGTGGAGGCGCACCGCACGCACTGCCCCGAACAGCCGATCCAGTTGGAGTTGAGCGACAGTTCCGGCCCCACCGGCCCGGGCGGTCCCACGGGCCCCGACCGGATCAACGGCAGCAGCCCCGACCGCTTCGAGGTGGTGGTCTCCGACCGCGCCCCGGCCAAGGAAACCGGCACCCCGGTCTTCAACGGCTTCGACAGCGGCGCGCACGCCTATCTCGGCGAGTCCGTCTCTTCGGGCGGGTTCGGCGGCCTCTCCCCCGACGTCGGCCTGGCCGTCATCCTGGGACTGGCCGACGAGGTGAGCATCGAGCCCAGTGAGAACGGCACGGTGGTCCGGATGAGCTGGCCGCTGGCCAAGGGCGGGGCCGGAGACTCCAGCCCGCCCGGACTCGGCTGACCCACAGAAATCCCGCCGCACGGGCGCCTCCCTCCGGAGGCGCCCGTCGTCGTCGCGGCGCCGGGCTCCGAACGCCTGCGGCCCACCCGGCGTCGGCCGTTCAGTCGCACTCCTGGGTGGACACCGGTTCGGTGGCGTGGATCCCGGCCTCCGCGTTGGCCGCGACCTCCTCCGCCGTCAGCACGTAACCGGTCTCCTCGTCGTTGGTGGCGGCCGCGAAGACCACCCCGTAGACGGTTCCCCGGGGCGACAGCAGCGGTCCACCGGAGTTGCCCGGCTGGATCACCGCGCGCACCTGGTAGATCTCGCGGCTCACCTGCTGGGAGTGGTAGAAGTCGGGTCCCCGCGCGGTCTGCTCGGCGCGGATGCGGGCGGGTACCACGGTGAATCCGCTGTCCCGGGGGAAGCCCGCGACCACGGCGTCGTCGCCCTTCTCCGCCCGCATCTCGAACTCCAGCGGCTCCAGGTCCAGGCCGGGAACCGACAGCACGGCGAGGTCCTGCTGCGGGTCGTAGAGCACGACCGTCGCGGAGTACTGCGTGCCGTCCCGGGCGACGACACGCAGCTCCTCCTCGACTCCCGCCACCACGTGCGCGTTGGTCATGACGCGTTCGTGCGCGTAGACGAACCCCGTCCCCTCGACCCGGCGCTGGCAGGACGGCGCGTTCCCCAGCACCTTGACGACGCTCTCGCTGGCCCGTTGCAGTTCCTCGGTATTGAGCACGGCGGGGTCGGGTTCGGCCACCTCCGCCGGTTCGCTGCTGCCCAGTCCGCTGAACACCTGCGGGAAGGCGCTCTGGTCGACGATCCTGCGGAAGGTGGAGAACCACGTCTGGGCGGCGTCGGGCATGAGCCGGTCCACGGTCTGCAGCACGCGGGAGTTCTGCACCTGGTTGGCGACCAGCGGAATCGCCGAGTTGGCGACCGCGCTGCCGATCAGCCACGACACCAGCAGCACCGACAGGACGCTCACCAGCGCGCCGCCCAGGGCGTCGACGACCCGGGCCGAGTCCCAGGTGACCCTGTTGCGGATCAGCGCTCCCAGGTAGGAGGTGAGGAACTGGCCCAGGGCGGCGAACAGGAACACCATCGCGATGGCGATGAGCGCCTGCTGGGTGGGGTTGGGGACGAAAGCCTGGATCACCGGAGGCGCGCCGAGCGCGGCGAGCACTCCCCCGCCGATGAAGCCCGCGAAGCTCAGGATCCCGACGATGAACCCCTGCCGGTAGCCCGAGAGCGCGAAGACCACGACGAGCACGACGAGGATCGCGTCCAGCACACCCCACTCCTCTCCGCTGTCGTCCCCGGGGTCTTCCTAAGGTGTGCCGCCGCTGTCCCGGGCGAGAATCCGGAACACGTCGATGTCCTCGACGTCCCGGTCAAGCCACGGCCGTTCCCAGCCCCCCAATACAAGCAGGCGATCCAGTATCCCCGCGGTAAAGCCCCACACCAGCATGCCCCGCACCCGAAACGCCGGACCGGTGTGGCGGTTGGACAGGACCGTGCGCGCCCGGTTGGCCGGGTCGGCGAGTTCGGCGATGGGGACGCGGGTGACCGAGGCGACCTCGTCGGTGTCGACGGGACGCACCTCGGTCGGGGTGTGCCACCAGGCCAGGACCGGGGTGACCCGGAATCCGGTACGGGAGATGTAGAGCTGCGGCAGTGTGCCGAGCACCTGGACGCCGTCGCGGACGACTCCGGTCTCCTCCTCTGCCTCGCGCAGCGCGCAGTCCACGGGGCCGGTGTCCCCGGGGTCGATCGCGCCGCCGGGGAAGGCGGGCTGCCCCGAGTGCCGCCGCAGGCCGGTGTTGCGCTGGATGAGCAGGACGTCGGGGCCCGCCTCGCCCTCTCCGAACAGCACCAGGACCGCGGAGTCGCGTCCGCCGACGGCCGGGGGGCGCATCTCCTTGGGGACCGGCATCCGCTGTGCCGCCTCGGACAGTGACAGCAGCCATTCCGGGGCGGTGACGTCCGACCTCATGAGAACGGCCCCGTCCGAACCAGCCGCCGCGCGGTCTCCTCGTCCATCGGCCCCTCTCCGTAGGAGGGGCACAGGTGGTGGACCTCGCAGGCGCCGCAGGCCGGGCGGCGCGCATGGCAGACCCGGCGGCCGTGCCAGATGAGCCGGTGTGACAGCATCGTCCACTCCTTGGGGGGAAACAGGGCGGCGATCTCCTGCTCGACCTTCACCGGGTCGGTCTGCCGGGTCATGCCGAACCGGCGCACGAGCCGCCCGAAGTGGGTGTCCACGGTGAGTCCGGGCACGCCGAAGGCGTTGCCCAGCACCACGTTGGCGGTCTTGCGTCCGACCCCCGGAAGTTTCACCAGGTCCTCCAGGGTGTCGGGCACCTCGCCGCCGTGTTCGTCGCACAGCTGCTGGCCCAGGGCGATGATGTTGCGCGCCTTGGACCGGTAGAAGCCGGTGGAGCGGATGATGCCCTCCAGCTCCTCCTGGTCGGCCGACGCGTAGTCGGCTGCCGAGGGGTAGCGGGCGAACAGCACCGGGGTCACCTGGTTGACCCGCCTGTCGGTGCACTGGGCGGAGAGGATGGTGGCCACCAGGAGTTCCAGGGGAGTAGTGAAATCAAGCTCACAGTGTGCGTCGGGATACATCCGCGCCAGTTCCCGGTTGATTCGTCGGGAACGTCTCACCAGAGCGAGACGGGTCTCACCCGTGGGGGTGTCGCGCTCCGTTGAGGGCGCGTCGCCGCCGGCCGACGGGGAGGAGGAGGAAGTGTATACGTCGCGGGACACTGTTCCAGCCTACGGATCATTCCTTCGTCGTGCCCCGCTGACGTCTGATTCCGTGGAGGTCCGCGGTTCTGCCGGCCGCGGGTCCCGGCCCGCTCGGGTGAAGCCTGCGGCCCCACCCCCCGGAGAACAACTAGGATCGAACTGCTGACGTCGGCTGTGACGAGCTGCTCATACTCCCGGTGCACCCACCAGGGAACACGCTGGTTTCACAGCTGGTGCGCTTTGCGTCACACTGTTGACGGTCAGGCTGCGAGGAGGAATGGTGGACGAGACCAACGAGGTGCTGAGCAAGGCTCCCCTGTTCGAGGCACTCGACGAGGAGGGCGCGGCCGCGCTGCGCTCCTCCATCACCGAGGTCCGGCTCGGCCGGGGCCAGACACTCTTCTCAGAGGGGGACGAGGGCGACCGCCTCTACGTGATGCTCAGCGGAAAGGTCAAGCTCACCCGCACGTCCGCCGACGGTCGGGAGAACCTGCTGGCCGTGCTCGGCCCGGGCGAGATGCTGGGTGAGCTGTCCCTGTTCGACCCGGGGCCGCGTACGGCCAGCGCCGTCGCGGTGACCGACGCGGTCCTGGCCGGGCTGGGCCACGACGACCTGCGCCCGTTCATCACGAGGCAGCCCGAGGTCGCGGTCCACCTGCTGAAGGCCCTGGCCACCCGGCTGCGCCGGACCAACGACGTCGTGGCCGACCTGGTCTTCACCGACGTTCCCGGCCGCGTCGCCAAGGCCCTGCTCGACCTGGCCCAGCGTTTCGGCAAGGAAGGCGAGGACGGCCTGCACGTCCACCACGACCTCACCCAGGAGGAGCTGGCCCAGTTCGTGGGCGCCTCCCGGGAGACCGTCAACAAGGCGCTGGCCGAGTTCGCGTTGCGCGGCTGGCTGCGGATCGAGGCCAAGGCCGTGGTCCTGCTCGACATCGAACGGCTGCGCCGCCGCGCCCGCTGACCGTCGGG
This sequence comes from Thermobifida alba, assembly GCF_023208015.1. Taxonomy (NCBI): domain Bacteria; kingdom Bacillati; phylum Actinomycetota; class Actinomycetes; order Streptosporangiales; family Nocardiopsidaceae; genus Thermobifida; species Thermobifida alba. The sequence goes on along the minus strand of NZ_CP051627.1, from coordinate 4,083,600 downwards.
GCCCTTTCGGCCCCCTCCGCTGTCTCCACGGTCCGGCCGCCGTTCTTCGGAGGCGGCCGGACCTGCCGTGGGGGAGGGCTTTCGCACCGCCCCCCACGGCCGAACCCGCTGTCTCGCGGGTCCCGGGGCCGTCTCGGAGTGACCGCGCCGGCGGCCGCCGGCGCGGTCACTCCGGCAGGATCTCCGGCGGCACGTCCCCGCGCCTGATCAGGTAGCGCAACTGGGCGCGGACCGACTCCTCGGCCGCGAACCGTATCGCCTCGTCGACGTCCGCGTACACCCTGGCCACGATCTCGTCCGGGGAGTCGGCTCCGGCGGCCACGGCGTCGCTGATCTGCCCCAGCCGTTCCTCGCGGTGCTGGATGTAGTGGTTCAGCTTCAGCAGCGGCTCGGTGCAGACGGGGCCGTGGGCCGGGAGCAGCGCGCGGATGTCCGCGCTGGCCACCAGGTCGCGCAGCCGGGTGAGGGACTTCAGGTAGTCGCCGAGGTCACCGCCGTCCTCGTCGACGATCACCGCGGTGCCCCGGCCCAGGACGGTGTCGCCGGTGATGATGACGTCGTCGGCGGGCAGGTGGAAGCTCACCGAGTCGGCGGTGTGTCCGGGGGTGTGCAGCACCCGCACCTGCAGTCCGTCCGCCTCGATGACCTCCCCGTCGGCGAGTCCGTCCCCGCTGATCCGGTGCTGGGGGTCGACGGCGCGCACCTGCGAACCGGTCAGCTCGGAGAAGTAGCGTGCTCCCTCGGCGTGGTCGGCGTGTCCGTGGGTGAGGAGGGTCTGTGTCACCTGCGACCCCTGCTCCTGGACCATCCGCGCCACCCGTTCCAGGTGCCGTTCGTGGTCGGGGCCGGGGTCCACCACCAGTACGCTGCGGGCGCCGGGTTCCCGCAGCACCCACGTGTTGGTTCCGTCGAGCGTCATCGGGCCGGGATTCGGGCACAGAACGCAGCTTGCGCGCAGGGTCCCGGAACCGTCGATCCTCATCGCACCTCATTTCGCGACATGCCCGACAAGGGGGGCGGTCAGAGCGGGTAGTCGACACCATCAGGAACGATCAGTGTGATTCCCCCCGCGGACTCCCGGAACTCGGGCTGGACCGGAATGATCTCGCGTTCGACCTCCAGGACCTCCTCGGGGGTGGCACATCCGGTGAGGCCGTTGAGGTTGGCCACCGTGGGCGGCAGCATCGCCAGTTCCCCCGCCCGCCACCGGCGGACCGCCTCGTCCGGAGCCATCCAGGCGACGTGGTCGGCCTCCCCTCCGACGTCACGGGTCTGCTGCCCCTCGGGCAGCACCGCGACGAAGAACCGGGTGTCGTAGCGGCGCGGCTCCATGACCGGGGTGATCCACCGCGACCACGGGCGCAGCAGGTCCGCGCGGAGGACGAGGTTCCGCCGGTCCAGGAACTCGGCGAGGGACAGCGAGTGGTCGACGAGCGCCCGGCGGTCCTCCTCCCAGTCGTCGCCCCGGGTGTCGGCGACCACCTCGGTGGCGGAGGGGCCCGCCAGCAGGACCCCGGACTCCTCGAAGGTCTCGCGCACCGCCGCGCACACCAGGGCGCGCGCCGACGCCTCGTCCACGCCGAGCGTGCGGGCCCACTCCCGGGGGGAGGGGCCGGCCCAGCGGATGCCGTGGTCGCGGTCGCGCGGATCCACCGACCCCCCGGGGAAGACGTACATGCCCGGGGCGAACCGCATCGAGGGGACCCGCCGCAGCAGGTACACCTCCAGGCCCGGGTCCGCCTGGCGCACCAGCAGCACCGTCGCCGCGTCCCGGGGCTCCACGGGGGTGATCCGCCCGGTCAGGACGTCCCGCATCCGGGGGGTGATCTCACCGACGCCGAGATGGCGGACGATCTCTCCTTCCGGGAGGGTCGTCTCCCTGGCGGTCGGCGTCGCGGTCAGGGGGGTCCTCTCGCCCTCCCGCCGGCATTCTGGACGGTTCACTGACATGGGCTCCTCCCCGGGGGCGGTGGGATGCTCTGGCCACGGTCGCGCTACTCGACCTCGACGATCACCTCGACCTCGACCGGGGCGTCCAGCGGCAGCACGGCCACGCCCACCGCGCTGCGGGCGTGCTTGCCCGCCTCGCCGAACACCTCGCCGAACAGCTCACTGGCCCCGTTGACGACCTGCGGCTGGCCGGTGAAGGAGGGGTCGCTGGCCACGAACCCCACGATCTTGACCACACGCCTGACCCGGGACAGCTCGCCCACCTCGGCCTTGATCGCGGCGAGCGCGTTCAGCGCGCACACCGCGGCCAGCTCCCTGGCCCGTTCCGGGGTGACGTCGGCGCCCACCTTGCCGGTCGCGCCGAGTTCGCCGTCGACCACCGGGAGCTGTCCGGAGACGTACACGTGGTCCCCGCTGCGCACGGTCGGCAGGTAGTCGGCCACCGGCGGGACGACCTGGGGCAGGGTGTGCCCCAGGTCGGCCAACCGCTCCTCGGGGGTCGCCGCCGTCATCGCTTCTCGCGCTTCAGGTAGGCGACCAGCTGCTGGTTGCGCGGATCGTCGCCGATGGTGGGGCCGGGGATCACCGTGACGAGCTCCCAGCCGTCCTCACCCCAGTTGTCCAGAATCTGCTTGGTCGCGTGCGACAACAGCGGCACGGTCGCGTACTCCCACTTCGTCATGGCGCCACCTTATAGCGACCGCCCCGGCGGTTCCCACGGCGGCGGGCCCGTCGCCGCCCCGCGTCCTCGTCCCGGCCGGCGGCGGCTCCGGGCGGAGACACCGCGCTGCATAGACTCCGTGGGGTGAGCTCACGCGATCGCGATTGGGACGGGGTCCGCCTCCACGTCGTCACCGGCAAGGGGGGCACCGGTAAGACGACCGTCGCCGCCGCGCTGGCCCTGGCACTGGCCGCGGAGGGCGGCAGGGTGCTGCTGGTGGAGGTCGAGGGACGCCAGGGCATCGCCCCTCTCTTCGGCGTTCCACCGTTGTCCTACGAGGAGCGCGCGGTCGCCGTCACCGAGGACGGCGGCGAGGTCCACGCGTTGGCCGTGGACGCCGAGGAGGCGTTCCTGGAGTACCTGGAGATGTTCTACGGGCTGCGCCGCGCCGGGGGCGCGCTCCGGCGGTTCGGCGCGGTGGACTTCGCCACCGCGGTCGCGCCGGGCGCGCGCGACGTGCTGCTGACCGGCAAGGTCACCGAAGCGGTACGGCGTCGGGCCGCTTCCGCCCGCAGGGGGCGGCGCGGCGCCCAGGGGCCGCACGTCTACGACGCCGTGGTGCTGGACGCCCCGCCGACCGGCCGCATCACACGGTTTCTGAACGTCACCGCCGAGGTCTCGGGGCTGGCCCGGGTGGGGCCGGTGCGCGACCACGCCGACCAGGTCATGGAGGTCATCCGTTCTCCCGAGACGGTGGTGCACTTCGTGGCCCTGCTGGAGGAGATGCCGGTGCAGGAGTGCCTGGACGGCATCGCGGAGGCGCGCGAGGCGGGACTGGAAGTGGGGGGAATTCTGGTGAACATGGTCCGGCCCGTGCTTCTGGAGGAGGCCGTGCTGGCCTCGGCGGCCGACGGCGTGGTCGACGTCGCCGTGCTCGCCCGCGGCCTGCGGGCGGCCGGCCTGCCCGACCACGAACGGCTGGCCCGGGAGTTGTCCGGGGAGGTGGTGGAGCACGCCCGGCAGGTGCGGATGGCCGCGGAGGCGCGGAAGCGGCTGGCCACCGCCGAACGGCCGTGCTACGACGTCGCTTTCCTGGAGGAGGGTGTGGACCTTCCGGGGCTGCATCGGCTGGCCGGATCGCTGCGCGCCCAGGGGGCCGTGTGAGTACCGGGCGCCCTCCCGTCCTCGACGTGGACGCGCTGCTGGACGATCCCGCCACCAGGATCGTGGTGTGCTGCGGTTCCGGCGGCGTCGGCAAGACCACGACCGCCGCGGCACTGGCGCTGCGCGCCGCCGAACGCGGTCGGCACACCGTGGTGATCACCGTGGATCCGGCCCGCCGTCTCGCCCAGTCGCTGGGGTTGACCGAACTGGACAACACTCCGCGCCCGGTCGCGGGTGTCGCGGACGGCGGCGGGTCGCTGCACGCCATGATGCTCGACATGAAGCGCACCTTCGACGAGACCGTGGTGGCGAACGCGGATCCCGAACGGGCGGCGCAGATCCTGGACAACCCCTTCTACCAGTCCCTGTCCTCCAGCTTCTCGGGCACGCAGGAGTACATGGCGATGGAGAAGCTGGGGCAGTTGCGGCGGTCCGAGGAGTGGGACCTGATCGTCGTGGACACCCCGCCGAGCCGTTCCGCGCTGGACTTCCTGGACGCGCCGAAGCGGCTCGGCAGGTTCCTGGACGGGCGGCTGGTCAGGTTTCTGGGCGCCCCGGCCCGCAACGGCGCGTTCCGGCTGCTCGGTGCGGGGGTCGGCCTGGTCACCGGAGTGATCACCAAGATTCTGGGCACGCAGCTGCTCCGGGACGTGCAGTCCTTCGTGGGGATGTTCGACGCGGTCTTCGGGGGGTTCCAGGAGCGGGCCGACCAGACCTACCGGGTCCTCCAGGCGGAGGGCACCGCGTTCGTCGTGGTGGCCGTGCCGGAGCACGACGCGCTGCGGGAGGCCTCCTATTTCGTGGACCGGCTCCGTGCGGAGCGGATGCCGCTGGCCGGCCTGGTCCTCAACCGCACCCAGCGTGTCCTCGCCCCGGAGCTGTCGGCCGAGCGGGGGGCTGCGGCCGCGGAGGCGTTGGAGGCGTCCGGTGAGCACCCGCTGGCCGCCGCGGCGCTGCGGCTGCACGCCGAGCGGGTCCGGCTGCGGGATCGGGAGCGGCGGCTGTGGGAACGGTTCACGGCGGCGCATCCCGAGGTCGGGGTGGTGGAGGTCCCGGCCCTCGCGGAGGACGTCCACGACCTGGATGCCCTCCGCGAGATCGGTCGGGTCCTCGGCGATCCCGGTCCCGTGTCCTGAGGAGGTCGGCCCCGCCGCGGTGTTCGGGCGCCCGCCCTCCCGGTGGCCGCCGGGTCCCGCCCGCGTCGGCCGCCCGGAAGGGGAACGGCCCGCCCAGTATCCTCCCGCTGTCCCGGGCGGGCGTACCCTGCGGGGCCGGGCGGCCCCGCCTGTCGGACGGCTCGTCCGCGGCCCCTGCGGTGTCGTTGCGGAAACCGCCCTCCGAGGTCTCCGCTACGGCTGCCGGGGCCGCGGGTCGCCCACGGGCTTCCTCCCTGCCCGTGGTCCGGTCAACCGGTGACGAGCTCGTCCCTGGTGGTCCCGGCCTGCTGGTAGCGCTGCCGCGCGTCCTCCAGCAGCGCCCGCCACGAGGTCACCTCGGGGCGGCGCCGCAGCAGTGCCCTCCGTTCGCGTTCGGTCATCCCTCCCCAGACCCCGAACTCAATCCGGTTGTCCAACGCATCGGCCAGGCATTCCGTACGAACAGGACATCCCCGGCAGATGAGTTTGGCTCGGTTCTGGGCAGCTCCCTGCACGAACAGCGAATCGGGGTCGATCTCCCGACACGCGGCCCGCGAGGCCCAGTCTGTGCTCCACATGTGCCCCACTCCCAAGATCATCATGTGTCGTGTTGTGGCGTGTTCCCGCCGAAGGGCGCGGACGTCGGCGGGACGGAGGAACAGAGACGGCCCTGCGGGCACACCGGGTTGGCTCAGAAGGTGACGGGGTGCGGGGCCCGTAGGAGATGTACCGTCTCTTGCATCTCCGCTGGTAAAGAAATTACGGTCCGCGCCCGGAAGTCAACAGTCCCCATTGGGCCCATTTCTGGTATAGCCCAGGTGGACCATTAAAGGCTTGAAAACTAGTCACCTAATGACTACAGAGAGTAATAAAACGCTAGTGGGCGGCGTACCCCACGCAAGTCCCTGATCATGGAAAGATGGGGGGCAGGGCTCGCAGATGGCCGAAACCGACGACGATGCGGAGCCCACGGCGGTTCGCCGCTGTTTTCTCGCTTCCGAACGTAATCTGGACGGGTGGGTCAAGGGACATTGCTGCAGAAACTCGGTCAGTTGTTCGGGGTCTCGGTCGCTGCCGGGGTGCTGGTGGCCGCACTCGTCGCTCCTGTACTCGGCGGTATCGGCATCACCGCCCGCAACGTGGCGACCGGCTTCCTCAACATGCCCAGTGAGTTGGAGACCCCGCCGCCGCCGCAACGCTCGATCATCTACGACGCCGAGGGCGGCGTGATCGCCGAGGTCTACGACCAGAACCGGGAACTCGTCGAACTCGACCAGATCGCACCGATCATGCAGGAGGCGATCATCGCGATCGAGGACAGCCGGTTCTACGAGCACGGCGGCCTCGACATCATGGGCACCTTCCGCGCGGCCCTGCGCACCATCGCCGGACGCACCCAGGGCGGCTCCTCCATCACCCAGCAGTACGTCAAGAACGTGCTCATCGAGAGCGCCACCTCCCAGGCCGAGCAGGAGGAGGCCCGCGAGACGACCCTGGGCCGCAAGGTCCGCGAACTGCGCTACGCCATCGCGCTGGAACAGCGGATGAGCAAGGACGAAATCCTCGAAGGCTACCTGAACATCGCCTACTTCGGCGACGGCGCCTACGGCGCGGAGTCCGCGGCCCAGCACTTCTTCAGCGTCAGCGCCAGCGAGCTGACACTGAGCCAGGCCGCCACCCTGGCGGGCCTGGTCCGCTACCCCGAGCTGTACAACCCGCGCCTCAACCCCGACCAGGCCCAGGAGCGCCGCGACGTGGTGCTCGACCGGATGGTGGACACCGGAGTGATCACCGCCGAGGAGGCCGAAAAGGCCAAGGCCGAGGAGCTGGAACTCGACATCACCACGCCCAGCAACGGGTGCGTGCCCAGCAAGCAGCCGTTCTTCTGCGACTACGTGATCCAGGAGATCGAGAAGAGCGAGCAGTTCGGGGAGAACGAGACCGAACGCGCCCGCTGGCTGCGCACCGCGGGACTGGAGATCCACACCACGCTCGACCCGGACATGCAGAAGGCCGGCCAGAAGGCCGTGGACAAGTGGGTGCCGCGGGAGAACGAGGCCCGCAAGGTCGCCGCCCAGGTCTTCCTGGAACCGGGCACCGGGGCGATCCGGGTCATGGCGCAGAGCCGCAACTACGGCCCCGACGAGAGCAAGATCGGCGAGACCTCCATCAACTTCACGGCCAACGCCGACCGCGGCGGCAGCACGGGCTTCCAGGCCGGATCGACGTTCAAGGCCATCACCCTGGCCGCCGCTCTGGACAAGGGCCTGCCCTACAGCACGTCCTTCTCCTCCGGCAGCACGATCACCATCACCGGCCAGAAGGCCTGCAACGGCGGCAACCTCGCCCCGTGGACGGTGAGCAACTCCAGCGAGAGCGGCGGCTCGGCGACGCACAACATGGTGTCGGGCACCAAGGGCTCGGTGAACACCTACTTCGCGCAGCTGCAGAAGCGCGTCGGCCTGTGCGACGTGATCAAGATGGCCGAGAACCTCGGCGTCACCCGCGCCGACGGCCAGGACTACGACAACCCCCGCACCCAGGGGAACAACTCCTTCACCCTGGGCAGCGAGGAGGTGTCCCCGCTGAACGTGGCCGGCGCGTACGCGACCTTCGCCTCCCGCGGCATCTACTGCAAGCCGATGGCGATCACCAAGATCGTCGACCGCCAGTCGGGCCAGACCATCGAGCTGGAACCGGAGTGCGAGCGCCGTCTCGACCAGGACGTCGCCGACGGTGTGAACTACCTGCTCCAGCAGACCTTCAAGGGCGGCACCGCCTCGGGCCTGGGCATCGGACGCCCGGTGGCGGGCAAGACCGGGACCACCGACAACTCGGCCAGCGCCTGGTTCGCGGGCTACACCCCGAACCTGGCCGGCGCGGTGTTCGTCGGCGACCCGCGCGGCCCGAACCAGTACCCGCTGCGCAACGTCACCCTGGCCGGGCGCTACTACCCGGTGGTCTACGGCGCGACCATCCCCGGTCCCATCTGGCGGGACACCATGGTGGAGGCGGTGAAGAAGCTGGACGCGAAGAGCTTCGCGAGGTCTCCCGCGAGGTTCGGGTCCACCAGCGAACCGGCCCCGCCGCGTCGGGAGGACGACGACACCGACGCCAACCCCGCCGCCCACCGGGGCGGTGTGCCGAACGTGGTCGGAATGTCGCAGGGGGAGGCGGTGGCCGCGATCGAGTCCGCCGGCTACCGGGCGAACGTGTCCGACCTGCGGCTGCCCTCCGACCAGCCCGAGGGCGCGGTGGCCGTCGTGGAACCGGGGGCGGGTTCCCGGCTGCCCGAGGGGTCGGTCGTCAACGTCTTCCTGAGCCGCGGCTCCGACGGCGGAGGCGGCGGTCTTCCCGACAGCGGCTGGGACCTCCCCGGTTTCGACAACCGGTGGGGCCTGTTCTAGCCCCGACCCCGTCGAGAGGCCCCCGGGACACCTCCCGGGGGCCTCTCGGTGTTTCCGTCCGTCCGGCCGGCGGGCCCGCTCCGGGCCGCGGCTCCCCGTCCGGTCAGGACAGCTGGCTGCGCACCTCGTCGGCCACCCGACGGCCGTCGGCGCGTCCGGCCGTTCTGGGGGTGAGGATCTTCATGACCCTGCCCATGCCCTTGACGTCGCTCACCCCGGCCTCCGCGATCGCCTCCCGGACCAGTGCGGCCAGCTCCTCGTCGCTCAACGGGGCGGGCAGGTAGGCGGCCAGCACCTCCCCCTCGGCCCGCTCGTCGGCGGCCTTGTCGGCGCGTCCGCCCTGCTCGAAGGCGTCGGCGGCCTCGCGGCGCTTCTTGGCTTCCCGGGTGATCACCCTGATGACGTCGTCGTCGCTGAGTTCGCGGGCGGAATCGCCCGCCACCTCCTCGTTGGAGATCGCGGTGAGCACCATGCGCAGGGTCCGGGTCCGCACCTGGTCCCGTGCCTTCATCGCGGCGGTGAGGTCGGCTTGCAGGCGGGTCTTGAGTTCGGCCATGCAAGGGATGATAGAGTTCCCGTCCCCCGGATCCCCAGGAGTTTTCTCCGATGTCGCCGCCGCGGCGCCCGCCGGTGCCGCGGCCCGTGGTCCTCCCCGAGCGGGACCGGGCACCGCCGAGAGTCTGACACCATCGTCACATGGCAGCTTCGGCGGTGATGAACAGAGCGGGCAGGATAGCGCGCGGTGTCGGTACAGCGGTGGCGGTCGCGGGCGCCCTCGGCGTCGCGGGCCTCACGTACGCCTCGGTGGTGGAACGCAACTGGTTCCGGTTGCGCCGCTACGAGATCCCGGTCCTCGCCCCGGGCAGCGGCCGCCTGCGGGTGCTCCACCTGTCCGACGCGCACCTGACGCCGGGCCGCCGCCTGCTCATCGACTGGATCCGCGGACTCGACGCCCACGAACCCGACCTGGTGGTCAACACCGGCGACTCCCTGGCCCATCCCGACGCGGTGGGCCCGTTCATCGACGCGCTCGGACCGCTGCTGGACCGGCCCGGCCTGTTCGTCTACGGCTCCAACGACCTGTTCTCGCCGCAGTTGAAGAACCCGCTCCGCTACCTGTGGCGCAGCAGCAGGACCGACTACTCCAAGCGCAAGGTCCCCGACCTGCCGTGGCGGGAACTCGGAGCGGCCATGAGCGATGCGGGCTGGCTGGACCTCAACAACCGGAAGGGCGGCGTCGAGGCGGGGGGCCTGCGGATCGCGGTGGCCGGGGTGCACGACTCCCACATCGGTCTGGACCGCTACGAGAAGGTGGCGGGCCGCGCCGACCCCGACGCCGATCTGCGCATCGGCGTCATGCACTCGCCCGAGCCGCGCAACCTCGACCGGTTCACCGCCGACGGGTACGAACTGCTGCTCGCCGGGCACACCCACGGCGGCCAGGTCTGCCTGCCGTTCTACGGCACCCTCGTCACCAACTGCGGCATCGACCGCGCCCGCGCCTGGGGGCTGAGCCGCAACGGGGCGTCCTGGCTGCACGTGTCGGGAGGCCTGGGCACCTCGCCCTACGCCCCGGTCCGCTTCTGCTGCCGCCCCGAAGCCGCGATCCTGGACCTCGTCCCCCGTTCCTGAGACCCTGCTTCCACCGTGCCGGTGCGGCGGTGCGGTGGGAAGTTCGACTCAAGACGGTTCCGGTACCGGTGGACAGTGCGGAAGAAGCCTCGACAGCTGTCGGCGGCGGGGCCCGACTCGGCGCCCTGCCGCTGGGGATGCTGGACAACGCTCCCGTCGGGATAGCGGTGGTGCACGGCCCCGACCACCGCCTTCTCTACGTCAACGCCGCCTACCGGGCCATGTTCGGCTCCCGCCCGCTGGGCAGGCCCTTCCTCCAGACCTTCGGCGACCTGGCCCAGTCCGGGTACGACCTGCTGACCGGCCAGGTCATGGACACGGGTGAGCCGGCGGTCCTCGCGGAGGCGCCCATCACCGTCGACTATCCCGACACCGGACGCCAGGAGCGCTACTTCAGCATCAGCATCTTCCCGGTCACGATGGAGGACGGGGCGCCCGCCGTACTGTCGATGATGCTGGACGTCACCGACCGGGTCGACGCCGCACAGCGCAGACAGGCCCTCCAGCGCTACTCCACCCTGGTCCGGGCCGGGGCGCTGGTCGAGTGGACCGCCTCCCCCGCCGACGGTTCCGTCCGGTGGAGCCGGGGCTGGCAGGAGATCACCGGGCAGCAACCGGAGGAGTACCTGGGCCACGGCTGGCTGGACGCTGTGGCCCCCGACGACCGACCGGGACTGGAGGCGGCCTGGGTCACGGCGGTCACCCAGGACACCGACCTCTTCGAACACACCTTCCGGGTGCGGATGCACGACGGCACCTACCGGCGCTTCCACGTCCACGCCGTACCGGTCCGCGAGGACGGGACCGTGGTCGAGTGGACGGGGATCTGCACCGACGTCGAGCGGCGGTGGCGCGAGCAGCGCCGCGGGGACCTGTCCACCCGCGCCTCCGCCGCCATCTCCGACGCCACCCGCATCGACGACGTGCTCACCGCGCTCGTCCGCGTGGTCGTGCCGGAGCTGGCCGACGCCTGCGCCGCCCACCTCGTGCCGGGCACCGAGGTGGGCGGCACGGGCCCGCGGTCCGACGTCGAACGCGTCGCCTGGACTGGGCGGGAGGACCTCGCCCTCACGCCCCCGCCGCCCCCGTGGGACCGCTCCGCCGCCCGCGACGTGTTCGCCCGACCGGTCCACCGGACGTTTCCGCCGGGGCGGCCGCCCGCGGACCTCTTCCCCTCCGACACCGTGCGCTGGCTCCGCGCCAACCGGGTCAACAGCGTCGTCGTGGCGCCCCTGACCGTCGAGGGATCGGTGGCCGCCGTACTGACCGCGGCCGTCTGCGGGGAGCGTGAACCGCTCGACCGGGACGACGTCGCCCTGCTCACGGGCATGCTCGACCGCATCCAGCCGGTCGTCGACGCCGTGGCCGAGTTCCAACGCACCAAACACGTCGCGTCGGCCCTGCAGCACAGCCTGCTCGGCCGCCTGCCGGAGGTTCCCGGCCTCTGCCTCGCCGGCCGCTACCGGAGCAGCCCCACCTCCGCCGAGGTGGGCGGCGACTGGTACGACGCCTTCACGGTGGACGGCGCCGTCATGCTCGCCATCGGCGACATCGCCGGACACGACCTGGCCGCGGCCATCGCCATGAGCCAACTGCGCAACATGCTGCGCGCCTTCGCCGTGGACCGCCCGCAGGACCCCCAGGAGGTACTGCGCCGCCTGGACAGCGCCGTGGCGCGGTCCGGGGAGTACCAGGGAACGGCCACCAGCGTCCTCGCCCGCATCGCACCGGGCCCCGACGACTCCTGGCGGGTGACCTACTCCGTGGCCGGACACCCGCCGCCGCTCCTCGTCCTCCCCGACGGGGACACCCGCTTCCTGGAAGAAGCCCACGACCTGCTGCTCGGCCTGGACCCCGGGGCCCCGAGGAGCAGCGCGGTGGAGCCGCTGCCGCCCGGGGCCACCCTGCTGCTCTACACCGACGGCCTGGTGGAGCACGCCAGCGAGCCGCTCGACACCGGTCTGGACCGGTTGGCCCGCCACTGCGCGGCGATGGCGGACACCCCCCTCGACCGGTTCTGCGACCGCCTGCTCACCGAACTCCCCGTCGCCGGGAACGACGACATCACACTGATCGCGCTGCGCCCGGCCCCCTGATCCGGCTCGGCTCCCCCGTCCGGTCGGCACTCCGGGGAGGCGCCTCGTCTTCTTCGGCCCCGAGCACGCATAGATGTCCCGGTGTGAGGCATACAAGCTGGTGAAACGCTCTCTGGCCAGAGGCGGTGCGAATGTCCGTGCCGAAATCGACGAAGACGAACACGCCGGGGGTCGGCGGCGAGACCCGCATCACCGACACCGCGCTGAAGGTGTTCGACCCGGTCCCGGTCGGTGTGGCCGTCACCCGCGGTCCCGACCACCGCCTGGTCTACGTCAACGCCGCCCAGCGGGCCATGTTCGGCCCCCGTCCGCTGGACAAGCCCTTCCCGCTGGCCTTCCACGACCTGGCCGAGTCGGGATACGCCCTGCTGCTCGACCGCGTCATGACCACGGGCGAGCCCACATTCCTGCCGGACGCCCCCGTGACCGTCGACTTTCCCGAAGGCCGACGCGAACGCTACTTCAACATCAGCTTCTCCCCGGTCGTGCTGGAGGACGGCGAGCCCGCCGTGCTGTCGATGATGCTGGACGTCACCGACCGGATCGATGCCGAGCAGCGGGAACGTGCCTTCCAGCGCTACGCCAGCCTGGTGCGGACCGGGGTGGTGGTCGAGTGGACCGCCTCCCCCGTGGACGGCTCCATCCAGTGGAGCCACGGCTGGGAGGGGATCACCGGCCAGAGTCCCGAGGAGTACCTGGGCTACGGCTGGCTGGACGCCGTGGCCCCCGAGGACCGCCCCGCGCTCGTGCTGGTCTGGTCCCAGGCGATCGACCAGGTCCCCGACTCCCTGGAACACACCTTCCGGGTACGGGTGCGCGACGGCACCTACCGGCACTTCCGGGCGCGTGCCGTACCGGTCCGCAAGGACGGGAAGGTCGTCGAGTGGACGGGCACCTGCGCCGACGTGGAACAGCAGTGGCGCGAGCAGCGGCGCCTGGACCTGTTCCGCCGCGCCTCCGAGGCCATCGCCCACACCACCCGCGTCGAGGACATGCTCGAAGCGCTGACCCACGTGATCGTGCCGGAGCTGGCCGACGCCTGCGCGGTCCACCTGACCGCCGAGACCGAGCCCCGATCGGTCAGGAGCCCGTTCATCGTCGAACGGATCGCCCTGACCCTCCGGGAGGGCCTTTCCCACCCGACCCAGCCGCGCGGGACGCGTTTCGCCGTCCACGGGGCGTTCCTCCAGGCGATCCAGCACCACCCCATCCACGAGGTGTTCCCGGCAGGGAAGCCCCCCACGGACTCCCTCTCCCCGGAGTCGGTGCGCTGGCTCAGTGAGGTCGGCGCCAACAGCGTGGTCGTCCTCCCCCTGACCTCCGAAGGGAAACTGATCGCCTCACTGTCCGTGGTGGTCTGCGGGGAGCGTGAACCGCTCACCCAGGACGACGTGGACCTGCTCGCCGACCTGCTGGACCACATCCGGTCCACGCTCGACACCTTCGCGGAACTCCAGCGCACCCAACGTGCGGCGCTGGCCCTGCAGCACAGCCTGCTCAGCGAACCGCCCACGATCCCGGGCGTGCCCATCGTCGGCCGCTACCGGAGCAGTCCCACCTCCGCCGAGGTGGGCGGCGACTGGTACGACGCCTTCGTGGTGGACGGCGCCGTCATGCTCGCCATCGGCGACATCGCCGGACACGACCTGGCCGCGGCCATCGCCATGAGCCAACTGCGCAACATGCTGCGCGCCTTCGCCGTGGACCGCCCGCAGCATCCCCAGGAGGCGCTGCGCCGCCTGGACAACGCGGTGACACGGTCCGGGGAGTACCAGGGAACGGCCACCAGCGTCCTCGCCCGCATCGCACCGGACGACGCCGGCCGTTGGTGGGTCGACTACTCGGTGGCCGGACACCTGCCGCCGCTCCTCGTCCTCCCCGACGGGGACACCCGTTTCCTGGAAGAAGCCCACGACCTGCTGCTCGGCCTGGACCCCGGGGCCCCGAGGAGCAGCGCGGTGGAGCCGCTGCCGCCCGGGGCCACCCTGCTGCTCTACACCGACGGCCTGGTGGAGCACGCCAGCGAGCCGCTCGACACCGGTCTGGACCGGTTGGCCCGCCACTGCGCGGCGATGGCGGACACCCCCCTCGACCGGTTCTGCGACCGCCTGCTCACCGAACTCCCCGTCGCCGGGAACGACGACATCACACTGATCGCGCTGCGCCCGGCCGCCTCCCCTCCCGACCTCCCCTCGGTGCGGCGGAGTCTGTCGGCGCAGGGGAACAGTTCCTGGCCGCCTCTCCCCACACAGCCGGACGAGTGATGCAGATCACCGAAATGTCACCGTGTTCCCAGGGGGATCCATGCGAGCGGTCCGAGTCCACCAGTACCAGCAGTCGCCGTCGATCGACCAGGTGCCCGAACCAGTGGTCCGCGGACCACTGGACGTACTCGTCGAGGTGAAAGCGGCGGGCGTGTGCCGCACCGACCTGCACATCATCGAGGGGCAGTGGGCGAAGCTCAGCGGCGTCACCCTGCCCTACACCATCGGCCATGAGAACGCCGGAACCGTCCGCGAGGTCGGCCCGGCCGTCAGCACCGTCGCCCCCGGCGACACCGTGATCCTGCACCCGCTGGTCACCTGCGGCCTGTGCCACGCCTGCCGAGCCGGAGACGACTCGCACTGCGAGAACTCCGCCTTCCCCGGCATCGACACCGACGGCGGAATGGCCGACCTGCTGCTCACCAATGCCCGCGCGGTCGTCAGACTCGACCCCGGCCTGGAGCCCGCGGACGTGGCGGCGCTCGCCGACGCCGGCCTCACCGCCTACCACGCGGTCCGCAAAGCCGTCCCGCTGCTGCCCCCGGGCACCCACGCCGTGGTGATCGGCGCGGGCGGCCTCGGCCACATCGGCCTGCAGTCCCTGACAGCGCTGACCGCGGCGGAGGTCACCGTCGTGGACCGCTCCCCCGAAGCCCTGGAGCTGGCCTCCCGGCTCGGCGCCGACCACACGGTGCTCTCCGACGGCGACCAGGTGGCCGCGGTGCTGGACCTGACCGGCGGAAAGGGCGCGCACGTCGTCTTCGACTTCGTGGGCGAGAACGGCACCGAAGCCGAGGGCGTGGCGATGACCCGCGACACCGGCAGCTACTTCGTCATCGGCTACGGGGGACGCGTCGACGTGCCCACGATCGACATCATCTCCCGTGAGATCAACATCATCGGCAACCTGGTCGGCACCTACACCGACCTGGTCGAACTGATGACGCTGGCGGCGCGCGGCCGGGTCACGCTGCGCACCCGCACCTACCCCCTGGACGCGGCGCTCGACGCCCTGGCCGACCTGGACGCGGGCCGGATCCCGGGAGGCCGGGCGATCCTGGTCCCCTGACCCGACCCGGTCCGCACCCGGCGGGCACGGTGGCGGGGGCGGTCGCGGTCGGCCTTCCCCGGGCGTGATCACGTGTCCGGGAACGTCCTGTCACAACCGTTGTGCGAGCACCCCGAAGTGTCCGCTAGACTGGCACCGGTGCCTCGGGGTGTGGCGCAGCTTGGCAGCGCGCTTCGTTCGGGACGAAGAGGTCGTGGGTTCAAATCCCGCCACCCCGACCAGGTCAGAAGGCCGGTTCAGAAGAACCGGCCTTCTTGGTGTCTCCGGGGTGGGTGTTCTTCGGGAGAAGACA
This sequence comes from Thermobifida alba, assembly GCF_023208015.1. Lineage (NCBI taxonomy): Bacteria > Bacillati > Actinomycetota > Actinomycetes > Streptosporangiales > Nocardiopsidaceae > Thermobifida > Thermobifida alba. Next base: position 4,067,929 of record NZ_CP051627.1, on the reverse strand, counting down.
CCGCGCCGCCTTCCCCTGCCGGGGTCGCTGTAAGCGGTGAACCGCCCCCTCTGCTTCGGCCGCGAGGCGCGGCAGCCTTGCCCACCCCACAGGCACAGGAGGAATTGTCGGCCGCCGGGTTCCCGGACGGCGAAGCGCTACGGAAAGCCGACAGCCCCTCAGCGACCGGAGCGGCGGTCAAGGCTGCCGTGGCTCGCGGCCGAAGCAGACGAAAACCATCACCACAACACAGACATCCCCGCATGCGTGAGGGGCAGTCCGTGCGTCACTCGTGCGTCAAGACGCTCCGCAGACCATCCCCACGTGCATGGGGAGCACTCCAGGCCAGTGGCGCGGATGCCCACGTACAGCGGACCATCCCCACGTGCGTGGGGAGCACTAGGCGGGGCTGCCTCACAGGCCCTCCCGCGCCGGACCATCCCCACGTGCGTGGGGAGCACCCGCCGGACGCCAACTGTTTAGGGCGCATGAACGGACCATCCCCACGTGCGTGGGGAGCACTGCACGGACACGCCCAACTCGTCCAGTGTGTCCGGACCATCCCCACGTGCGTGGGGAGCACGCCTCAGCAGCGGGCTGCCCCTCCGCCTTGGCCGGACCATCCCCACGTGCGTGGGGAGCACGACCCCGCGTTGCACAACGTGTTGCAGGACGACGGACCATCCCCACGTGCGTGGGGAGCACGCCCGGCCGACCAGCCCGTCGTCGGTCAGGCCCGGACCATCCCCACGTGCGTGGGGAGCACGTCCTGGTCCGCGATCGTCGGCACGAAATAGACGGACCATCCCCACGTGCGTGGGGAGCACGGCGTAGCTCTCAAGGGCAGCATCGTCGATGTCGGACCATCCCCACGTGCGTGGGGAGCACAGCTCCTCCAGCGTAGCCACCCGTCATCTCCCCGGACCATCCCCACGTGCGTGGGGAGCACCCCACTCCACCAGCGGACGGAACGCCTCGCTGACGGACCATCCCCACGTGCGTGGGGAGCACGGCAACGTCACCTTCACCGGCTGACCAGCCGTCGGACCATCCCCACGTGCGTGGGGAGCACGAGAAACACAAATGTCAGAAGAGACGTGGAATCGGACCATCCCCACGTGCGTGGGGAGCACGTCGTGGCGGTACGACGCGCCCGGCATCGTGCGCGGACCATCCCCACGTGCGTGGGGAGCACCGCCGACGACCCCCGCTGGCCCTGTTCGGGGGCGGACCATCCCCACGTGCGTGGGGAGCACAAATTCCGGCGGCGGCCAGAACGGCGGTTCTACGGACCATCCCCACGTGCGTGGGGAGCACAACGTGATTTCCGCGCGCTTCCTCCGGCAAGAAGGACCATCCCCACGTGCGTGGGGAGCACGGGCCGCCTGTCGGGGCGGCCCGCGTACAGTGCGGACCATCCCCACGTGCGTGGGGAGCACGTCCCTGTTGTAGTACTCCTCCCGGTAGACCCCGGACCATCCCCACGTGCGTGGGGAGCACAATCGCCCCACCCCCGTGGAGGGGCGCGCAGATGGACCATCCCCACGTGCGTGGGGAGCACATCGCCGCCTACAACGAGGAGGGCATGCTCGACGGACCATCCCCACGTGCGTGGGGAGCACTGCGCGTCGGACGTCTTAGCGTCCTCCGCGTCCGGACCATCCCCACGTGCGTGGGGAGCACGACGGGCTGCTCACGCAGATCGGCGAGATCGACGGACCATCCCCACGTGCGTGGGGAGCACAACCCCGGATCTCGGGTGGAGTGAATCTCTTACGGACCATCCCCACGTGCGTGGGGAGCACAATGTCAGAATCGTGTGCAACACTGGGCTTGCCGGACCATCCCCACGTGCGTGGGGAGCACAGAAGCTGACCTGCGGCTTTTCGAGACGTTATCTCGCCGTGATCAGCTTCGCAGGCAAAGCCAGCTTGGGGTCACTCTAAACCAGATTCGCAGAAGAGTCGGGATGTCCTGCCCCTCCACAGGACCTCCCCGAAGGCGATGGGCGGCCGCGCTGCCCAATCCCCGGGACCGGGCGGGGAAGGACTGGAGAAAGCCGGCCCCGGGAGACTTCCTACCGGTGCAGCAGAGCCGCTTTCAGGGCCGCGCCCAGCAAGAGTGTCGAGGTTGGCAATCGCGACGACCGCACGCGCCGAGTCGCCGATCGGCAGGATCAGAAGGACGACACGAAGAGACGACGACGGAGGCGCTGGATGGCCAGTCCCACGGTGCGCCGACGCCAGCTCTCCGCGGTCCTCCGTCAGATGAGGCAGTCCGCTGGCCTCAGCCTCGATGCCGTGGCTGCGCGCCTGGAGTGGTCGCGTGCGAAGGTCGGTCACATCGAGACCGGTCAGAGAGAACGACCCAGCGTGGTCGAGGTCAAAGCCCTGATGGCCGAGTACGGGGTGACGCCCGACGACCCTCGGTACGAGACCGTGCTGACGCTGACCCGGCAGGCCCAAGCGCGCGGCTGGTGGCGCCGGTATGACGACCTGTTCTCCGGGGCGTACATCGAACTGGAGGCTGAGGCATCCGAGATCCGCGTCTACGAGGCGTTCGCGGTTCCGGGGCCCGGTTGCAGACACCTGGATATGCGCGGCTGCTCCAGCAGGCCCGCCTCGACCGCGCCCCGGACGGTGTCGAGCGCGCTGACGTCTGGTGCGAATGCCGGAGCCCGCGCACCGGCCGCATGGGGGAAGGAACCGGTGCGCGGTCGCTTCACCGCTGCTGCCGCAACCGCCCGCGCTGCGTCTCGATGACCGTGTTGAACGCCTGCCCCATCAACCCCTCGACCCTGGTGATCGCGGTCAACAGGTCCGGGCACTCGGGCAGGACGATCCGGTCGCCATCCAGCACCAGAGCGATCCCGTCTTCGCAGGGTTCGGCGCGAGCACGGCCGCGGGCGAGTGCGGAGACCTGCTCGGCGGTGAGCCGGTGGTCAGCCACGGGCCGTCACCCCCCGTAGAGCGTCCTGGGCACGCTGCTCCGCGCCGAGGTCGGCGAGCAGCTGGTCCACGGTCGGCGCGCTGATCTCCTGCCGCCGCCCCTGCCGTGCCTCGACCTCGGTGAGCGGGATGCGCCTTTGAGCCCGCCATCGTTGCCGTGGTTCCCGGTTCGGCGAGCAGGTGATCTCCCAGAGCGGGAAGTCACCCTGGACGCGTGCGAGGATCTCCGCTGTGTCGCTGCTGGGTGTGGCACTCATGAGGCACAGCGTCACCCGCGCTGATCTGGGCGATGTTCCATGTTGGAACAATCCGGGGTTTGCCCGGAACGGGTCGACGGGTCAGACACGCATCCGAGAGTGCAGGCCCCGCAGCGGCTCCGGCAGGATTCGGCGCACGTCCACCAGATGGCGCACCACCAGCCGCGCCGTGGGATGGTGGCGGGTCATCTGCGGTGCGATCCATTCGGCTGACAGAAGCCGTTTCAGCGCCGTGTCGTAGTCGCCGAGTTCGGTGAGCGCCCGGGACATGTCGATCTCGTGGTGGGCACGCCGTTCCGGCACCAGACCGGCGAGAGTGCGCTCTCCGATCTGCCGGTCCCGGCGCGCCGCTTCGTCGAGGTCACCGAGTTCGACCGCGACCGCGGCCCCGTGGATCGCGACGTTCGCCGCGCCGAACTGGGTGCCGTGCACGTCGGTACGCGCCCGACCGGCCCTGACCAGGTCGTCGGCGCGTGCGAACTGCTCCCACGCCGTGTGGGCGTCTCCGGAACGGGCCGCGACGATCGCCGACCGCAGCGCCAACGCCCCGGCGACCTCGCCCGCGTCCTGCCTGCTGTCGTCGACCCGGGCAGCGGCACGGTCCAGCAGAGCCAGCGCCGGCTTGTACTGGCCCATGTTCATCAGCAGCAGCGCGCGGGGCAGGTGGGCGACCAACGGCAGGTGCGGGTCCTGGGACCGGCGCGCGGCGTCCTCGGCGCGCTCCAGGAGCGCCAGGGCGTCGCCCGCGTAGCCGAGACGGCGAGTCAGGCTGACACCGGAGGACAGGGCACGGTTCAGCAGTGCCCAGGCACGGGGTTTGTCGGTGGTGTAGGCGTGCCAGGCGAGTTCTTCGCACACGGAGGGCAGGGCCTCGCCGATCCGGGTGAGCTTCGCTGCGGGCAGCAGGCCGCGGATGGTGGCGACTTCGGCGGAGAGCTGGTCGAGGCTGCGAGGCGGGGCATCGAGGTCGGGGCCGACACCGACGTAGGCGAGCACTCGACGGAGTTCCGGGACGGCGGCGTGGACCTGGTCGTCGCGGGGTGTGTCGCCACGGTAGGGCTGCCCGTACAGTTCGGACGGGTCGACGCCGAGGGCGGCCGCGACAGCGGCGACGAACGCCGGGGTGGCGACCTTGTGGCCCTTCTCGACCTGGGCGATGTGGGATCGGGAGTAGTTGGCACGGGTGGACAGTCCGTGCTGGGTGAGGCCGCGGCGTTTCCTCGCCCGGGCGATGCGCACGCCGATGGGCTCGCGGGTAGTGTCGTTCATGGTGGCTCTGCCTCCCGCTGGTCGGTCGCACTCCCAGCGTAGGAGGCAGGGCCTTTCGTGTCCCCGCGGTTCGCGCACTGGCTCGCGTTTCGGTTGCCCGAGTGCCTGCGGGGTGACGGGAAACGCCCCTCGGAAGCGTTCTGAGGGGCGTTGGCGCTTGTCTGCGGCTCCCCCGAAACCTGGTATCAGACCAGCCGTCCGTGCTCTCGGAGCACGGCAGCGCAGACGCCCTGTCCCCGCCCGCGTGGCATGTTGGGAGGAGTCCGCGGCCACGGCACCGGCCCTGTGGACAGGCCGGATACCGAGCCGACTGGAAGTACGGAGCCGCCGCCGACCCGGTCCGGTCGCACGCACCAGAGGTCGACCGCCAGATGTGAGAAGGCACGAGGTCGACCTGGTCCCCAGGAGTGTTCGGGCGCAAGCGCCCCCGCGTCGCTCCGCCGCCTCCCAGCGGGGGCACTGGCCGGGGGCCACGCGGTCGCCGCCGTGTCCCGGCTAACCGGACGTGCTGCCGGACGTGCCCGGAGCCGCCTCCGCTCGGTCGTCGCGGAAGTTCGAGACCATGACGAGGCCGAAGACGAGGACCGCGACGTGCAGGACCAGGGAGAACCCCATCGCGTTGGCGAAGGTGGTGTACTGCAGTCCGATCTGCATGGCCGCGCCGAGTGCGGCGGCCCCCAGCACCGCCCCGACCTGGCGGGAGGTGTTGTACACGCCGGAGCCGGCCCCCAACAGGTCGGTGGGGAGCGGGCGCATGCTGATGGTGGAGTTGGCCGACCAGCACAGGGCGTTGGCGACCCCCATGAGGACCAGGGGGACGAGCAGCCAGGCGAACGGGACCTCCTGGCTGATGAGCACGACGAACAGCGTCATGGCGGTGATCATCGCGGAGAACCCGAGTTTCGAGATCCGTCCGGGTTCCAGCCGGTCCGTCAGACGTCCGACCACCGGGGCCAGCGCCACCGAGACGAGGCCTGTCGGCAGCAGCAGCACCCCGGCGGCCTGGGCCGATAGTCCGGCCCCCAGTTGCAGGTACAGCATGACGGGCAGGTTCACCGAGTAGACGGCGAAGCCCAGCGTGGTGACGGCCAGGGAACCGAAACGGAAGTTGCGGATGCCGAACAGCCTCAACGGCACCAGGGCGTCGGCGCCGCGCAGGTCCGCCCGTTTCTGCAGCCAGACGAAGAGGAACAGCGCGAGGACTCCGAGGGCGAGGACCCCCCACAGCCACAGCGGCCAGCCCAGTTCCGGTCCCTGCTGCAGCGTGAACACGATCCCCGACACGGCGACCAGCGAGACGACGGCGCTGAGCGGGTCGATCCGTCCCGCACCGGTGGGCAGTCGCGGCACCCAGCGTGCGACCAGGGCCAGGGAGAGCAGCCCCAGCGGGAGGTAGAGGAGGAAGACCCAGCGCCACCCGGCGCCGCCGGCCAGCAGGCCGCCGATGAGGGGGCCGAAGAGGCCCGCGGAGCTGGCCACCGCGCTCCAGACCCCCATCGCGGCGCCCCGGCGGTTGCGCGCGAAGACCCGGTTGATCACGCTCAGGGACTGCGGGTTGAGCAGGGAGGCGCCGAAGCCCTGGACGGCCCGCGCCAGGATGAGGGCCTCGATCGTCGGCGCGAAAGCGCACGCGGCCGCGGCCGCGGTGAACAGGGCCATGCCCGCCAGGTACATGGTGCGCTGCCCGAACCGGTCGCCCAGGCGCCCGGTGACCAGCAGGGGGACCGCGAACGTCAGCAGGTAGCCGGCGGAGACCCAGACCGCCTGGTTGACGCTGGCTCCGAGGTCCTCGGTGATCCGGGGCAGTGCGACGGCCACCAGGGACTGGTCCAGCAGGGTGATGAACAGTCCGACGCACAGCGCGCTGAGCGCTTTCCACGCCTGCTTCTCGGGGATCGGCGGTGCGGAGAAAGCGGAAGAAGGCATCCTCGGCACGCTATTGCGCCCCCTGGGGGAAGTCAAAGAACAGCGGATGCGGGGGACGGCCTCCCCCTGTCGGCTCCCCCGGGACGCGGCGGACCGGCCACGGCACGGCTCCGGGTGGGCCGTCCCACACCGAAACCCCTTGCCTCCGGGAGGCCGCCAGCGGGTACCGTGGTCGACGTGTACAGGGGTACCGCTTCTGCCATGAGGCCCTGGACCCGCGCCTGACGGCGCGGCACCGAGCCTCTTCTTTCCGTGTGTCCGCCGTCTCGGTCGTCCTGCCGGGCGGTTTCTTCGTGCTGCCCGGCTCCGCCGCGAAACGTGGAGCACACCTGTGGAAGCACTCCCCTCACGCGACCGGCTGTCCAGCCGCTCGCTCCCCGCACTCCTCCGTGAACTGAACACGGCCGGACGCCTCCCGGCCGGCGCGAGCGCCCACGTCCGCGCTCGCGGAATCCGGGTCGTCCTCGGCGGACGCCCGGTCCTGTCCGGCGTCGACGCCACGGTCTCCGCACGGTCCCGCACGGCGCTCGTGGGCGAGAACGGCCGGGGCAAGACGACGCTGCTGCGTGTTCTCTCCGGCGACCTCGCCCCCGACGACGGCCGGGTGGAACGCGCGGGCACGGTCGGCGTCGTCCACCAGTCGCTCGCGTTCCGCGACGGCGAGACCGTCGGCACCCTGGTCGCCGAGTCGACGCGCCCCGCACGCCTCGCCCTGCGCGCGCTGGACCTGGCCGCCGAAGGCCTGGAGAACGGCGACGAGGACGCGGAAGCCCGGTACGCGGCGGCACTGGACGCCGCCATGCGGCTCGACGCCTGGGACGCCGACCGCCGACTCGACGTCGCCCTGGACGGGCTCGGCGCGTGCACCGACCGGGACCGGGAACTCGCCACCCTGTCCGTCGGCGAACGCCACCGGGTGCGGCTGGCGTGCGTGCTCGGCGCGAACCACGACATCCTGCTGCTGGACGAGCCGACCAACCACCTGGACGCCGAAGCCCAGGCGTTCCTGGCCGCGCGCCTGCGGTCGCGTCCCGGCGGTCTGGCGATCGTCACCCACGACCGGGCGCTGCTGCGCGAGGTCGCCGACGAGTTCCTCGACCTGGACCCGAGCATGGACGGGCGGCCGCGGGTGTTCGCCGGGGGGTACGCGGGCTGGCAGGAGGGCCGCCGCCGCGAACGCGAACGGTGGACCCAGGAGTACGAGACGCAGCAGGCCGAGCACACCCGGCTGGCCCAGGCGGTGCAGGAGGCGCGGAGCCGGCTGTCCACCGGGTGGCGGCCGGACAAGGGCACCGGAAAGCACCAGCGCCAGTCCCATGCCCCGAGTGTGGTGCAGAGCCTCAGACGCAGACAGGAGGCGCTGGAGGCGCACCGGGTCACGGTTCCCCGGCCGCCGCTCGCGCTGCGGTGGCCGCACCTGCCGGTCGAACCCGGCGCTCCCCTGCTGAGGTGCGACGGCGTGACCGTCGCACACCGTCTGCGCACACCGGTCTCCCTGGTGGTCGAGGGCGGCGACCGGCTGCTCGTCACCGGGGCCAACGGGGCCGGGAAGTCGACGCTGCTCGACGTCCTGGCCGGGGTCCTCCCCCCGACGGGCGGGAGGGTGCACCGGTCCGCCGGCGTGCGGATCGCGTACCTGACCCAGGAGACCCCGGCCTGGGAGGAGGGCCTCCAGGCGCACGAGGTCCACCGGCGGCACACGGGACGGCTCGTGGCGCGCGGCGAGGTGGCCGAGTCCGACCTGGTGCCCCTGAGCGGCACGGGCCTGCTGGACGCCGAGGCGCTCCGCACACCCGTCGGGCGGCTGTCGGAGGGGCAGCGCCGCCGCCTGCACCTCGCGCTGCGCCTGGCCGAGCGGCCCGACCTGCTGATCCTCGACGAGCCCACGAACCACCTGTCCCCGCTGCTCGTCGACGAGCTCACCGAGGCCCTGCGCGGCACCCCGGCGGCCGTCGTCGTCGCCACGCACGACCGCCAGATGCTCGCCGACTTCGCGGCCTGGCCGACCGTGACCGTCTCCGCCTCCCCCAAGGAGGCCGACGCGTGACCCGCCGTCCCCGCACCGCTCCGCCGGTGCGGGGACGGCGGTCTCGCCGGTCCCGTCCGCCGTGGCGCCGACGACCGGTGCCGCCCTCAGGCGTCCCGCCGGTGGAACACCGCGGCCGCCACCGCGAACGCCGCAACCGTCCACCCGGCCATGACGGCCCCGCCGAGCAGCGGCCCCAACGCGCCGTCCGGCACCGGCCCCGGCTGGTACATCTGGGCGCCCGCCGGGGAGGGGAGGTACTCGGCGTGGTCGGTGACCGCGTCCAGCAGGGGCGGGACGAGCAGCAGCACGGGCAGCAGGACCACGAGCGCCGTGACGGGGCTGCGCGCCGGAACCGCCACGGCGTAGCCGAACAGGCCGACCAGGACGAGGTAGGCGACCGCTCCTGCCAGGGGGCGCACGCCGACCTCGGCGAACTGCTCCCCCAGCGGCTGGGCCCGCTCTCCCAGGACGAGCTGGACGGCGGCGACGGCGACGGCCACGGCGGCGGCCGCCGTGGGCAGCGCGGCCCCCAGCAGGGCGGCGGTCTTGCCGGACAGCAGCACCATGCGGCGGGGCACGCCGGCCAGACTGGCGTGGATCTGCCCTCCGGAGTACTCGGTGGTGATCGTGAGAACACCCAGCAGGACGAAGCCGACCTGCGTGTACCCCACGGTCTGCAGGGCGGTGTGCAGTGCGGGGACCGTTTCCGCGCCCGCCGTGTCGCGGGCCGCGACCGCGAGCAGTGCGGCGAGCCCAGCCGTCCCCGCGACGGTGACGGCGACCGTGACGAGAGCGGCGGGCAGGGTGCGCAGTTTGACGGTCTCCGCGACAACAGCGTGTCCGAGACTGAGGTTCATGGCGGTATCCAGCGGTCAGGCGTCACGGCGGATGAACACGGCCGCGGCGACGGCGAGGAACAGGGCGGTCCACGCGGCCATGACCAGGCCGCCGGCGAGCGGGCCGAGCGGGTCCTCCACCGGGGAGTAGGCGGCGAACATCTGGCCTCCGGCGAGGTCCGGCAGGTACTTCGCCAGCGGGGTGACCATGGACAGCAGCAGGGAGAACGACACGAGCGAGGCGTTGACGATCAGCACGATCAGCGGAACGATCCCGTTGCGGACCAGCACGGTGACGGCGAACGCGAGCAGCGCGGTGAGGACCGCGTAGCAGACGCCGCCGAACACAGACCCGCCGACCTCGGCGAACACCTCGTCCAGGGGATGGCCGTGCTCGCCCAGCACCGTCTGGGCCACCACGACCGAGACCGGGATCGCCACGGCCGTGGCCAGGGCGGTCACCGTGCTCAGCACCAGTGCCTTGGCGGCCAGCAGCGGCACCCGCCGGGGCAGTCCGGTGAGGGTGGCGGTGATCTGGCGGCCGCCGCCCGCGCCGCGCCGGGTCGCGGTGTACTCGCTGCTGATCACGGTCACGCCGAGGACGATCGCGCCGATCGCGCCCACGGGGATGCCGTCGAGGCCCGCGTCGATCGTGGACAGGTCGACCAGCGCGCCGGTGTTGCCCGTGTCGAGGGCGTGCCGCAGCGCCGACGTGTTCAGCGCGGCCACGCCCGGCGTCACGAGCAGGACCAGGCCCAGTGCGACGAACACGGACGGCAGCGAGGCCAGTTTGGTGAACTCGGCGGCGACGGTGTTGCGGAAGCTCACGCGCCACCTCCGGGGGTCGCGGCCGTCCCGGTGAGGGCGAAGAACGCCTCCTCCAGGGAGGAGTGCCCCGCGGTCACCTCGGCTACCGTTCCCCGGGTGACGATCCGGCCCCGGTCGATGACGACCAGATCGTCGGCGGTTTCGGCGACCTCGCCCATGAGGTGGCTGGAGAGCAGCACGGTGCGGCCCGCCGCGGCGTAGTCCCGCAGGAAGCTGCGCATCCAGCGGATCCCCTCGGCGTCCAGGCCGTTGACCGGTTCGTCGAGGACGAGCACCTCGGGGTCGCCGAGCAGCGCGGCGGCCAGGCCGAGACGCTGGCCCATGCCGAGGGAGAACGCGCCGATCCGTTTCCGTGCCGCGTCGGCCAGGCCGACGGTGTCGAGCACCTCGGCCACCCGGGAACGCGGGATGCCGTTGCTGCGGGCCAGCCAGGTCAGGTGGGCCCGCGCGCTACGGGAGGGGTGTGCTCCGGCGTCCAGCAGGGCGCCGACCGTGCGCAGGGGGTGGCGCAGCTGCCGGTAGGGGACCCCGTTGACCAGGGCGGTGCCCCCGTCGGCGCGGTCCAGGCCGAGGAGGACGCGCAGGGTCGAGGTCTTCCCGGCGCCGTTGGGTCCGAGGAAGCCGGTGACCCTGCCGGGGGAGGCGGTGAAGCTGACGTCGTCCACGACGGCTCTTCCGCCGCGGCGTTTGGTCAGGTGTGCCACGTCGATCATGCGCCCAGCGTCGCAACGGGGCGGTCCGGCGCGCATCGGCCGAAGGTTGACACCGGTGCGGCCGGGTCCGGCCTACCGGATCTCGGCGATGTACCCGGACTCGTAGACGAGGATGACCAGTTGGGTTCGGTCGCGCACGCCCAGTCTGGTGAAGAGCCGGCTCAGGTAGGTCTTGACGGTGGCCTTGCTGAGGAAGAGTTCGGCGGCGATCTCCTCGTTGGACAGTCCCCGGGTGATCGCGGCGACGACGTCCCGTTCCCGTTCGGTGAGGCCGCGGAAGCGGGAGCGGTCGGCGGTGCGGTGGCGCGGCGCGACGTGGGCGATCATCCGCCGCGTCACCTCGGGGGCGAGCATGGCGTTGCCGTCCCGCGCGGTGCGGACGGCCCGCAGGATCTCCTCGGGGGGCGCGTTCTTCAGCAGGAAGCCGGAGGCGCCGGCGCGCAGCGCCTCGTAGACGTACTCGTCCAGGTCGAACGTGGTCAGCACGACGACCCTGGTGCCCGGGTGGTGGTCGCAGACCAGCCGGGTCGCCGCCAGGCCGTCCAGGACCGGCATGCGGATGTCCATGAGCACGACGTCCGGCCGGTGCTCCCGGACCGCAGCGACGGCCTCCCGCCCGTTGCGTGCCCGTGCCCGGACGGCCATGCCGGGGGCGCTGTCGACCAGTTCCGCGAGGGCGGCGCGGGACAGGTCGTCGTCCTCGGCGACGACCACACCGATGGGGTCGCTCATGCGGCCTCCCGTCCGTGCGGGTCGGCGGGCAGGCGGACGCGGAGGGCGAACCCGCCGTCGGGGCGCTTCCCGGCGGTGAACTCCCCGCCCAGCAGTTCGACGCGCTCGCGCAGCCCCACCAGACCGAAGCCGGGAGCGTCGCCGGGGCGCGGCCGGCGGGCGGGCGGGTCGTTGACGACTTCGACGTCCACCTGTTCCCCAGCGGTGGCGACGGTCACCGCGCACCGTGCCCCGGGGGCGTGCCGGACCGCGTTGGTCAGCCCTTCCTGCACGATCCGGTACACGGCCCGCTGCGTGCCCGCGGGCAGCGGGCGGGAGCCGGTGACCGTCAGCGTGGTGGGGGTCCCCGCCCGCTCGGCGCGGGCGACGAGCGCGTCCAGGTCGTCGAGCCCGGGCTGCGGGGCGCGCTCCCCCGGGCCGGCGTCGGCACGCAGGACGCCGAGCACGGAGCGCATGTCGTCCAGTGCGGCCCGGCTGGTCTCCTCGATGGTGGCGAGTTTCTCGCGCAGCGCCGCGGGGTCGTCGGTGGTGCTGTGCCGTCCCGTCCCGGAGACGATGGCGATCGTGCCGAGCGAGTGCGACACGACGTCGTGCAGTTCCCGCACGACCCGCAGCCGCTCCGCGGCCACGGCGCGCTCCCGTTCGGCGCGGGCCGCGTGCTCGGCCTCCAGCCGCTTCTGCCGGGTGACACTGCCCAGCGTCCACGCTCCGAGCAGCGCCAACCCGCTCACCAGCAGGTAGCGGAGCAGGTCGAGGACGTGGTCGCTGCCGCTGACCGTGGCCAGGACGGTGACCGCCGCGAAGGACGCCAGCAGCACTTTCGGCAGCCGTCTGGTCTCCCCCCGGAGCAGCGCGACCTCGTACAGGATCCACGCGCAGAGCAGGAACGGTTCCCGGGTGACGCCGAGGAGCAGACCGGCCAGGGTCGTTCCGGCGACGACGGCGAAGGCGCGCAGCGGCCACCGGAAGCGGAGCAGGGTTCCCGCCGCGACCAGCAGGACCGCCGTGACGTGCGCCGTGGTCAGCCACACCGGGCCGCCGATCGGGAGCCAGAACACCAGCACGCACAGCAGGACGGCGGCCGCGTCGACGGCGAGCCACCAGCGCTCACGCTCGGGGACACCCCGCTGACCCATGCCCCCGATGGTAGTGGGATGCGGGGGCGGTCCCTTCCGCCGCGGAGGCGGTCCTTCGGGCGGGGCCCGCCGTCGGCGTCGCGGCACGGCTTCGGCCCCGGTTCCGCGGAGAATCGACGGGAACGGGCACGGACCGGGCCGCCGGGGGAAGGAGAGAGGGCATGGACGCGCACGAGTGGGACCAGCGCTACCGGGAGCGGGAACTGGTGTGGGGTGCGGAGCCGAACCGGTTCGTCGTCGAGGTGGTCGCCGACCTGCCGCCGGGTCGGGCGTTGGACGTGGCCGCCGGGGAGGGACGCAACGCGGTGTGGCTCGCCGAGCGGGGATGGCGGGTCACGGCCGCCGACTTCTCCTCGGTGGCGGTGGATCGGGGCAGGCTCCTCGCCCGTGAGCGGGGGGTGGAGGTGGAGTGGGTGCACGCCGACGCCCGCGACCCCGCACCCCTGCGGGAGGCGTACGACCTGGTGCTCCTCAGCTACCTGCACCTGCCACCCGACGACTGGCGGCGTGCGCTCACCGAGGCGGTGCGGGCGCTGGCTCCGGGAGGGCGGCTGGTGAGCGTCGGCCACGCCCTGGACAACCTCACCCGCGGCACCGGCGGGCCGCAGGACCCGCGGGTCCTGCACATCCCCCAGGACATCGCCCTGGCCGTGGCCGAGATCGCCGCCGGGGCGGGCTTCGCCGTGCGCGTCGAACGCGCCGAACAGGTGACCCGCGGGGTCGACACCGACGAGGGGCCGCGCACCGCGATCGACTCCCTGGTCGTCGCCCACCGCGCCCGCCGGTGAGACCGCGGAGTGTCACCGTCGGCTGCCACCATGCCCGGGGATGCCCGCCCACCTGATCGAGGAGGCCCTCACGTGACCCCGCAGCAGTTCATCGACGCGGCGCTGTGGTTCCCCGAAGCGGTCGAGACCGAGCCGTTCGGCCCGGGGACGCTGGTGTACAAGGTGGCGGGCAGGATGTTCGCGCTGCTCAGTGAGCGCAACCGGGAGGGGGTGCCGTTCGTGACGCTCAAGTGCGACCCCGACCTCGCCCTGGAACTGCGCGCCGAGTTCGATGCGGTGTTCCCCGGATACCACACCGACAAACGCCATTGGAACAGCGTGCTGCTCGACGGCACGGTGCCCGACGACGAACTGCTGGAGATGCTGCGCCACTCCTACCAGCAGGTGGTGGCGCGGCTGCGCAGGGCCGACCGGGAGCGGCTGCTCGCCGTGCTGGGGGAGGACGCGCCGCCGCTGCCCTGAGCCGGTCGGCGGATCCGCGGCCGGTGTCACGCGGCCCGGACGGGATCACTCCGTGCCGAGCGGCCACAGGTGGATGGTGCCGTCGTCGCCGGCGCTGGCCAGCAGCGAACCGTCCGGACTGAACGCCACCGACCGCACCCAGTCGGAATGCCCCTCCAGCACGACCCGCTCCCTCTCCGCGACGTCCCACAACCGGACCGTGCCGTCCTCGTAGCCGCTGGCCAACAGCGAACCGTCGGGACTGAAGACCGCGGAGAGGGCAAAGCCGGTGCCCCCGGCCCAGGCGTCCCGTTCCGCTCCGCTCGCCACGTCCCACAACCGGACCGTGCCGTCCTCACCGCTGGCCAGCAGCGAGCCGTCCGGACTGAACGCCACCGACCGCACCCAGTCGGAATGCCCCTCCAGCACGGCCCGCTCCTCCTCGTCTTCGACATCCCACAGGCGGACCGTGCCGTCGTCGCTCGCACTGGCCAGCAGCGAACCGTCCGGACTGAACGCCACCGACCACACCCAGTCGGAATGCCCCTCCAGCACGGCCCGCTCCTCCTCGTCTTCGACATCCCACAGGCGGACCGTGCCGTCGTCGCTCGCACTGGCCAGCACCGAACCGTCCGGACTGAACGCCACCGACCGCACCCAGTCGGAATGCTCGTCCAGCTCAGCCCGCTCTGCTCCGCTCACCACGTCCCACAACCGGACCGTGCCGTCCTCGTAGCCACTGGCCAACAGCGAACCGTCGGGACTGAAGACCGCGGAGAGGGCAAAGCCTGCGTACCCGTCCCAGACGTCCCGTTCCGCTCCGCTCGCCACGTCCCACAACCGGACCGTGCCGTCGTCGCTCGCACTGGCCAGCACCGAACCGTCCGGACTGAACGCCACCGACCGCACCCAGTCGGAGTGCTCGTCGAGGACCACGGGCTCGGGCGGTTCCGCCATGTTCTGGGCGGAGTTCCCGCCGGTCGGGGAGAAGTCCGCCGACGTTGCCCAGAACCAGATGGCCAGGGAAGCGGCGAGACCGACCACGGCTGCTGTCACCGCTCCGCCGAGCAGGCCCCTCTGCGCGGGGGAGAGTCGCTCCCACGACGAGGACTGCATGCCCGGGAGCGGCTGGTCGGAGGGTGGGACGACCTGGCCGGGGCTGGGCGGAGGGTTGTTCCTCTCGCCGCCCGGGCCGGGGGGCTGGTGCGGCGGTGTCGGCGGGGCGTGCGGCCGCGGCGGCTCCGCCATGGTGAGCGGCCGCTTCGAGGGGGGCGTCGTACCGGGGAGTGCCGAGTCGATCAGGTCGGCCAGGTGGGACGGGGGCCAGTCGTCGCCGGTCTGGTCGGTGCTGAGCCGGGCGAGCAGCTCCGCCGTGGTGGGCCGCCGGTCGGGGTCCTGCTCCCAGCACGCGTGGACCAGCCGTTTCAGGTCGTCGGGAAGTTCCGCCAGGTCGGGAGGCTTACCGACGATGCGCATGACGACCTCCCCGATCGATTCGGCCGCGAACGGGGAGCGGCCGGTGGCGGCGAACGCCAGCACGGTGCCGAAGGAGAAGATGTCGCTGGCCGGCCCAACCGGGCTGCCTCCGATCTGTTCGGGGGACATGTAGGACAGGGTGCCGATCACGGCTCCCGTCTGGGTCATGGTGCTGGCATCCGTCGGCCTGGCGATACCGAAGTCGATGATGCGCGGCCCGTCCGCGGCCAGGATGATGTTGCCGGGCTTGAAGTCGCGGTGCACCAGACCGCAGCCGTGGATCGCGGCCAGCCCCTCGGCGAGCCCGGCGGCCAGGGTGCGCAGAACCTGCTCGTCCAGCGGCCCCCGCTGGTGGACCGCCTGACTCAGGGACGGACCGGGCACGTAGGCGGTGGCCATCCACGGCGGATCCGCGTCAGGGTCGGCAGCGACCACCTGGGCCGTGTGGAAACCACCCACCCGGCGCGCCGCCTCCACCTCACGCGCGAACCGTGCCCGGTACTCGGTGTCAGAGGCGTACTCGGGGAGGATGACCTTGACCACCACCGGCCTTCCCCCGGGGGACCGGGCCAGGAACACCTGCCCCATCCCACCCGCACCCAGACGGCCCACCAGCCGATAGGGGCCCACCCGCTCCGGGTCTCCCAACTGCAACGGATGCATCAATCCCGTCCTCACCGAAATTGCCCTGACCACTATTCATCGAATTTCTCCGCGGCATTATGTCAAGAATTCCTGCTGTTCCCGGGTGCTCGCGGACGTCTCTGCTTCCGCCGTCCCGCCCCCGCAGACGCCGTGTCCTGAACAGGTAAGAGAACGGCACCGCGGCCACCGGGACCGGGGCGGAGGACGTTTCGGAGCGGGGGCTGCGCTCCTCTTCCCGGCCTTTTCCGACGTTTTCTCGGCGTTCTCCGTTCGGGGGCGCGTGTTCGCGGTGCCGTCTTCTGCGGTTCCGCCGTTTCCCGGTCCTTGCCGGGCGGGGCCGACGCGGTGCGTGCGTTCGGACGGGCACGGTCCGTCCTCGCCCCGCCACCACGGATCCTTCGGCACCAACGGCTCCCGACCGCCCCGGGCAGGCACCGAACGCCCACCGGTCGGTGGGGTGCCACGGTCTCCGAGCGGAAGCGGCGGACCGCCGTGCCGGGTGAGGACGCGCCGCCGCTGCCCTGGGTCGGACGGCGGGTCCGCGGCCGGTGTCGGACACGGAGGGGATCACCCCGTGTCGAGCGGCCGCAGGCGGACGGTGCCGTCCTTGCTGGCGCTGGCCAGCACCGAACCCTCCGGGCTGAACGCCACCGACCACACCCGGTCGGTGTGTCCGTCGAGGATTTCCCGTTCCTCCCCGTCCGGGGTGTTCCACAGGCGGACGGTGCCGTCGTCGCTCGCGCTGGCCAGCAGCGAACCGTCCGGGCTGAACGCCACCGACCGCACCCAGTCGGAATGCCCCTCCAGCACGGCCCGCTCCTCCCCCGCCGCGACATCCCACAACCGGACGGTGTGGTCCTCGTTCCCGTTGGCCAGCAGCGAACCGTCGGGACTGAACGCCACGGAGAGGGCGTTGCCCGCGTTTCCCTCCAGGGCGGCCTGTTCCTCTCCGTCCGGGGTGTTCCACAGGCGGACGGTGTCGTCCTTGCTCGCGCTGGCCAGCAGCGAACCGTCGGGACTGAACGCCACCGCGAGGACCTGGTGGGTGTGCTCGTCCAGGGTGTTCCGCTCTTCTCCGCCCCCGGTGTCCCACAGGCGGACCGTGCGGTCGTCGCTCGCGCTGGCCAGCACCGAACCGTCCGGACTGAACGCCACCGACCGCACCCAGTCGGAATGCCCCTCCAGCACGGCCCGCTCCTCCCCCGCCGCGACATCCCATAACCGGACCGTGCCGTCGTCGCTCGCGCTGGCCAGCACCGAACCGTCCGGACTGAACGCCACCGACCGCACCCAGTCGGAATGCCCCTCCAGGACCGCTGGTTCCTCCCCGTCCCCGGCCTTCCACAGGCGGATGGCCCCGTCGGCGCTTCCGCCGGCCAGCACCGAACCGTCCGGACTGAACGCCACCGCGAGGACCTGGTCCCCGACGTCGAGGACCCGCGGTTCGGTCAGCCCGGACCACTCGGCGGGGCCGGAGGGCGCCCCCGTCTCCGGTGGGGTTTCTCCGCTGTACAGGCCGGACGGCGTCCAGAGCCAGACGAGCAGGGACGCGGCGACCCCGAGCACGGTTGCCGTCACAGCCGCGCCGACGAGGCTTCTCCGTTCCCGGAGGAACCGCTTCCACCGTGGTGGTCGCACTCGCGGAGGTGACCAGCCGGGGTTCGGGACGGCCGGACCGGGTTGCCTCGGGCCGTCCTCTTCCGGGACGACCGGGACGGGGGACCTCAGCCCGTCCTCTTCCGGGGTGACCGGGCCGGGGGGCCTCGGGCCGTCCTCCGTTCCGCCCCCGGGATCGGGGGGTCGGTCCGGCAGCGGAGGGCTGTGCTGTCGCGGAAGTTCCGGGGGGCCGTGCGGTTCCGGGGATTCGACCGCGGTGATCGACGGATTCGGGGAGGTCACCACTCCGGGGGAGAGGACCGAGCCGATCAGGTCGGCCAGGTGGGACGGGGGCCAGTCGTCGCCGGTCTGGTCGGTGCTGAGCCGGGCGAGCAGCTCCGCCGTGGTGGGCCGCCGGTCGGGGTCCTGCTCCCAGCACGCGTGGATCAGCTCTCTCAGGTCATCGGGGAGTTCGGTCAGTTCGGGTGGCGGGCCGACGATGCGCGCGACGATCGCCCCGATCGAGTCGGCCATGTACGGGGAGCGGCCGGTAGCCGCGAACGCCAGCACGGTCCCCAGGGAGAACACGTCGCTGGCCTGCCCCACCTGGCCGCCCCCGACCTGTTCGGGGGACATGTAGGCCAGAGTGCCGATCACCGCGCCGCTCTGGGTCATGCTGCTGCCGTCCAACGGCCGGGCGACACCGAAGTCGATGACGCGCGGCCCGTCGGCGGCCAGGATGATGTTGCTCGGTTTGAAGTCGCGGTGCACCAGGTCGCGGGCGTGGATCGCGGCCAGCCCCTCGACCAGTCCGGCCGCCAGGGTGCGCAGGTTGCGGTCCCGCAGCGGGCCGCGTTCCGTCACCGCCTGCCGCAGGGAGGGGCCGGGCACGTAGGCGGTGGCCATCCACGGCGGATCGGCGGTGGGGTCGGCGTCGACGACCTGGGCCGTGTGGAAGCCGCCCACCCGGCGCGCCGCCTCCACCTCACGGGCGAAGCGGGCACGGTACTCGGCGTCGGAGGCGTACTCGGGGAGGATGACCTTGACCACCACTGGACGCCCGCCCGGGGACCGGGCCAGGAACACCTGCCCCATCCCACCCACACCCAGGCGGCTCACCAGCCGGTACGGACCGATCCGTCCGGGATCTCCCGGCTGCAACGGCTCCATCTACCCCGTCCTCACCGCGAAACCGCACAGACAGCCACGATCGTGTCCCTCTATGTCATTATGTCAAGAACCTTGCTCACGTTCCGCTGTCGACGAACATCCCTGACCGCATCGTGACCTGCCCCGCGGGAGACCGCGTCTGGGAGGCCGACACCGCGGCTCGGCGAGGCGGGACCGGACGGACCACGGCCACCGGGACCGGAGGGGGAGGACTCTTCGGAGCAGGCTCCGCGAACAGCCGCTCCCGGCGTTCTCCGCTCGGGGAGGCGCGTTCACGGTGCCGCCTCCCGCGGTCCCGCCTTCTCCCGTTCCCCCGGTCACCCGTCGTCGGCGGTCTCCAGGACGTGCAGTTCGATGGCGCCCTTCTCGTCACCGCTGACCACCAGGGAACCGTCCGGGTGGAATGCCAGCGCGGTGACCTCGCTGTCGTGGAGGTCCAGGAACTCCCGGTCCCCGCTTCCTCCGGGAGCCACGTCCCACAGGATGATCCGGCCCTCGCTGTCGCTGCTGAGCAGCCGGGAACCGTCCGGACTGAGAACGAACTCATCGATCCGCGCCGAGGAGCCGCCGTACGGGACGACGGCCAGGCTCCTGCCGGACTCGACCTCCCACACCTCGATCACCTCATCACCACCGCTGGCCAGCACGGAGCCGTCCGCGCTGAACGCCAGGGCGTCGACCGAGAGGTTGGCACCCGATCCCTCGAAGGTGGCGCCTTTCTCCCCGCTCTCCGTGTCCCACAGCCGCACGTGCTCGTGGCCGTACTCGGTGGCCAACACGGCCCCGTCCGGATGCAGCGCCTCCGGATACCCCGGGGTGTACTCCATGTGCTCGGGATCGGAGGGGCCGGCAGCGGAGAGCAGCTTCCCGGTCGCGACATCCCACCTCTGCACCACGTCGTCCCTCGCGGCACCGGTCACCACGGCCCCGTCCGCGTCGAACGTCACCGAGGTGATCCCGAACTCGTACGTATCGGACCGGGCCGGGTCGATCAGGGTGGCCACCTGCCCCCCGCTCTCCATGTCCCACAACCGGAGACCGCCGTCGGTGCAACCGGCGGCCAGCGCGGTCCCATCCGGGCTGAACGCCAACACGGAGACCTGGTCGCAGCCTCCGTCCTCGTCCCAGTCGAGGAAGTGCAGGAAGTCCCCGCTCTCGAAGTCCCACACCCGAATGCCCTCGGCGGCGACGACCAGCCTGGAGCCGTCCGGGCTGAACGCCGCCGCGTACCCTCTCCTCGATATCGGTGACCAGCGGCACGCCGGGAGAGCGCTCCGTTCCGGGCAGGAACAGATCGGGGGTCGCGGGGAGGGAGGCCAGCCACATCCCGGGGAGTATCAGGGCCGCCACCAGTACAGGACCGACCCAGGCCCACCACGGCATCTTCTCCTCCCCCTGGGCCTGCCCCGTCTCCTGGGCGGTGTTCTCGGTGGGTTGTCGAGGCGTCGCGGCTCTCCCCGCCGACCCGTTTCTCCCCGTTTCCCGGTCCGGCGTGCTCTCCGGGGACTCGGCCTCGTCCGGTCCGAGCGGGGCGGTCGAACCGGCGGGCAGTGCCGTCTCGGCCAGGTCGGCGAGGTGCGGCGGCGGCCACTCGCCTCCCGCCCGGTCGCTGAGCCGGTCCAGCAGGTCGGCCGCCGTGGGCCGTCCGTCGGGATGCTGCACCCAGCAGGCCCGGACCAGTTCCCGCAGGTCCGGGGGGAGTTCCGGGAGCTCCGGGGGCGGGCTGACGATGCGCATGACGATCGCGCCCAGCGTGTCGGCCGCGAACGGGGAGCGGCCGGTGGCGGCGAACGCCAGCACGGTGCCGAAGGAGAAGATGTCGCTGGCCGGCCCAACCGGGCTGCCTCCGATCTGTTCGGGGGACATGTAGGACAGGGTGCCGATCACGGCTCCCGTCTGGGTCATGGTGCTGGCATCCGTCGGCCTGGCGATACCGAAGTCGATGATGCGCGGCCCGTCCGCGGCCAGGATGATGTTGCCGGGCTTGAAGTCGCGGTGCACCAGACCGCAGCCGTGGATCGCGGCCAGCCCCTCGGCGAGCCCGGCGGCCAGGGTGCGCAGAACCTGCTCGTCCAGCGGCCCCCGCTGGTGGACCGCCTGACTCAGGGACGGACCGGGCACGTAGGCGGTGGCCATCCACGGCGGATCCGCGTCAGGGTCGGCAGCGACCACCTGGGCCGTGTGGAAACCACCCACCCGGCGCGCCGCCTCCACCTCACGCGCGAACCGTGCCCGGTACTCGGTGTCAGAGGCGTACTCGGGGAGGATGACCTTGACCACCACCGGCCTTCCCCCGGGGGACCGGGCCAGGAACACCTGCCCCATCCCACCCGCACCCAGACGGCCCACCAGCCGGTACGGACCGACCCGTTCCGGATCTCCCGGCAGCAACGGCTCCATACCCGCCCGTCCTCACCGAAACCGTTCGAACAGGCACCGAACGTATACCCGTCCGACACGGTGTCAAGACCGCGGACCGTATCCGGCCGTCCGCCGGTCCGTCCCGCGCGGCAGAGGTCGCCGCGTCCCGGCCCGTCCGCGTCACGGCGCCTCCTCGTCGAATCGGGACAGGGCGAACCACAACCGCATCCGCTGTTCCGGGTCGGACAGGTCGACGCCCAGGTCGCGTTCGATGCGGTTGATGCGGTAGCGGACGCTGTTGCGGTGCGCACCCAGGTCTGCGGCGGCCCGGTCCCAGCTGCCGTGGCGGGCCAGCCAGGCGCGCAGGGTCGCACGCAGGGTGCGGGAGGGTCCGTCACGGCCCGCCAGGGGCCCCAGCAGCGTCCGCGCCGCCGCCCGGGCCTCCTCCCCTTCCAGCAGCGCGTCGAACGGGTCGGGCTGCGTCTCGGGAAGCAGCGGGCGGTCCGCGGCGTGCGCGCGGACCAGGAGCATCGCGGCCTGCCGGTCCGCCTCGGCCAGTGCGTCGCCGGGGACCGGCCCGCTCACCGCGGCCAGCCAGCCGGCCGCGCGCAACTCGTCCAGCAGGGCCAGATGGGCCTCCTCGTCGCCCTGGTCGGCCAGCACGGCCCGCACCGGTTCGCCGGTGTCGTCGACGAGGCGGGTGCCGAAGAGCGTGGGCGAGGGGGCGGGCCGTGTCCCGCGGCGTGTCCAGCGCGCGTGCAGCACCCGGTACACGTCCGCCCGTTCCCCTCCGGACAGCAGGGTCCGCAGCAGCGGTTCCACGGCCGGGTCGGGCGCCGCACCGGACAGCAGCAGCCGGGCGGCGAGCCGTCCCGCGTCGTCGACCACGGCCGGCTGCGACCGGGACAGCAGTCCCAGCAGGGCCACGGCGATCCCCAGGATCGCGCGGTCGGTGGCGTCCAGCGGCCGGGGCCGCCCCAGCAGCAGCACCGACCGGTCACGGGTGTGCTCCCCGACCGCGTGCAGCACCACCTCGTCCGGAGGGGCCTGGAGTTTGGCGCTGAGCGGGCCGCCCGCCGCCCGCACCTTGCCGATCAGCTCCCGCGTCTCGGCGGGGAGCGCGGGGACCCGGCCGACCCGCCCCAGCGGGCGCGAGCCGACCAGTTCCGTCCAGCAGCCCAGCGCGCTGCTGAGCGTGGTCAGCACCTCCTGCACCGGGGTGGCGCCGACCGCGGCCCTGGTCAGGGAGCGTCCGGCGGTGGTGAACCGGCGCTGCCCCGCCATCCGCAGCCGTTCCAGTTCCTCCCCGACGGCCTGGCTGACCGCCACGAACGGTGTTTCACGTGGAACCACCAGCAGCGGCAGCCCCCGGGCACGGCAGTGTTCGACGAGCGCGGCGGGGACCGTGTCGTGCACGGGGGTCACCCCGAAGCCGAGAGCGGCGACCCCGGCGGCGGACAGTGCCGCCACGTAGCCCGCCAGCGTGCCGCTCTCTTCGGGCAGGTTGGTTCCGGCGGTCAGCAGCAGCTCTCCGCCCCTCAGGTACGGGGCGGGGTCGAGCAGTTCGCTGACCGTCGCCCAGCGCACCTGCGCGTCCGGGGCGGCGGGGACGAGCGTGTCCAGCGCGAGGTCGCGCCGGGCCAGGATCGCCCGGAGCGGCACCGTCTGGGAAGCGGAAACGCCATCGCGGCGGGGTACAGGAGACAAGTGGCTGTTTCGTCCAGGAGAAGAGGATCGGCTGTGCGGGGCGCCCACCTGTTCGGCGCTTTTCCGAGTCTATGGTGTTGGCGGCCTTGACCTGCGCCTTCGGCGGATCGAGGACCACACTCCCCGAGCCGTGCATCCGGTCCGACAGTGAAGGAAGGCGGTAACCCCGTGAGCACCCCGATCGGCCCCACCGACTCCAGCCTGGTCCCCCGGTTCGCCGGTCCGGCGACCTTCGCCCGCCTGCCCCGCGCCGACGAGGTGGAGAAGACCGACATCGCCGTGGTCGGCATCCCCTTCGACAGCGGCGTCTCCTACCGTCCCGGCGCCCGGTTCGGCCCGGCCGCCATCCGGGAGGCCAGCCGTCTGCTGCGGCCCTACCACCCCGGACTGGACGTCTCCCCGTTCGCCGAGGTCCAGGTGGCCGACGGCGGCGACATCGCGGTCAACCCGTTCGCGATCGGCGACGCCATCGAGACCGTGGACGAGTCCGTCAGCCGCCTGCTGTCCGCGGGCACCCGGGTGGTCACCCTCGGCGGGGACCACACGATCGCGCTGCCGCTGCTGCGCGCGGTGCACCGCGTCCACGGCCCGGTCGCGCTGCTGCACTTCGACGCGCACCTGGACACCTGGGACACCTACTTCGGGGAGCCCTACACCCACGGCACCCCCTTCCGCCGCGCCGTGGAGGAGGGCATCCTCGACACCGAGGCCCTCTCCCACGTGGGCATCCGGGGGCCCCTCTACGGCAAGAAGGACCTGGAGGACGACCGCCGCTTCGGTTTCGGCATCCTCACCTCCGCCGACGTGATGCGGCGCGGCGTGGACGAGGTCGTCGACCTGCTGCGCCAGCGGATCGGCGACCGGCCGCTGTACGTGTCGGTGGACATCGACGTCCTCGACCCGGCGCACGCCCCCGGCACCGGCACCCCCGAGGCGGGCGGGCTGACCAGCCGGGAACTGCTGGAGATCCTGCGCGGGCTGGCCACCTGCAACCTGGTCGGCGCCGACGTCGTCGAGGTCGCTCCCCCCTACGACCACGCGCAGATCACCGCGACCGCGGCCGCGCACGTCGCCTACGACCTGGTGTCGGTGCTCGCGCTGCGCGCGAAGAACCGCTGACGCGCAGGCCGGGACGCGTCGGCGTCGCCGCGTCCCGGCTTAAAGAATGACCTGGACAACCGTGGCCAAAAGAATGTTGGCAGCTCCGGTGCCAGGTTCTAGTGTTGCTGCCGTCCGAGCCTGAAACCAGGACGACGGTCCCGACCGGGGGCCGCCGCGGACCGGGGCTCGGGCCCCCGGTCCGATCCGCGTCAACGGGGGAGGTCCCCATGACCCGGCTCACCGGCACAACACTCACCGGCACCGCGCTCACCGAACTCCGCACCGGCTTCTCCGGCCGGGTCCTCGACCCCGGCGATCCCGACTACGCGCAGGCCAGAACCGTCTTCAACACCATGATCGACCTGCGTCCGACGGTCATCGCCCAGTGCGCCACCGTCGACGACGTCGCCCGGGCGGTCCGGTTCGGCCGCGACCACGGCCTGGAGATCGCGGTCCGCGGCGGCGGCCACAGCGTCGCGGGCAGCGCTCTCACCGACGGCGGCATCGTCGTCGACCTGCGGATGATGAACGAGGTC
Organism: Thermobifida alba; assembly: GCF_023208015.1. Classification (NCBI taxonomy): domain Bacteria; kingdom Bacillati; phylum Actinomycetota; class Actinomycetes; order Streptosporangiales; family Nocardiopsidaceae; genus Thermobifida; species Thermobifida alba. Next base: position 4,043,455 of record NZ_CP051627.1, on the reverse strand, counting down.
ACGGTCGACCCCGAACAGCGGACCGCACGGGTCGGCGGCGGCGCCACCATGAGCCACCTGGACCGCGCCACCCAGCCGTACGGCCTGGCCACCACCGGCGGCCGGGTGTCCACCACGGGGGTGTGCGGGCTCGTCCTGGGCGGCGGCAGCGGCTGGCTGGAACGCCGGTTCGGCCTGGCCTGCGACCACCTCCTCGAAGCCGAACTGGTCACCGCCGACGGCGACCTCGTGCGCGCCTCCGCCACGGAGAACCCCGAACTGTTCTGGGCGCTGCACGGCGGCGGCGGCAACTTCGGGATCGCCACGTCGATCACGCTGCGCCTGCACGAACTGTCGACGGTCACCGTGGACCTGCTGTTCTGGGACGCCGAGGACGGTCCCGAGGTGGTGCGCGCCTACCGCGACTTCATGGGGGCGTCCACCGACGACGTGGGCGGCGCCGTCATCTACCTCACCGCGCCGCCCGAGGAGTTCGTGCCGCCGCGGCTGGTCGGCCGACTGGCCTGCGCGGCGCTGGTCATCCACACCGGCGGGGACCACGAGGAGGCGATGCGTGACATCCGGCCGATGCGGGAACTCGACCACGTCGCCGAGGTGACCGCCGAGATGGCCTACGCCGACCTGCAGTGCATGCTCGACGACCCGCCCGGCTACCGCAACTACTGGTCGGCGGAGCACCTGAACGCGCTGCCCGACGCGGCGGTGGACCGGTTCTGCTCCGGGGGTGAACGGATGCTCGTCCCCTCGCCGTCGCAGTACCTGCTGGCGGCGCAGGGCGGCGCGGTGTCGCGGACCACGACCGACTACCCGGTGCCGTGGCGGCACGCCGCGTGGGTGGTGCACCCCTTCGGCATGTGGGAGGACCCCGCCGACGACGAGCGCGCCATCCAGTGGGCCCACAGCACCCGCGCGGACATGAGCCCGTGGGCGATCGGGTCGGTCTACCTCAACTTCATCGGCGACGAGGGGGAGCAGCGGACCGTCGCGGGCTTCGGCCTCGACAACTACCGCCGCCTGGCCCGGGTAAAGGCCCGGTACGACCCGGACAACGTCTTCCACCGCAACCACAACATCAAACCCGCCTGATCCCGCGGCCGCCTCCCCGGGAACGGCCCCGTCCCGCCGTCGGGGCCGAAGCGCCGCGGGTGCTCCTCCTCCGCCAGGCGGTGGACGTCCCGACCCGGTGCACGGTGCGGAGCCGATGCACGGCGTTCCTGCTCACAGAACGTTTCATCACGCTCTGTATGTGAAACTATGACGCTGTGTATGCGGCGGGGTTTCCGTCGGAAGCGGGTCCACCGTCCGACTCCCGTCCGCGAACCGGTCCGTCCGGTCACCCGGCACGAGGAGTCGAGAACCAGATGTCCCTGCTGCACAAACTGGGCCTGCGCACGGACCCCGTCATCTTCTCCGTCTCGGTGGCGTTGACGGTCCTGTTCGTGGGGGCCTCCATCGTCTTCACCGCCCCCGTGGACGCGCTGTTCGGCACGATGTCCGCCTGGATCATCACCAACCTCGGCTGGTTCTACATCCTCGGCGTCACCACGTTCCTGATCTTCCTGGTCTGGATCTGCTTCAGCCGCTACGGCCGCCTCCGCCTCGGCCGCGACCAGGACCGCCCCGAGTACAGCAGGCTCACCTGGTTCGCCATGCTCTTCGCGGCGGGCATCGGCACCATCCTGATGTTCTGGGGGGTCGCCGAGCCGATCAGCCACTTCGCCAACCCGCCGCAGAACAACGTCGAACCGCAGTCCGTCCCCGCCGCCCAGCAGGCGATGGGCTACACCCTCTACCACTTCGGCCTGCACACCTGGACGATCTTCTGCCTGCCCGCGCTGTGCTTCGCCTACTTCGTCTACCGGCGCGGACTGCCGATGCGGGTCAGTTCGATCTTCCACCCGTTCCTCGGCGACCGCATCCACGGCCCCCTCGGCCGGGCCATCGACATCCTCGCCGTCCTCGGCACCGTGTTCGGCGTCGCCGTCTCCCTCGGCCTGGGCACCCTGCAGATCAACAGCGGCCTGACGGCGCTGTTCGGCGTGGAGTTCAGCAAACCGGTGCAGGTCCTGCTCATCGCCGTGACCACCGCCCTCGCCACGACCTCGGTGGCGCTGGGCCTGGACCGGGGCATCAAGCGGCTGTCCGACCTCAACATCGCCCTGGCGGTCGGCCTGCTGCTGTTCGTCCTGGCCACCGGCTCCACCCTGTACCTGGTCCGGGGCTCCATCGAGATGGTCGGGGTGTACCTGAACTGGCTGGTCCCCCTGGCGTTCTGGAACGACACCTTCGGCGACACCGGCTGGCAGGGCGACTGGACGGTGTTCTACTGGGCGTGGACCATCACCTGGGCGCCGTTCGTCGGCATCTTCATCGCCCGCATCTCCAGGGGCCGCACCATCCGCGAGTTCGTCCTCGGCGTGCTGGGGCTGCCCACCGCGTTCACCCTCGTCTGGTTCAGCGTGTTCGGCCTGTCCGCGTTCGACATCGAACTGAACGGCCCCGGCGGGCTCGTGCAGACCGTGGTGGTGGAGGAGGACATTCCCGGCGCGCTCTTCGCGTTCCTCGACAACTTCCCGTTCGCCTCGGTCGTGTCGGCGGTGTCGGTACTGATCGTGATCATCTTCTTCACCACGTCGGCGGACTCGGCGGCGCTGGTGGTCGACATGCTGTCCTCCCGCACCCAGGAGGGGACGACCCCGGTACGTCAGCGCGTGTTCTGGGCGGTCACCTCGGGCGTGGTGGCGGCCACCCTGATCACCGCCACCGGCCGGTCGGGCCTGGACGCGCTGTCGGAGGTGGTCACCGTCATCGGGCTGCCGTTCTTCGCCATGGGCTTCCTGATGATGGTGGCCCTGCTGCGGTCGCTGAACGACGACACCGTTCCCGAGGCCGTCCACCATCTGCCGACGCTGCGGGTGCACCTGCCCCGCCGCCGCATGCCGCGCATCCCCCGCATCCCCCGCCCGGCGGACGGCGAGCCCGCTCCGGGCTCCCCGCGGTGGATCATCCCGCGTCCCGGGGGGCCGGGGACGGAACGCCCCGGCCCCGAACGGGACCACAGCGAGTAGGCGCGCGACCGTCCACCGCCGGATGGTCCACCACGATTTTGACGCCAGGGCCACACTCGGAAACCGAGTATGACCCTGGCGTCACTGTGGTTGTCGGTTATCGGTGTCTTTCACGCGGCCTTCCGCGCCTTGCTCCGCAGGATGAGGTCGATGCCGACGATCGCCGTCACGTTGGCCGCGACCGCCGTGCCCCACACCCACACGCCGTAGGTGTCGGCGAGGAAGGACCCGGCCAGCAGTCCGGCGAGGACCACCGCCACTCCCGCCACCAGGAGGGTGCTCTCGACCGGGCCGAAGCGCATTCCGGCGTCGGGCCGCTGCCGGGACGCCCATGTGAGCAGTCCCAGGAGCAGGGGTCCGCCGAGGAGGGCCAGCGGCACCCAGTCGACACCGAACACCGGGGCCAGCGGCATGGCGCTGAAGAAGACCGCGATGAGGAGGGTGGTCCACCACGGATTGAGGACGGAGTAGTAGGAGGAGGACCGGGTCTGCTCGGGGGTGGGCTGGGGGGAGGTGTTCTGCTCTCTTTCCATGTCGGAAAGTCAACCACTCACTTTCCACCTTGCCAACTCAAGAGTTTCCGCCACGGAAACACCACTCCGGCGGTCTTGACGGAAACGGGTCACGACCTGCGGTTTGGTTCCCCCTCGCGTCAAGATCATCGTGGTCGAGCGGGGAGTGGTGGTGTGCCTGCGAGAGGCCGGACGGTGCACCGCCCGCCCCGGTCTGGGCCGGGCCGGGGTTGTGTGGCGGCTGTGGTCGGTGGGTCACTCGGGGTCCGGGTTGACCGGGATGGTGTAGGCCAGTTCGTAGCGGTCGGGCGGGACCACGATGCCGGCGGTCTCCATGGGGCGTTCCGCAGTGGAGTAGGTGCGGCGGATGACCATCACCACCGCGCCCCGGCCCAGTCCCAACCGGTCGGCCTCCTCGGCCGTGGCCGCGGCCCGCCGGTTCGTCACCGGAGTACTGCACGCCTGCCCCGAGGCCACCGCACCCGACGACATGGTGGACCAACCCGCCCAACCACATCCCTGACCCCCGGAAAGCGCGGTGGCCATGTCCCCAGAGCCACAATCGGCGTGGCCGATGGCCCTGGGGACATGGCCACCGCGGGCCAGCCCCGGCACGCAGCCGTCCGCCCGCAACGCTTCACCAGCAGCCACCCGCATGGACGACACCCCGACCTGCCGCCCACCCCACCCGAGGAGCCCGTATGAGCCGCCCCGCTACCGGGTCCCCCTCTCCCCCTGCCGGCAGTGCCCCGTCACACCCCCGTGGCAGGGTGGTCGCCGTCGGCAACGGCCCACCCCCGGAGGACCCATGAACGCCTTCTCCTCGGATCCCCCCACCCCGCAACAGGTCGTGGCGGCGCTGCGCGCGGCGGCGGAAGCCTCGGACGGCGGAATCGTCCTGCTGCCCGGGATCAGCGACAGCGCCATGGACGCCTGGGATGCCCCCGTCCCCGAGGACATCCGCGCCATCGCCCGCGAGATCGGCGGGTTCGCCCCCGTGAGAGGGGGGAGCCCCGACCTCTTCGAGGCGTTCGGCTTCGAGAACGAGTTCAACGCCGAACCCGACCACCGCTGCGGCCCACCCGGCACCTTCCGCGTCCTGCACACCAACGGCGTGGCCGAGGCCTACTACGTGGACGTCGACCCGGACACCGGCGATTGGCACGGCGTCTTCGCCCTCTGGGACAGCCTCAACGCCCGCTTCGAGGCGCCCAGTCTGGCGCACTGGCTGCTCGACCTGGCCGACGGCGTCCGCCGCGCCGCCGACGCGGTCCGCGCGGGCTGCTACGAGGACTTCGACGACGCGTTCTCAGAGTGGTTCTTCGGCCAGCCCGCCGACCCCGATGCCGAGGCCGTCCGCGGCTGGGCGGACCGGGAGGAGCTGCGCCTCCCCCGGGCGCCCGTCGTCGACGCGCCCACCGCCCGCGCCTCCGCCGACCCCGTCCTGGCCGAGGCCGCAGCCCAGCTCCCGGACTGCGCCTCGCTCGCCGACCTGCGCAAAGCCGTCGGCCGCACCTACGTCAGCACCCTCAAACTCCCCGGCATGGGCATCGACGCCGCGTTCCGCCGCTTCCACCGCGGCCGCATCCTCGCCGCCGTCCCCTGGGACTGACCCCCACCCCCGGGAACAGGGCCGGGGAAGCGCCCCTCCCGGCAGGTCCACGGGGGCCGCTACTCACCGCCGACGTCAAGTCCTCTGAGGCGTTCCGCGAGGTCGGCGGCCTGCTCGCTGCCGATCTCGTCCAGCAGCGCCTTGGCGGCCCCCAGGTGCTTCCGGGCGCCCCCGGTCCGTCCCAGTGCCGCACACGCCTCCCCCATGCCGATCAGCGCCCGCGACTCGTTGCGTCTGTTGCCGAAGGAGCGGAACGTGGCCAGCGCCTCGCGGTACCGGTCCAAGGCCTCGGACCACCGGCCCAGGTCGGCCAGGGCGCGTCCCAGCGCGCAGCGCCCCCACGCGACACTCCACGTGTCGTCGATGGCGCGGAACAGCTCCAGCGCCCGCTCGCAACTGCCGACGGCCTGCTCCGGTACCCCGCGTTCGCGCTGGCAGTCCCCCAGGGTCAGCAGGGCCATGCCCGCGCCCCGCCACTCTTCCCCGCGCTCGAAGACCGCCAGCGCCCGCTCGGCGACCCCGCTCGCCTCCTCGTACCGCCCCTGGTCGTGCAGCAGGACCGCGGTCTGGCGCAGCGCGAACCCCTCCACCCACCGGTCCCCGCAGCGTGCCGCCCCCCTCCGCGGCGGCCCGATAGCACTCGAACGCCTCGTCGGTGCGTTTCAGCAGCCAGTTGGCGTCCCCCAGCCCGAGCCGGTTGCAGGCCAGCCCGTGCTCGTCGCCGATCCGCTCGGCGGCCCCCACCCCCAGCAGGTGCAGGTCGCGCCACTGCGGCCAGTAGCCGCGCATCTCGAAGAACCCGTACATGACGGCGGGCAGCCGCCACGCCAGGTCGTCGGCGCCGTTCTCCCCTGCCACGCGGACCGCCGCGACCAGGTTCTCCCGTTCCCTCTCGAACCAGTCCATCGCCTCGTCCACCCCGCCGAACACCATGGGACCGACCGGCAGGTCGGCCTCGGGAAGGGGAACCCTGTGGAAGGCGGGCAGGACCACGCGGTGCCCGTTGTCGACGCTGCGCAGATACCAGAGCAGCACCCGGCGCAGCACCCGTTCGCGCTCGTCCGGCTCCTCGTCCCGTTCGGCCCGTTCCGCCGCGTACAACCGCAGCAGGTCGTGCAGCCGGTAGCGGTCGCGGCCGACCTCGGTGACGAGGTGGACGCGGGCCAGCCGCTCCAGCATCCTCCGCGTCCTCGGCACGGTCGTCCCCGCCAGCACCGCGCAGGCGGGCACCCCCGCCTCCGCACCGGGATGCAGGCCCAACCGCCGGAACAGGCGGGCCGCCTCGGCGTCGAGTTCGTTGTAGGAGGCCGTGAAGACGGCCCGCACGTCGCTCAATTCGTCGTCCTCGGTGCGTAGTGCGTCCAGGCGTTCCCTCTCATCGTCCAGTTCGGCGACGAACTCGGCGAGCGGCGCACCCGGGCGGGCGGTGACGCGTTCGGCGACGATCCGCAGGGCCAGCGGCAGGAACACGCAGTGCCGCACCAGCCGCCGCGCCGCCTCACGCTCGGCGTCGACCCGTTCGTCACCCACGATCCGCCGCAGCAGCACCAGCGACTCCTCCGGGGTGAGCGCGTCCAGCACCAGCCGCCGCGCCCCCCTCCCGCGCGGTCAGCCCGGGAAGGCTGTTCCGGCTGGTCACGATCACCAGGCAGTGCGGCGAGGCGGGCAACAGCGGACGGACCTGGTCGGCGCTGGCCGCGTTGTCGATGAGCACCAGCATCCGCCTGCCGTCCAGCAGCGACCGGTACATCGCGGCACGGCCGTCGAGGTCCGCCGGTATCCGGTCGGGGGCCACGTCCAAGCCGCGCAGCAGGGTCTCCAGTGCCTGCGCGGCCTCGACTCTGGGCCCGGGACCGTACCCGCGCAGGTCCACGTACAGGTCGCCGTCACGGTACCGGGCCCGTTCCCGGTGCGCCCAGTACACGGCGAGCGCGGTCTTGCCGCCCCCGGGCGCCTCGGCGATGGTGGACACGGTCACCGGCCGGACCGGCTCGGACGGGTCGTCGGCCTCCCGGGCGAGCGCGTCCAGCGCGGCGAGCTGGGCTTGGCGGTTGACGAAACCGCGCATGGCGAGCGGCAGTTGGCGGGGTACGGGAGGACCGGGGGGTTCAGGAACGCCGACGTGGACGCCGCCGTGGACCACCCCGGCCTGGACGACCGCTCCGGCGTCGCCCGTGATCTCGTTGTCGGTCATCAGCCTGTCGGGGCGGGGGACATGGTCAGGAGCCGGTCCGGGCCGGCCGCATGAGGCCGTCGAAGCCGGCGGCGTACTCGGCGAACGGCACGGACAGGTGGACGGCCTGGTCGCGCCAGGCGTTGGCCTGGACGACCTGTTCGGGGTCGTCGACGAGTTCGGCGGACACGAACGTCCCGTCGTCGGCGTAGTTCATGCGCACCAGGACCGAGGAGTCGAACAGCCAGTAGTCGAAGCGCGGCAGTCCGTCGGGCCACTGCCCCTCCGGTACGGCGGCGATCCGCACGTCCTCCCCCGCCGCAACGGTGTGGCGGTATGCCCACGCGCATTCGAAGCGCACGTAGTCGGAGAGCGGTTCGGTCACCACGTGGACCCGGTGGAACCGTTTGCCCGCGCGGACCCCTCGGGCGACCCGGTCGGCCCAGCGGGCGATTCCGGGGAACTCGCCTCTCGCCTCACCCGCCTGGAACCGGGCGAACTCCGCCATCTCGTACGGCACGCCGTACACCTGGAGCGCTTCCAGCCGGTAGGCGGTGTAGCGGAAATCGTCGAACAGCCGTTGGAATTCCGGGTCGCTCAGCGACGTGAAAATCGTGCCCACCGCGGTTTTCTCCGCCGTTCACCGGTCGGCCTGGTACCGCTGGAGCGCCCCGATCAGCACGTCGGGGCTGATGCGGACGGCGGTCTCTCCGGGCAGCGGGTTCTCCAGTTTGGCGAGGTCCTCCGAGTCGAGCTGCACGCCCTGGACGACGAGTTCCCCGGTGTCGGCGAGGTAGACGCTGGGGCAGCCCTCCGCGCCCGATCCCCCGTCCTTGTAGAGCATCGTCAGTTCCATCCGGCCCTCTCCTCGGCTGGGGACAGTTGTCGTCGCGAAGCCATTCCCGGAAATGGTCCCGGATAATCTCCGACCATGATCTTGACAAAAACGGGCCATTTTTCGTGTTCCACTCCCCGATGGCGTCAAGATCATCGCGGGGTTTTCCACAGGGTGGGGACAGGGTGGGGCGCGCATCCCGGGGTGGCGCATTCTCCGGGACATGGCACACTCCAGAAAGGTCCCCTCCGTTCTGCTGTCCGGGCCGTTCCGGGGCAGCGAGGTCTGCCGGGCCGGGCTGCTCACCCGCGACCAGCTGCGCAACCGGCGCTGGCGGCGGCTCCTCACCGACGTCTACGTCTCCGCGGACCTGCCCGACACCCCGGAACTGCGGTTGCGCGCGGTCCAACTGGCCGCTCCGCCCGGTGCGGTGGCCAGCGGAGCCACCGCCGCCTGGCTGTACGGCGCCGACCTCCTCGACCGTTCACCCAGGCCACCTCTTTCCAGGTGCGCGACGCCTTCCAGCGGTTCGGGGAACGCGACCTGCCCGGCCCGTGGGACGGCGACCACGAACGCTTCGACCCGAAGTCGCGCGGACCCCGCGACCGCTACCTGGTGGGCATGCTCGGCCCCCGGCACCACGCGCCCCGGCGCGGCGAGTCCGCCATCACCCCCGACACCTCCGCCGGTGTCGCGGGTGAAGCACGCGGCGAGGAGGGCGCGGAACTGCCCGAGGTGCTGCCCGCACAGCCCCTGGGCCGCCTGTGGGCCTCGTCCATGGGACTGTCCTGCCGCGTGGCCGCCGACACCGACGGGCTCGTGGTCACCGACGGGTTCTCCGCGCTGTGGGAGCGGGGCCGCCTGGACCTCACCGTGGAAGCGGTGGTGTGCGAGGCCCGCTTCGCTCCGCTGTTCAGCGACGGGGAACTGGAGGTGGCCCGCAAGCGCCTCAGCCAGTTCGGATATCCCGTCGACGGCGCCGCCTGACGCTCAACCACGCTCTTGACGCCAGGGCCACACTCGGAGACCGAGTATGACCCTGGCGTCACTGTGGTTGTCGGTTACTGGTGGCCTTCGACGATCGCGCGGAGTGCGGCGATGTGGTTGCGGTAGGCGGTGCGGCCCTCGTCGGTCAGGGACAGCCACACCCGCTGCCGGGTGTCGCGTACCGCGCGGTGCTGGCGGACGTATCCCGCGTTGACCAGGACGCCGACGTGCTTGCTGAGCACCGAGGCGCTGACGCCCAGCTGCTTCTGGACGGTGGCGAACTCGACCTCCTCACCCACGTCCAGCAGGGCGCAGATCCGCAGCCGGTTGGGGGCGTGGATCGTGTCGTTGAATCCAGAGGTGGCGAGGTCGGTGTCTTTCATGCCGCCCTCCGCGCCTTTCGCCGCAGGATGAGGTCGATGCCCACGATCACCGCCACGTTGACCGCGGCGGCCAGGCCCCACACCCACACGCCGTAGGTGTCGGCGAGGAAGGACCCGCTCATCAGTCCGGCGATCACGATCACGGTGCCCACCAGCAGAAGCGTGATCTCGACCGTGCCGAAGCGCACTTCGGCGTTGGGGCTGCGGCGGGAGGCCCACACCAACGCGCCCAGGCCCAGCGGGCCGCCCAGGAGGGCGATGGTCTTCCAGTCGATACCGACGAGCGCGGACAGCGGTACGGCGCAGAAGAACGCGGCGATGATCGCCGTGGTCCACCACGGGTTGAGTTCGGCGTAGTAGGAGGACCGGGTCTGCTCGACATCGCGGAGGGCGGCCAGGGCCTGCTCGGGGGTGGGTTGGGGGGAGGTGTTCTGCTCTCTTTCCATGCCGGAAAGTCAACCACTCACTTTCCAACTTGTCAACTCAAGAGTTTCCATCTTGGAAACGGCGAGGGTTCCCGTCCGCCCGGTGCCGCCGCCGTGGTCAGTAGCGGTCGCCGCGCAGGACCGCGTCGGCTCCGCCGTCGACGTAGAGGACCTGGCCGGTCATGAAGGAGTTGTCCGGGCTCACCGTCCACTCCAGGGCCGCGGCCACGGCCGCCACCGGGCCGGGGAAGCCCATCGGCTGCGGCATCATGGCCTGCGCTGCCTCCCTGGCCGCCGGGTTGTCGAGGATGGCGGCCCGGGGGTGGCGGTGTCGACGACGCCGGGGGCGACCGCGTTGAGGGTGATGCCCGCGCCCGCCCAGTCCGCGCTCGGCGCGGTCCGGCGCACCCAGAGGTTGAGCGCGCGCTTGGTCGAGTTGTCGACGGTCATCATCCGTTCGGGGTCCGTGGTGTCCGCCTCGGCGACGGCCGCCTCCTCGTCCCCGGCGAGGCACGCGTCGACGATCGCGTCGTTCACGGCGATGGCGCCGCCCAGCGAGGAGACGACCACCGCCCCGGGCCGGTCCCCGGCGGCGAGCAGCGGACGCAGCCCCTCCAGGCAGGCGACGGTGCCGAAGTAGTTGAGGCGCACCGCGGTGGCGAGGGGCAGGGCGACCCCGGCCACGGCCAGCAGTCCGTCGACGGCCCCGCCCGACGCCTCGGCCACTCCGGCGACCAGCGCCCGCCGCCCCTCGGGGGTGGTCAGGTCGGCGTCGACGTCGCTGTCGCTCAGGTCGCAGCGGATCACCCGGGCTCCCGAGGCGGTCAGACGCGCGACGGCGGCGGCCCCGATCCCGGAGTTCGCCCCGGTGACAACGTAGGTACGGGTCATGTGTCTCGCTCCTGTGGCCCGTGCTCCGGGATGCCGCGGTCCGTGGCGGCGGTGGCTCCGCCTGCCTTCCGACCAAGCATGCGTGGCGCGCACCGGCCCATCAAGCGGGATTCGCGGACCGCGAAGGCCGTACCGCGCCCCGGGAAGCGCGGGGGCACCCCGCGACCACGGTGCGCACAGGGCTACGCTGCGGTCTCGCGCCGTGGGAGACGGCGGTGGAGCACCGTGGAGGAGCAATGGGGGAGTTCATCGGATTCGAGTCGGACGGCCCGGTGCGGCACATCGTCCTCAACGCGCCGCAGCGGCTCAACGCGCTGGACCGGCCGATGCTGGCGGAACTCGCCGAGGCGGTCCGCACGGTCGCGGCCGACGAGGCGGCGCGGGCGCTCGTGGTCAGCGGCGCCGGCCGGGCGTTCTGCGCGGGAGCCGACGTGACCAGCCTGTTCGGGGACACCACGCGTCCGCCCGCGGTGATCCGCGACGAGCTGAAGCAGGTGTACGCGAGCTTCCTCGGCATCGCCGACCTGACCATCCCCACGATCGCCGCCGTGGGCGGAGTGGCGGTCGGCGCCGGGGTGAACATCGCGATGGCCTGCGACGTCGTCGTCGCGGGACCGCGTGCCACGTTCGCGATCACCTTCGCCGACATGGGCCTGCACCCCGGCGGCGGGTGCAGCTGGTTCCTCACCCGCCGCATGGGCGGCCACCGGGCGCTGGCCGCCATCCTGGGCGCGGAACGCATCGATGCCGAGGAGGCGTTCCGCACCGGCCTGGCCACCCGGCTGGCGGAGGACCCCGTCGCCGAGGCGCTGGAGCTCGCCCACCGCTACGCCCAGCGCGACCCCGCCCTGGTCAGGGACATGAAGCGGGCGGTGCGCATGGCGGAGACCGCCGAACTCGACGCCGTGCTGGAGTTCGAGTCGTGGGCGCAGGCCTCGTCGGTGAACTCGCCGCGCTTCCAGGAGTTCCTCACCGAGTTCGTCGAACGGAAGAAGAAGTAGCGCGGCGCATCCGGCGCGGGACGGCCCTCCCCGAGCCGTCCCGCGCCGTTTCCCTTCCCCCGGTCAGTCGGCGACCGCGACCGTGCTCCCCGCTGTGCCGCGGGCGAGGTGGCGGCCGATCACCAGGCGCTGGATCTGGTTGGTGCCCTCGAAGATCTGCATGACCTTGGCCTCGCGCAGGTAGCGTTCGACCGGGAAGTCGCGGGTGTAGCCGTAGCCGCCGAGGACCTGTACGGCGTCGGTGGTCACCCGCATCGCGTTGTCGGTGGCGACCAGTTTCGCGATGGACGCCTCCGCGCTGTAGGGCAGGCCGTGGTCCCTGAGCCGGGCCGCGCGCAGGGTGGCCGCGCGGGCGGTCTCCACGGCGGCGGCCATGTCGGCGAGCAGGAACGCCAGGCCCTGGTGTTCGATGACGGGCTTGCCGAAGGCGGTGCGCTGCCGGGCGTAGTCGACCGCGGTGTCCAGGGCGCCCTGTGCCAGGCCGGTGGCCACGGCGGCGATGCCCAGCCGGCCGGAGTCGAGTGCGGACAGTGCGATGGGCAGGCCCTGGCCCTCGGCGCCGATCCGCTGGTCGACGGGGACGCGGACGCCGTCGAAGCGCAGCATCGTGGTGTGCGACCCGGTCAGTCCCATCTTCCGTTCGGGGCGGTCGGCGCTCAGGCCCGGGGTGTCGGCGGGGACCAGGAAGCAGGAGACGCCGTGGGAGCGGTCCTCGCCGGTGCGGGCCATGACGGTGTAGAAGTCGGCCTGTCCGCCGTGGGTGATCCAGGACTTCACGCCGTCGATGACGTAGTGGTCGCCGTCGCGTCGGGCCCGGGTGGTCATGGCGGCGGGGTCGGATCCGGCGTGCGGCTCGGACAGGCAGTACGCGCCGAGCAGGTCGCCGCCGAGCAGGTCGGGCAGCCACCGCCGCCGCTGCTCCTCGGTGCCGTGGACGGCCAGGGCGTGGCAGGACAGCACGTGCACGCTGACGCCCACGCCGACCGACGCCCAGACCGCCCCGATCTCTTCGAGGACCTGCAGGTAGACCTCGTAGGGCTGGCCGCCCCCGCCGTACTCCTCCGGGTACGGCAGGCCGAGGACGCCCAGTCCGCCGAGTGTGCGGAACGCCTCACGGGGGAAGCGTTCGGCCTCCTCGGCCTCGGCGACGTGCGGAGCGAACTCCCGCCGCGCCACCTCCCGGACGAGTCCGACCAGGTCGGCGGCTTCACGGGACGGCATCAGGCGTGTGACGGTCATGATCCCACCCTCGTACTCTACTCAGTACCAGAGTACTGATTTGGGTACCGAAAAGACAAGATCGGTACCCTGGAGCGCATGCCTGCCCTCCAGAACCTGTCCGAGAAGACCCGCGCGCGCCGCGAGGAGCTGCTCGACGGTCTGCGGCGCCTGTTCCTGGCCGAGGGATTCTCCGAGTTCAGCGTGAGCGACATGGCCGAACGCCTGCGCTGTTCCAAGAGCACCCTGTACCTGGTGGCGCCGAGCAAGGAACAGATCGTGGTCGCGGCGGTGCGCTCCTACTTCAAGAGGGCGGCCGAACGCATCGAGGCCCGCGTCACCGAGTCGCGGGAACCCCAGCGGCTCGCGGTCTACCTGGAAGCCGTCGCCTCGGAACTGGAACCGGCCTCGGAGCGGTTCTACGCCGACCTGGCCGCGTTCGCGCCCGCCAACGAGGTCTACCAGGAGAACACGCTCGTGGCGGCCCGCCGCGTGCGGGAACTGGTCGCCGAGGGCGTGGCGGCGGGGGTGCTGCGCCCGGTGAACGCCGCCTTCGTGGGGTCGGCGGTGGCCCGGGTCATGACCGGGATTCAGGACGGCACGATCAAGGCGGCCACCGGGCTCGACGACGCCGAGGCCTACCGCCACCTGGCCGACCTCGTCATGGCCAGCCTCACCCGGGAGCCGGCCGACCCCCGGGGCTGACCCCCGCCCCGGGCTCGCTTCGGGGGAGTTCGGCGGGGCGAGGTGTCTCCACTCCGGCTCTTGGAGCGTCTCGGCGGCGGGCCTCTCCCGCGGGGACCGGGCGGGAGTGCTCCGACCGGTCGGCCGCCACGGCGGGACTGTTCCGCCGTGCCCCCGGTCGGTGGAGGCGCCCCGCTGCGGTCGGGGCGCCGTGATCGGTCAGCGCATGGGCGTCTCGTCGACGACGATGTCGAACTTGACGTCCCCGTCCTCGACACTGGTCGCGGTCACGGTCACGCCGTAGACCCCGTCTCCGCTGTCCAGTTCGCAGCGGACCTCCGCGCCGACCCTGGCGGGCAGGTCCTCCGGGCAGGTGACGCTCTCAGGATGCTGGCCCACCTCGGCCGCCAACTGGGTCTCCACCACTCGGGCGAGTTCCTCCCCGTCGACGCTCGCCGACCCCAGGCTGAAGCTGAAGCTGCACGCCCCGGAGAGGAGCAGCGCCGTCGCCGCCGCCATCCCGGCGGCGCTCCGCCGAACCACAGTGCGCATCCGTCCTCCTTTCGCGCGGGCCCGTCTCTCGTTCCCGCACCCTTTGGATGGACAGACCGCGTGGTTCGTTCCCCCGGGAGCGACCATCGCCGAAAAGAGTGGTGGTGACACGCCTCGCTTGCGCCGGCCGCGGCGGAACGGTGCGGCCGGGTCACCGCGGCCGGAGCAGTGCGCGGAGCACGTCCGGGGAGGCCGCGATCCGCTCCCGCGCCTCGGCGGGGACCGCGCCGCCCACCGGGTCCTCGACCTCGCCCGCCCAGCGGTGCAGCACCTTGAGCGGGCTCAGCCCCTCGCGCGCACACCGGGCGATCCGGTCCGTCCAGAAGCGCTCTGCCGGACCGCCGACGGCGTCCCGCGTGACGAAGCCCGCCGCGTCCTCGGCTTCGGCCGCCCACAGACAGCCCAGCAGCACCCCCTCGCGGACGATCGGGAGGTAGCGCACCGGCGCGTCGGTCGAGGCCGCGTAGCGGCGGGGGGTTCCGCCTCCTCGCGGGGGCGGGGGAGTCGCCGGGGCGGGAGCCGTTCCGTCGGTCCGTGCGGTCAGGTCGTCCACCAAGCCGTCCACCGGTCCTGTCTCTTTCGTCCGCTGATCCGGGGACGCGACCGGGTCGGTGCGGGAGACGCTCGCCCGTTCTCGGTCCCGCCCGCCCTCTTCTGCCGACCGGGGTCTCCCGGCCGCCACGGCAGCGTCCCCTCCACCGACAACAAGGACAGATTTCATCTGGCGTCGAAGATGGGACTTCGTCGGCAAATCCTGTCCAGGAAGTGAAACACTACCAGATTCGACCTGATTGGCTCCCCATCATGGACAGAATCCGACAAACCCTGTCGTAGTGGACATTTCTCCAAATCAGGAGCGATTCAACCGCCCACTCCGTCCGTCCACGGAAAGGCCACGGGCACCCCCCACTCTGCCCCTTCTCCGCAGCGCCCCCTCTTTTCTGCCGTCACCGGCGGCCGTGGCCGGAATTCCAGCGCGGGAACCCCTCCCGGCCGCACGCCGCCTTCCGGCGCACCGGCTCCCACCCCTCCCCGGGAAAGCAATCCTGAATTTATGCCGAGAATCCTCATCCTGTTCTGTCCCATCCCGACCGCCACTACTAAGTTATTTCGTGAGACCTCCCAGGAGAAAAGAGAAACTGTTTTCATTTTCACTGTCCGGGGGCAGCACAAAGGCCACGGGCGGGTCCCGCCTGGCTGGCGGGTCCGCCCGTGGCCCTCTCCCCCCTGTCTCCCCCCTCGGGATGGCTCCTGGATGGTCTCAGGTGTCGGGTGTCCGACAGCGGCGCACCGGAGCGTCAGGGCGGCCGAGCCACGCCGCCTGCTCCTCGGGGGGCACCGTCCCTCCGCAAAGCCCCCGGGCCGGGCCGTCGAGCCGCAGCCGCCGCGAGGGCGCCTCCCCCGCCTCGCGTCGCAGCCTGCGCGGCCCGTGCCCGTGCACCGCGGACTCCCCCGCCGTCCGCGCGGTGACGGCCGCTGTCGGGCCGCCGGCGCCGTCCCTTCGCGTCCCCGCCGCCCGGCGGGCAGCGGCACCGGAAGCGTCCCGGTGCGGCCGGGGGGCGTCGGGGCCCTCCCGGCCGTCACCGATCCGGAGCACGGCCGGCACCTCGCAGCAGAACCGCTGCGGCCGGACCTGCGCCCCGGCGGTGCGGCCCCGCCGGACGCCCCCGCCCCACGCCGGGCCCGGAGCGCCCCCCGCGACGAGTCGCGCAAGCATTCGGCGGTGTTCGCAGACCACCATTTCGCTTCCCCTCGCCTCTGGCTCTCCGGACACGACGACACCCGTTTCGGACGGCGGCGGCACGCGCACTCCCCTCCGCCGTAGCGAAATTCTAAAAATAGAACATCTTGTTTCGCAGGGGGTTTGCTCAGGTTCCCACTGTCTCGATCAAAAAAAATCGGGCTTTGAGCGCAAAAAGCACTAAAAGTTCATCAATCAGAACGCTGCTCTGCTTATTGTCGTCGTCCCAAACCCCGAACCAGACGGGAAGAAACCGGGCCCCGCGTCGAACGCCCCGGCCCCGTGACCGAACAGACGGCGGGGCGGGGACCCGAACGGTCCCCGCCCCGCCGTCTCACCTCCCGCCCGGAACGGGCGGACCGGGCCACTGGGACGGGAACCCGCTCCCGCCCCCGCCGCGGAACTACAGATACGGTCCCGAACTGCCCTGCACGCGCCCCTGCGACTGCTCGCCCTCCCCGTGCTGGTGCAGTCCGGCGGGCAGCGCCCGGCGCATGTTCTCCAGTTGGGCACGGGCCGCCATCTGCTGGGCGAACAGGGTCGTCTGGATACCGTGGAAGAGGCCCTCCAGCCAGCCCACGAGCTGCGCCTGCGCGATGCGCAGCTCGGCGTCGCTGGGCGTCTCCCCGTCGGTGAACGGCAGGGAGAGCCGCTCCAGCTCCTCCACCAGCTCCGGCGCGAGCCCGTCCTCCAACTCCTTGATGGAGCTGGCGTGGATCTCCTTCAGCCGGGCCCGGCTCGCCTCGTCCAACGGGGCGGCCTTGACCTCCTCCAGCAACTGCCGGATCATGCTGCCGATCCGCATGACCTTGGCGGGCTGCTCGACCATCTCGGTGACGGGACGGTCCTCCGACTCCTCCTTGTCCTCACCGGACGAGACGGGAGGCACGGTCGTCGGTCCTCCCGGTCCCAGCACCAGGACCTGGGGCTGCTGTTCTTCCTGACTGGGTCCGTTGTTCATCGCATCTCCCACCTTGCGGCTGTTGACGTTTGGAGACACTACGCCGATATTTCACGGTGAGTGCTGTGGATCGGTGACGAGCAGGATCTTTCCGACATGCTCGCTGGCCTCCAGCACGCGGTGCGCCTCGGCGGCCCGGCTGAGCGGCAGCACCCGGTCCACGACCGGTCGGATCGTCCCCTTCTCGACCAGGGGCCACACCTGTTCCGCCACCTGTGTGACAATCGCGGCCTTCTCCTCCAGGGGACGCGACCGCAGCGTCGCGGCGTGCACGGACAGCCGTTTGACCAGCATCCGCCCCAGGTCGAGCTCGGCCCTGCGCCCTCCCATGAGACCGATGACGACCAGCCGTCCGCCCACCGCGAGCGAACGGAGGTTGGCGTCCAGGTAGCTGCCGCCCATGATGTCGAGCACCACGTCCACCCCGCGGCCGCCGGTCTCCTCCCGCACCCGTGCCGCGAAGTCCTCGGACCGGTAGTCGACGGCGACGTCCGCGCCGAGTCGGCGGCAGCGCTCCAGCTTCGCCTCGCTGCCCGCGGTGGTCAGCACACGGGCGCCGAACGCGCGGGCCGCCTGGATCGCGAAGGTGCCGATGCCGCTGGCGCCGCCGTGCACCAGCAGGGCCTCCCCCGCACGCAGCCCGGCGGTCAGGAACACGTTGGCCCACACCGTGCAGGCCACCTCGGGCAGGGCCGCGGCCTCGACCAGGCCGACCCCCGCCGGGACCGGCAGCACCTGGCCCACGGGAACCGCCACCAACTCGGCGTAGCCGCCGCCGCTCAGCAGCGCGCACACCTCGTCGCCGACCCGGTGGCCGGAGTCCTCCGTGCCGGGGCCGAGCGCGACGATACGGCCGGAGCACTCCAGCCCGAGGTACTCGGAGGCGCCGGGCGGCGGCGGGTAGTGCCCCTGCCGCTGACTGATGTCGCCCCGGTTGACCGCCGTGGCCGCGACCTCGACGAGAACCTCCCCCGGCCCCGGCTCGGGGTCGGGCACCTCCCGCCAGTCGAGGTTCTCGGGGCCTCCGGGGGCACTGACGACTATCGCTCGCATGAAAACCACGCTACCCACCCCCGCCGGAACGGGGTCGGGGCGTCGGACTGCACCGGGACGGGGGGATCGCTCCCTTCTCATCTCACGACCGCTGGTTCTATCGTTGGTGCCCAGGTACCTGAAGAGCACGGAGGCGGCGCGCCGCCTCCACCGGTGGAGCAGCCGAGTACCACGCATGCCCGGTACGGTCTGCGGAGTGTCCTGAGGAGTGGCGCGGTGGCCTACGAAGAGCACGACGGTTCCGAACACTTCGGTGCTCGTTCGCCGCGCTCGCAGCACGGGGATCCCACGGTCGACGCCGAGCCGGGAGAGGACCGCTACGAGGAGTCCGACGAGTGGTTCGGCGACGACGACTTCGACCTGGACCTGATCGCTCCCCCGCCGCCCTACGCCCAGCACCCGGCCCCCGACCCCGGTCCGTCCGCACCGCTGCCCCCGGCCCCGCCGCCTCCCGGAGAGCGTCCGCGCACCGACGTCGCGGGGCACGGCCCGCTCGACCCGCAGCCCGCGGCCGCCGCGCCGCGGCCGCCGGAGCCGTTCCCGGAGGAGCCCCCGTCCCCGACGCACCCCGGGCCGGGCCCGTCCGTCCCGTCCGCCGCCCCCGACCCCGGTCTCCCGCACCCCGGAGCGCGCCCGGACGCCGAGGCGGCGCCGTCCGCCGCCTCCCGACCGGCCGGACCGGACGACGCCCCGCAGCGGGGCCCGGCGGACCAGGACGCCGCCGCGGAGCCCCCGGCCCCGTCCGCGCGATCGCGGTTCGGCCGCAACCGGCCGCAGCTCCGGCAGTTGCTGGAGGAGTCGCAGCAGCGGTCCGCGCCTCCCCCGCCGCCGGCGGAGGACGTTCCCGAACCCGAACCGCTGCCTCCGTTGGACCTCCCGGAGTTCCTCCCCTCGGCGTCCCCGGGACCGGAGCCGTCCGCTCCGGCGTGGCCCGCCGGTCCGAGCGGCCCGCACCCCTCGGTGCGGGCGGAGGAGCGCCCGGAGCCGCGTCCCGCCGACCCCGTCCCCCACCGGGCCGCTCCGGCGTCCCCGCCCCCGCCTCCCGCCCCGCCGCAGCCGCCGGCGAGGCGGGCGGTCACCCCGCCGGGCGGTGTCGCCCCGCCCGTGGTGACCCCCGGCCGGGAGTGGAGCGGCGGCCACCGCACCGGAACCGCCTCGGGGTGGCGGCGGGCCGTGCGGTCGCTCACCTTCGGTCTGGTCACCCCGGGCGAGTCCCGGGCCGGACGCCGCCGCCAGGAACTGATCAGCCGGGCGTGCACCCACGTGGTGGGCGGGCACCACCGGGTGGCGGTGCTCTCCCTCAAGGGCGGGGTGGGCAAGACCACGACGACCGCCGCCCTGGGCTCCACCCTGGCGTCGCTGCGCGGCGACCGGGTGCTGGCCGTGGACGCCAACCCGGACCGGGGCACCCTGTCGGACAAGCTGCACCTGGAGACCCCGACGACCATCCGGGACCTGCTCAACGAGAAGGACACGATCTCCCGGTACGCCGACATCCGCGCGTTCACCTCCCAGGCCCCGTCCCGGTTGGAGGTGCTCGCCTCCGACCAGGACCCCGCCGTCTCGGAGGCGCTCAGCGAGTACGACTACCGGGAGGTCTCCCGGATCGTGGAGCACTTCTACTCGATCACGCTCACCGACTGCGGGACCGGTCTGCTGCACTCGGCGATGCGCGGCGTGCTCGGCCTGGCCGACCAGATCATCGTGGTCTCCACCCCCTCGGTGGACGGTGCGCGCAGCGCGTCGGCCACCCTCGACTGGCTGGACGCCCACGACTACGGCCCGCTGGTGCGGGGCGCGGTGGTGGTGCTGTCGATGGTGCGCCGCAACCACCGGTCCAACGTCGACCTGCAACGCCTGGAGGAGCACTTCGCCTCCCGGTGCCGCGCCGTGGTGCGCGTCCCGTGGGACCCGCACCTGGAGGAGGGGGCCGAGATCCACCTGGACCGGCTCCACCCGACGACCCGCGACGCCTACCTGGAGCTGGCCGCCACCGTGGGAGAGGCGTTCGCCTGGCCCCGGTGACCGCCCGCCCCGGGCGGACCTCCCGGCGTGTATGGGCGTGCGACACGGCGCGGCCGGAGCCCCCGCCGCCGGACACTCTCGGCGGGCGCGGACGTGACCTGGCGCAGGAAGGGAAACCGCCTCCTCCGAACCCGCGGGGCCCGCCGCCACCGGACGGCGGGCCCCGCCCTTCTCCGATGGGTGCGGAAGACACCGATTCACGGCCCAATATGTGCTACGGCAACATGTGAATCACGTCACCTCTTCTCTAGCTTCGGTGGCACACCCCTATCCCGCCGTCCCCACCGCCGCCCGCAGGGTGGCGGGGACACCTGGAGGAGACATGCGCTACCCCCCCTTCGTGCCCCTCGTGACCGTCCTGAGCGCCGGCGCCCTCGTCCTCACCGCCTGCGGCAGCCCGGAGAGCGCCGCCGGGGGCGACGCGGACGGCCCGATCAGGATCGGCCTCGTCTACTCCGTCAGCGGCCCCCTGGCCACCTACGGCGAGCAGTACTACCAGGGCTTCGAAGCCGGACTGGAGTACGCCACCGGCGGCACGATGGAGATCGACGGCCGCCCCGTCGAGGTCACCACGCGCGACGACGCCGGAGACCCCACCAAGGCGGTGTCCGCGGCCCGCGAACTCATCGGCGAGGGCTACGACATCATCGCCGGGTCCACCGCCTCCGGGGTGGCGGTCCAGGTCGCGCCGATCGCCGAGCAGAACGACGTGCTGTTCATCTCCGGCCCGGCCGCCACCGACGCCATCACCGGCGTCAACGACCACACCTTCCGCTCCGGCCGCCAGACCTACCAGGACATCCTCGCCGCGGGCTCCTTCATGGACGACCCCGAGGGCAAGAAGGTCACGGTCTTCGCCCAGCAGAACGCCTTCGGCCAGGACAACGTCGACGCCGTCACCGCCGTCCTGGAAGCGGAGGGCGCCGAGGTGGACAGCGTCCTCGCGCCGCCCGACACCACCGACCTGACCCCCTTCGCCGAGCAGGTCCGCCAGGCCGAACCCGACCTGCTGTTCGTGGCGTGGGCCGGCGAGACCGCCTCCGCCATGTGGAAGTCCCTCAACCAGCAGGGCGTACTCGACGCCACCGAGGTCGTCACCGGCCTCGACATCAAGGCGTCCTACCCGGTGTTCGGCGAGGCCGAGGGCAAGATCTCCTTCCTGTCCCACTACTTCGACGGCGCCGCCGAGACCGAGGCCGCGCAGATGATGCAGGAGTTCGTCGAGGGCAACGGCGGCGAGGTGGACCTGTTCACGCCGGACGGCTTCACCGCCGCGCAGATGGTCGTGCACGCCGTCACCGAGGGCGACACCACCGAGGAGCGCATCAGGGCGCTGGAGGGCTGGACCTTCGAGGGGGTCAAGGGCACCCTGACCATCCGCGCCGAGGACCACGCGCTGCTCCAGCCGATGTACCAGGTGCGCCTGGTCGGCTCCGGCGCGGACGCCGTCCCCGAGCTGATCGCGGAGATCCCCGCCGCCGACGTCGAGCCCCCGGTCGCGGAGTGACGCGATGACCTCCCCCACCCCCTCCGCCACGGCCCCGCGCAACGGACGCGCCACGGCGCCGATGCTGGTCCTGGACGACCTGAGCTGGTCGGTCGGCGGCGCCGTCATCGTCGACGGCGTGTCCATGACGGTCGACGAGGGCGAGTTCCTCGCCGTCATCGGCCCCAACGGAGCCGGCAAGACCTCGCTGTTCAACCTGGTCTCCGGTCTGACCCGGCCCACCCGCGGCCGACTGGAGCTGGCCGGGACCGACATCACCCGGCTGCCGCCGCACCGGAGGGCCCGCCTGGGCCTGGGCCGCACCTTCCAGACCTCCAGCGTCTTCGCCGACCTGTCCGTCGGCGCGAACGTGGGGCTGGCGGTCCAGGCCCGGTCGGGGGAGTCGCGCCGCTTCTGGCGGCGCGCCGCCCCCGTCGGCGGCCCCGAGATCAGCCGGGTCCTGGACCTGGTGCGGCTGTCGCACCGCGCCGAGGCGCTCGCCGGGGACCTCTCCCACGGCGACAAGCGCAAGCTGGAACTCGCGCTGCTGCTGGCCCGCGAGCCCCGCGTCATCCTGCTCGACGAGCCCATGGCCGGGGTGAGCGCGGGCGAGATCGGCGAACTCGTCGAGGTCATCCGGACCGTGCACCGCGAACAGGGCTGCACGGTCCTCATGGTCGAACACCACATGGAGGTGCTGCTCGATATGGCCGACCGCCTGGCCGTCATGCACCACGGCGCGCTGCTGGCCCTGGCCGACCCCGACACCGCCATGGCCGACCCGCAGGTGCAGGCCGCCTACCTCGGGGACGCGCTGTGAGCGCCGCGCCCGCCGCACCGCTGCTGGACGTCGCCGACCTGCACGTGTGGATCGAGGGCTCGCACATCCTCCAGGGCGTGTCGTTCACCGTGGCCGACCACGGCGTCACGTCGCTCCTCGGCCGCAACGGCGTCGGCAAGACCACCACCGTCAAGGCGGTGCTGGGGCTGGTGCCGCGCACCGGCCGGACCGTCTTCGCGGGCCGCGACATCACCGCCGACCCCACGCACGCCATCGCCTCCCTCGGCATCGGCTACGTGCCGGAGGACCGGGGCGTGTTCGCGGGGCTCACCGTCGCCGAGAACCTGCGGCTGGCGGAGCGGCGCGGCCAGACGCCCCGCTACGAACTGGTCCACGACCTGTTCCCGGAGCTCGCCAAGCGGGCCGCGCAGCCCGCCGGGACCCTCTCCGGCGGCCAGCAGCAGATGCTCGCCATCGGCCGGGTGCTGCTCAACGAGAACCGGCTGCTCATCGTGGACGAACCCACCAAGGGCCTGGCGCCGCGCGTCGTGGCGGAGGTGGCCGACGCGGTCGCCCGCGTCGCCGAGGAGGTGCCGGTGCTGCTGGTGGAGCAGAACCTGGCGCTGGTGCGGCGGGTCGCGGGCCAGGCCGTCGTCGTGGACGCCGGCCGGGTCGTGCACACCGGGGCGGTCCTGGACCTGCTGGACGACGCCGAACGCACCCGGGAGCTGCTCGGCGTGTCCCGGACCTCCGCCCCCGCGACCCACCCGCAGGGAGGAACCGCATGAGTACCGTCGTCCTGCTCGTCGTGACCGGCCTGGGTCTCGGCGCGCTCTACTTCCTCATCGCCTCGGGCCTGTCCCTCATCTTCGGCCTGATGGACGTGCTGAACTTCGCGCACGGCGCGTTCCTGTCCATCGGCGCCTACGCCACCTGGTGGGCCAGCGGCCACCTGCCCGGCGCCGGCTCCGACGGGTTCGGCTTCCTGGTGTCGGTGGCGTTCGGCGTCGCCGCCGGAACCCTCGCCGCGACCCTGGTGGAGCTGGGGGTGATCCGTCCGCTGTACGGGCGGCACCGCGAACAGATCCTGGTCACGGTGGGACTCAGCCTGGCCGTGCCCGCGCTGATCCAGGCGGTCTGGGGCGCCGACCCGCTGACGTTCCCGCGTCCGGAGCTCGTCTCCGGCACCGTGTCCCTGCTGGGGGCGGCCATCCCCACCGACCGGTTCCTGCTCATCGCGGTCGCCGGACTCGTCCTCGCCGGCCTGCTGCTGTTCGGCTCCCGCACCCGCTACGGCCTCATCGTGCGCGCCGGCGTGGAGGACCGGGCCATGGTCACCGCGCTCGGCATCGACGTGCGCAGGTCCTTCACCCTGGTCTTCGCGATCGGCGGTGCGGCGGCGGCGCTCGCGGGCGCGCTCGGCGGCCTCTACTTCGGCGTGGTCACGCCGTTCCAGGGCACCTCGCTGCTGATCTTCGCGTTCATCGTGGTCGTGATCGGCGGCACCACGTCCACCGTGGGCTGCGCGGTCGCGTCGGTGGCGGTCGGCATGGTCCAGCAGTTCGCCAACTACTACACCGTCGCCGGGCTCGGCGACATCGCCGTGGTCATCGTGCTCGCCGCCGTGCTGCTGACACGGCAGGGCGGGCTGGCCGGAGCGACCGCCGGGAGGGTGGCATGAACGTCGACACCGAGCACGCGCCGCGGACGTCCGCGCCCGCGGCGGCGCAACCGATCGTGGACGTGCGGCGGACGCGCCGCGTCCCCGGCTGGGCGGCCCCGGCCGTGGTCGCGGTGCTGCTGCTGAGCCTGCCGTTCTCCACGCTGTCCCTGCCCGGACTGTTCGAGGGCACCCTGAACAGTCCCTCCACCCTGCACCTGCTCGCCACGTGCCTGGTGTTCGGCGGACTGGCCACCAGCTACGACCTGCTGTACGGACGGGTGGGCCTGCTGTCGTTCGGGCACGCCCTGTACTTCGCGGCGGGCGCCTACCTGGCGGCGCTGCTGATGTGGACGCTGGAGCTGCCGCTGCTGTGGTCGGCGCTGATCGCGGTCGTCTCCGGCACCGCGCTGGCCCTGGTGCTGGGCGCGATCTCGCTGCGCGTGTCCGGGATCGCGCTGGCCATGGTGACCCTGGCGTTCGCGCAGGCCGGGTCGATCCTGGTGATCCGCGACCCGGGACGGATGACCGGCGGCGAGGAGGGGCTGGCGCTCAACCCGGACACGGTGCCCGGCGCGTTCATCGGCGTGGTCAACACCGTCAACCTGTACTGGCTGGCCGTCGGGTACGTGGTCGTGGCGGTGGGCGTGGTGTGGTGGCTGGGCGCCACCCCGGTGGGCCGCGTCTGGCAGGGCATCCGCGCCAACGAGCAGCGGGTGTCGGTGCTGGGCGTCAACCCCTACCCGTACAAGCTGGCGGCGTTCACCGTCGCGGGCGCCCTGGCGTCCCTGGGCGGCGTGGTCTACCTGCTGGTGTCCGGCGGTGTCACCCCGGCCATCACCACCGCCGAGTTCACGCTGACCCTGCTGGTCATGGTGTCCCTGGGCGGTGCGGGCACCCGGTGGGGGCCGCTGCTGGGCGCGGTCGTCTACACCTACGTCGACCACCGGCTGCTGCAGCTGGCCGCCTCCGACGTGTTCGACACCCTGCCCGCGGTGGTGCGCGCGCCGCTGAGCCAGCCGCTGTTCATCCTCGGCACGCTCTTCGTGCTGCTGGTGTTCTTCTTCCCCGGCGGACTGACCGCCCTGCCGGGGCGGATCAGGGCCGCGCTGCGCGGTCGCGGCCGCGCGGCCGCGGCCTCCTGAGACCGGGTTCCGGCTCCTTCCGTCAGCTCCCTCACCTGTTCGGGGCCGGAACCCGCCGCCGTGCCCGGGCCCTCCCCCTGCCGGGGGCGGAGGGCCGGGGCCGGCCTGTGCTGTGCGACCGTCAACCGTTGAGGAGTCCTCTCGTGACCGGAACCGAATTCTCCGTGGCCGTGGCGGGCGGCGCGCTCACCGTCACCCGCTGGGGGGCCGCCGACGCGCTGCCCGTGCTGGCCCTGCACGGCATCACCGCCAACGGGCACTCGTTCGCGAGGGTCGCCGCCGAACTGCCCGACGGTCTGGCGCTGCTCGCCCCGGACCTGCGGGGCCGGGCCCGCAGCGCGCACCTTCCCGGCCCCTACGGGCTGGGCGCGCACGTCGCCGACCTGGTGGCGGTGCTGGACGCGGCGGGGGTGGACCGCACCGTCGTGGTGGGGCACTCCATGGGCGCGTTCGTGGCCTGCCTGGCCGCGGTGTGCCACCCCGACCGGGTGGCGGGCGTGGTGCTCGTCGACGGCGGGTTCGGGCTGCCCGCCCCGCCCGGCACCGACATCGAGGCGGTGATCGGACCGGCGATGGCCCGGCTGTCCATGACGTTCGCCGACCGGGACGACTACCGCGCCTTCTGGCAGCGGCATCCGGCGTTCGCGGGCCGGTGGAACACGTGGGCCGACGACTACGTGCAGCGCGACCTGGTGGGGGAGCCGCCCGAGATGCGGTCGAGCTGCGTGGCCGAGGCGGTGCGCGCCGACGGCGCCCAGGTGCTGGAGGACCCGGAGACGCTGGGGGCGATCCGGGCGCTGCCGTGCCCGGCGTGGCTGATGTGGACGGACCGCGGGCTCATGGACGAGCGCCCCGGCCTCTACACCCCGGAGCGGCTCGCCGCCCTGGACGGCAGCGGGGTGCACCTGGTGGCGCTGCCCGAGGACAACCACTACACCCCGCTGTTCTCGTCAACCGCCGCCACGGTCGCCGCCCAGGTCCACGCCGCCGTCCAGCAGACCGTGCAGGCGTAGCGCCAGCTGGATCTCCAGGGCGCGGCCGGGTTCCTGCCAGTCCGCGCCGATGAGCTGGGAGATCCGCTCCAGCCGCTGGGAGACGGTGTTGACGTGGACGTGCAGCGCGTCCTTGGCGCGCGACAGGTTGCCGCCCGCCGCGAAGTACGCGCGCAGCGTCTCCACCAGCACCGTCTTCCGTTTGGCGTCGTACTCCAGCAGCGGCCCCAGGGTCGCGGTGACGAAGCCGTCGACGTCGCGGTCGTCACCGAGCAGCAGACCGAGGAAGCCCAGGTCGCCGGGGGCGGCGACCTCGCCGTCGCGGCCCAGCGCCCGCAGGGTCTGCAGGCAGCGCAGCGCCTCGGTGAAGGCGGAGCGGAACCCGGGCAGCGTCTCGGCCGGTCCGGCGACCCCCACGGTCACCGCGCCGTTGGCGGCCGTCGTCAGGTCCGCGGCGATGCGGCGGCCGACCGGGGTGGGTTCGGTGCCGGGCAGCACCAGCACGACCCGGCCGCCGCGGGTTCCGGCGAGTCCGCCGGCGACCTCGGCGATGTGCATGGCGGCCAACCGCAGCCGTCCCGGGTCGGCGCCCGGCGACTCGGCGACCGCGACCACGTGCGGGACGTCGAGGTCCGCGCCGAGGCGGGCGGCGCGCTGCCGCAGCGACTCGGGGTCGCGGCCGGGGGTGTCCAGCAGTTCGTCGAGCAGGTCGCCGCGCACCCGGTGCTCGGCCTCGGTGGCGGAGCGGCGGATCAGCAGCAGCAGCGCGGTGACCACGGCGGCGCGTTCCAGGATGCGCTGGCCGGTGGTGTCCAGTTCCACGCCGCGCAGTTCGAGGGTGCCGAGCAGTTCACTGCCCGCGGCAGCGGCGGCCACCCACGTGTCGCCGACCCGGGCGGTGCGGCCGCTGTGCAGGGCGGTGCGCACCGCCTCGGCCGTCTCCGGGTCCTCGCAGCCCGGGGGCGTGCCCGTGGAGTTGAGGTCGTGGATACGCACCCGGCCGCCGAGGACGTCGCCGACGGCGGCGGCCACGTCCTCGATGCCGCCGCCGCGCAGCACCAGGTCGGTGAGCCGGTCGTGGGCCTCCGCGGCGCGCTCCACCGACGCGGTGTGCTCCTGCAGCCGCTGGTTGACGGTGTTCAGTTCGGCCAGCGCCCGGCGGGTGTCGTCGATCAGGTTGGCGTTGTCGATCGCGATGGCCGCGTGGGTGGCCAGGGAGCTGAGCAGCGCCACCTCGGCGTGGGAGAACGGCCGTTCCCGCCGGTTCGCGGCGAACAGCACGCCGATGACCTGGCCGTTGAGCTGGAGGGGCACGCCGAGGATCGCGACGAGCCCCTCCTCGCGCACGCCCGAGTCGATCTGCTCGGTGTGCTGGAAGCGGGAGTCGGCGAAGTAGTTGGCGGTGACGTAGGGCAGGGAGGTCTGGGCGACCAGCCCGCCCAGGCCCTCGCCGTGCCCCAGCCGCAGCCGCTGGAAGCGGGCCGACACCGACCCGGACGTCACCCGCATGTAGGTGTCGCCGCGTTCCGGGTCGCTGAGCGTCAGGTAGGCGACGTCGGTGTTGAGCAGGTTGCGGGCGCGGTCCACGATGGCGCGCAGCATCTGGTCGAGGCTGCGCATGCCGGTCAGGTCGTTGGCGGTCTCGAACAGGGCGGTCAGTTCGGACTCGCGGCGCTGCAGGTCGCGCAGCACGGTGCGGACCCGCAGCGCCAGCAGTTTGGCGCGTTCCAGCCGGGCCAGGAGTTCGGCGTCGTCGCCGCGGGCGCGGGCCTCCAGCAGGGGCCGCTCGTACTCGACCGAGGGGGCGTCGCGCAGCAGCAACTCCAGGAAGACCGACTGGGCCTGGGCGGCCCAGGGGTCGTCCTCCGGGGGGACGTCGGTGTCGTTCAGCTCGCGCTCCATGCTCCGTCGACGGTCAGGGAGGCGCCGTTGACGAAGGACGCCTCGGGACAGCACAGGTAGGCCACCATCTCGGCGACCTCCGCGGGTTCGATGAGCCGCTTGATCGGGCTGCGGGCCAGCAGCACCTTCTCCACGACCTCCTCGGCGGGCACGCCGTGGGCGCGGGACTGGTCGGCGATCTGCTTCTCCACCAGGGGGGTGCGCACGTACCCGGGGTTGACGCAGTTGGAGGTGACCCCGTGCGGGGCTCCTTCCAGTGCGACGACCTTGGAGAAGCCCTCCAGGCCGTGTTTGGCGGCCACGTAGGCGGACTTGTAGGCGGAGGCCCGCAGCCCGTGCACGGAGGAGATGTTGACGATCCGGCCCCAGCCGCCGGCGTACATGTGCGGCAGCGCGGCCCGCACGATCCGGAACGGCGACTCCAGCATGAGTCTCAGGATCAGGGAGAAGCGCTCCGGGGGGAAGTCCTGGACGGGGCTGACCGTCTGCACCCCGGCGTTGTTGACCACGATGTCGACGCCGCGCGCCACGTCCTCGGCCGCGTCCAGGTCGGTCAGGTCCACGGGGCAGGGTTCGCCCACGCCGCGTTCGGCCAGCTCGTCCAGTGCGGCCCGGTCGAGGTCGGCGAGGCGGACGGTGGCGCCGGCGGCGGACAGGCGGACGGCGCAGGCCCGGCCGATCCCGCTCGCCGCTCCGGTCACCAGGGCGGTCCTGCCCGTGAGGTCCACGTCAACGGACGTCCCGGCCGCGGCGGGGGCGCCGGGGGGCGCGGCCGTGTCGGAACGGATGTCATGCGTCGTCATGGGCCTCAATCTAGGTTTCCCGAGGCTGGTCGCTGATATGGCCGACCACCACAGGAAAGAGCTTTTCTGTGTGGTTCCCCGCCATGTGGCCCACCGCTGTGTGGTTTTCCCACGCGTCGCGTCCCGCGGATCACCACTCCGAGCACATGTTATGCAGATCACATCACTCGTAGTCTTCGAGCACCGGTGTTCGGCCGAACCCGTTTCCCCACAGGGTCTCTCGACCGGAGGCACCATGCTGCACCTGACCCGACGGATACCCGCCCGGGTACTGGCGGCGCTGACCGCCGTACTCGGACTGTGCGCGGCGGTGATCGGCGCCGCCGCGCTGGCCCCCCGCGCGGAGGCCGCGACGCTGACCCAGGTGTCCGCGTTCGGCTCCAACCCGGGCAACCTGAACATGTACGTCTACGTTCCCGCCACGCTCCCCGACGACGCGCCGCTGGTGGTGCTGCTGCACGGCTGCTCCCAGGACGCCGCGACCTACCACCGGCACGCGGGCTGGGCGTCCTACGCCGACAGCCTCGGCCTGGCCCTGGTCTACGCGGAGCAGAAGCGGGCCAACCACGGCTCCGCCTGCTTCCACTGGTTCCAGAGCAGCGACACGGCCCGCGGCTCGGGGGAGGCGCTGTCCATCCGGAACATGGTCGACCACGCGGTCCGGACCTACGGCCTGGACGAGGACCGCGTCTACGTCTCCGGCCTGTCCGCGGGCGGCGCGATGGCCTCGGAGATGCTGTCGGCCTACCCGGACGTGTTCGCCGCGGGCAGCATCGTCGCCGGACTGCCCACCGGCTGCGCCACCAGCCTGCTCGACGCCTCGATGTGCATGAACCCCGGCCGGGACCGCACCCCCGAGCAGTGGGGCGACCTGGTGCGGGCCAAGAACCCGGGCTGGACCGGGCCGTGGCCGCGGGTGGCGATCTGGCACGGCACCACGGACTACGTGGTGACCTCCGTCAACGCGCGGGAGTCCCGCGACCAGTGGACCAACGTGTGGGGCCTGGGCCAGACCCCGACGGAGACCGCGTCGCTCGGTTCGAACACCACCGTCGAGTTCTACCGGACCGACTCCGGCGTGGACGCGGTGGCGCGCTACCTGGTCTCCGGCATGGGGCACGGCACCCCGGTGGACCCGGGGACCGGCGAGGGGCAGTGCGGCACCGCCGGCGCCTACTTCCTCGACACGATCTGCTCCACGTACCACACGATCCAGTTCTGGGGCCTGGACGAGCCGCCGCACCCCTCCCCGTCGCCGACCGCCACCCCGACGGCAAGCCCGTCGCCGACCACTCCGCCGCCCGCGGGTGAGTGCGTCACCTCGAACAACTACCAGCACGTGGCGGAGGGCCGCGCCTACGTCAGCTACGGCTCCGCCTACAGCGTGGGCGGCGACGACCTGCTGGGCCTGTGGAACATCTACGTCACCTCCTCGGTGCAGGAGACCTCTCCCGGCCACTGGGAACGCGTGACCGGCTGTTGAGCCGCGCACCGGTACGCGGGCGGGGCGGCCGACTCCCGTGGGGTCGGCCGCCCCGCGGTGTGCGCCGCCCCTCCGGGAAACCGCCACGGAAAACACAGGAATGATCGCCGAGAGTTTTCCCCACCCCCGGTGAGCGGCTTTCGGACGGGTCGACTAGGCTTCTTTGCAGGGCGTCCCCGCACGGCGCCCAGGAATTCCCTGGCTTTATCCTCGAAAAAGCAGACTGCGGGAACTCCTCCAGCATTCCCCAATATTGTGATTCATATCTCAGAATTCCACGTGCAACCCCTGTGACGTGGGCAGTTACTAGAGGAAAGACGCACGGCCAGGAGTACGGAACAGGCCGGGGAACCCATTGCCCCACCCTCCGAATGGTCTAGTCCAGAAGCGCGGCAGAGGTCTAGTCCAAGGTCTATGCCAACTGGTCGGAATAAGGGTTTGTCGTCCATCATTTGGACCAACCCCTGAGGAGGAGGAATCGTGACTACTGCGGTCCACGGAAATAACGTGGCTCCGACCAGCCATCAGGAGTTGGTCGACTGGGTGCGCGAGATCGCGGAGCTGACGCAGCCGGACGAGGTGGTCTGGTGCGACGGCTCGGACGCCGAGTGGGAGCGACTCACCTCCCAGCTTGTCGAGCAGGGAACGCTGATCCGGCTCAACGAGGAGCTCCGTCCCAACAGCTTCTACTGCCGCTCCGACCCCAGTGACGTCGCCCGGGTGGAGGACCGCACGTTCATCTGCTCGGAGCGCGAGGAGGACGCCGGCCCCACCAACAACTGGGTCGCCCCCGACGAGATGCGCGCCACCCTCAAGGACGTCTTCACCGGCTGCATGCGGGGCCGCACCATGTACGTGGTGCCGTTCTGCATGGGCCCCCTCGGCGGCAACATCTCCCAGCTGGGCGTGGAGATCACCGACTCCGCCTACGTCGCGGTGTCGATGCGCATCATGACCCGCATGGGCGCCCCCGCACTGCGCCTGATCGAGGAGCGCGGCACCTTCGTCAAGGCCGTCCACTCCGTGGGCGCCCCCCTGGAGCCCGGCCAGCAGGACGTGCCCTGGCCGTGCAACTCCACCAAGTACATCACCCACTTCCCGGAGACCCGGGAGATCTGGTCCTACGGCTCCGGCTACGGCGGCAACGCGCTGCTCGGCAAGAAGTGCTACGCGCTGCGCATCGCCTCGGTGATGGCGCGCGACGAGGGCTGGCTGGCCGAGCACATGCTCATCATCAAGGTCACCCCGCCCTCCGGGGAGCCCCGCTACATCGCCGCGGCCTTCCCCAGCGCCTGCGGCAAGACCAACCTCGCCATGCTCCAGCCGACCATCCCCGGCTGGAAGGTCGAGACGATCGGCGACGACATCGCGTGGATGCGCTTCGGCGAGGACGGCCGCCTCTACGCCATCAACCCGGAGTACGGCTTCTTCGGCGTCGCCCCCGGCACCGGCGAGTCCACCAACGCCAACGCGATCAAGGCGCTGTGGGGCAACAGCATCTTCACCAACGTGGCGCTGACCGACGACGGCGACGTGTGGTGGGAGGGCCTCACCGACGAGCCGCCCGCGCACCTCACCGACTGGCGGGGCCGCGACTGGACGCCGGACTCCGACGAGCCCGCCGCGCACCCCAACGCCCGCTTCACCACCCCCGCCTCCCAGGCGCCCACCATCGCGCCCGAGTGGGAGGACCCCAACGGCGTGCCGATCTCGGTGATCATGTTCGGCGGCCGCCGCGCCTCCGCGGTGCCCCTGGTCGTCGAGGCGTTCGACTGGCAGCACGGCGTCTACCTGGGCGCGAACGTGGCCTCCGAGCGCACCGCCGCCGCCGAGGGCAAGGTCGGCGAACTGCGCCGCGACCCCTTCGCGATGCTGCCGTTCTGCGGCTACAACATGGGCGACTACTTCGGCCACTGGCTGAAGATCGGCAAGCAGGCCGACCCGGAGAAGCTGCCCCGGATCTACTACGTGAACTGGTTCCGCAAGAACGCCGAGGGCAAGTTCGTCTGGCCGGGCTTCGGCGAGAACAGCCGCGTGCTGAAGTGGATCATCGAGCGGCTGGACGGCACGGCGGAGGCCGAGGACACCCCGATCGGCCGGGTCCCCGCCCCGGGCGCGCTCGACACCGAGGGCCTGGACCTGCCCGCCGAGGACCTGGAGCTGCTGCGGTCGGTGGACCGGGAGGTCTGGCGGCAGGAGGCCGACCTGGTCCCCGAGTTCTTCAAGTCCTTCGGTGAGCGCCTGCCCGACGAACTGTGGGAGGAGTACGAGGCGCTGCGCCAGCGGCTCGGCTGACCCCGTCAGCCGTGACGTCGACGGCCTCCCCGTGGTTTCGAACCCGTCGGCGTCGCGGTGAAGAAGACACCGGCCCCCTCCCGCGCTGCCGGGAGGGGGCCGGTGTCGTCGGCGGAGGGTGTGGGATTTGAACCCACGAGGCCGGGGCTACCGACCTAACGCTTTTCAAGAGCGTCGCACTCGGCCGCTATGCGAACCCTCCAGGGACCACGAGTCCTCCAAGCGATGGTAACCCACCGGGGGCGAAGACGCGCGACCGCATGATCAGCGGTGATCTCGGCACCGTGGCGGCGTGCTCTTCCTCTGGTGTCGACTGGTGGGTGCACGTGGTCCGGCGGACGGCTGTGGGCCGGGGAAGGTCCGGGCTTGACCTGCGGCGGCCATGTCCCCAGGGCCATCGGCCACGCCGATTCTGGCTCTGGGGGCATGGTCGCCGTGTTTTGCGGGGGTTAGGTGGTGTGGTTGGGCGGGTTGGTGGTCCAGGTGAGGTGGAAGTAGACGCCGTGCTGCCAGGGGGCCAGGGTGCCCCAGGTGGTGGCGAGCTGGTCGACCAGCAGCAGGCCGCGGCCGTGCTCGGCGAACGGGTCGGTGGGCGCGGCGATGTGTGGGAAGGTCTGCCATTGGCGTGGGATGCGGGTGTGGACCTCGGTGCGTAGCCCGTAGGCATCCACGGTGAGGTGGACGGTGAAGGTTTCACCGGGGTCGCCGGAGCGGGTGTGGCGCAGCGCGTTGGTGGCCAGCTCGGAGGTGAGCAGTGCGGCCCGGTCCACCACCTCGTCGGGGGCGGTGGCCTCGGGGCAGGCGTGCAGCACGCCGGTGACGAACCTTCGGGCGGCGGCCACGCTGGCGGGCAGGCCGGGCAGGGTGGTGAAGGCCACGGTCACCGAGCCGCCTCCCCACGAGACGGACCACTCCAGGGGCGGGTGCGCCGGTACAGGGCGACCGCCGACAGGGCTGCGCCGAGCAGGCTGTCGAGGTTGGCCAGCGCGGTCACCGTGGTGGACACGTCGTGGATCGGCAGGATGAGCCGGTCGGTGCCCAGCACCACGGCCAGGCCCTGGTCGTGGTCTTCGACGCGGGCACGCCCGTCGGCCAGCAGCGCCACCTGATCAGGGGTGAGGGTGTAGTCGGCCATCACCGGCCCCCGTGCGGGTGGCTGTCCAGGTAGGTGCGCACACGCCCGCGGGCTTGTTGGCCGTAGTAGCCGCGCACGGGGTCGGGGTGTTCGTAGGTGGCCAGGATGTGGTCGAGCAGGTCCACGTCGTCCACCGCCACCGTGCTGCCGGTCACCCGGTTGCGCGCCACATACGGGCAGGGGGAGCCGTGGGTGTAGGTGATCTCCCACAGTGCGGAGTACCGGCGCGCACACGCGGCGAACACCGGGTAGTTCGGGATGCGGGGCGGGAGGGCCCGCGCCTGCCGAGGCGGCGGCGCGGCATGCCGCGGCCGGTGCACCACCGGCCGACGCCGGGGCGGTCGCGGGGGCGGGCTGGCGAGCTCGGCCAGCAGGACCAGGGGCAGTAACAACCAGAACAGCAGGACGCGCACGAAACCTCCCAGAAGCGAGAGCCGCTGGACAAGGGCGGCAGCGGATGATGAGCACTACCATCTTGTGATCGAAAATTTCGAATCGCAAGTCTTATGACAAGATTCTTGAGACGAATATCCTGATCAGAAAGTCACGAATGTCCAGATCAGACCCCTCGGCGATACCATCTCCTCGACGCGAGAGGGGAGAGGACCACATGCACAAGGCACCACAGGTCCGACGTGAGCTGTCAGTGCAGATGCGCGCCCGCCGTCTCGCAGCAGGCATGACCATCAGCCAGGTAGCGGAAGCACTGGAGTGGTCCGAGACGAAAATCTCGAATGTGGAAACCGGCCGCACCAAACATCCGGCCGTGTCCGACATCGGGTTGATGCTCGGCCTCTACGGAGTCACCGGCCCCGAACGCGACGCCATCCTCGACCTGGCCCGCAAGTCTCGCCGCCGCGACTGGTGGGCTGACTACGACGATGTGCTCACCGGCGCCTACGCCTCGTTGGAGTCTGGGGCCTCCAGCGTGCGCAGCTATGAACCCGCCTATATTCCCGGCCTGCTGCAAACCACCGACTACATGGCCGCAATCTCCCAGGCCACACTCATCCGCGACCCCGCCGCGATCGACCGCATGGTGGAGGCACGGACGAAGCGGCAGGAAATCCTGGAACGCCCCGACGCGCCCGACGTGTGGGCGATCATCGGACAGCACGCCCTGGAACTGCTGATCGCCCACGATCGGGAGTTGGCACATCACCAGATCGAGCATCTGCTGAACATGGCCGACCGGCCGAACATCACCATCCAGGTTCTCCCGACCTCGGCGGGCTTCCACCCCGGTATGGGAGGTGCCTTCACGATCCTCGGCTATGCCTCCAGCAGCGAGGGCATCGTCTTCATCGAGGCCGACGTTGACGGTCTGTACCTGGTCAAGGACGAAGAGCTGGAACGCTACCGCAAGTACCACGACCGGTTGGTCGCCAAGGCGCTCGACCCCGATGACGTCTCCGGCTACCTACGGGGACTGATCACCTGAAAGGAGACCCCGCGATGGGCTCGCCCGAGCTGAAGTTCCGCAAGTCCTCCTACTCCAACCCACAGAACTGCGTCGAGGTCGCCACCATCCCCGAGAGACCCGCCGCTGCGGTGCGTGACTCCCAGAACCCCCACCTCGGCCACCTGGTCATCCCCGGCCGGGAGTGGGCCGCGTTCCTGGACGCGGTACGCAACAGCGAACTGTAGGACCACAGCGAAAAGGCCCCGACGGAATCCCGTCAGGGCCTTGCTCATATCGCCGCCGAGCCCACCCGCTCCAGGGGACCCGAACAGATCGCCAGCCCGGCACCGACCACGATGATCTTGACGCGAATGGGCGTGAAACCGCAGATCATGGCCCTTTTCTGTCAAGATCATGCCGGTTCAGCGCGGGAAGACCTCGAAGGTGACCGCCGGACGCCCGCCGAAGGAGGCGGCGTTCGCGGACAGCATCTCGTCGAGGAAGGACCGCGCGTAGGTCTCCGGGTCCTCGTCGGTGAGGCCCTCGATGTAGGCACGGTGCTCCAGCAGGGAGCGGACCGCGCGTTCGTAGCCCGCGGTGGCGTCCACGGCGTGGGTGGGCCTCGGGGAGGCCGCGACCGCCACCCAGCGCACTCCGTCCCACGGTTGCAGGCCCTGCTCGACGAGCTCCGGGAAGATCCACCGGTTGCCCGCGTCGGCGGCGGCGTCCAGCGTGGCCCGGCCCACGGCCTTGTGGTCGGGGGTGTTCCAGAAGGTGTCGCCGAAGGTGTCGCGGTGGTTGAGGGTGACGACGAGTTCGGGGCGGTGCCGCCGGATCGCCGCGGCGATGTCGCGGCGCAGCGCCGGACCGTACTCGATGACGCCGTCGCGGTGGTCGAGGAACTCGACGGTGGTGACGCCGACCACGGCGGCGCTGGCGATCTGCTCCCGTTCCCGCAGCGGGGCCGCCTCGGCCGGACTGATGCCGTCGATCCCCGCCTCGCCCCGGGTGGCCAGCAGGTAGGCGACCTCCTTGCCTGCGTCGGTCCAGGCGGCGATGGCCGCGGCGGCCCCGTACTCCAGGTCGTCGGGGTGGGCGACGACGGCGAGGGCGCGCTGCCAGTCCTCGGGCATGGGAGCGAGCTGCTCGGTCACGTGCCTCTCCTGTCCGTTGGTTCGGATGGGTCTTCGATGATTCCAGGGAACACGGGAATCCGCGCGGTGCGGAGTACCCAGACGACTTACCCGCCAGTAATATCTGCGGCCATGACCATCAGTGACGCTGATTTCGCGAAGTCGTCCATTCTCGCGGCGATGCCGTTCGCCCGCGCCCTGCGCCTGGAGTTCGTGGAGTTGACGGGCGAACGGGCCGCGATGCGCCTGCCCGACAACCCCGACCACCACAACCACGCCCGGAGCCAGCAGGCCGGGGCGCTGCTGGCGCTGGCCGAGACCGTCTCGGGCGCGGCGGTGTTCAACGCCCTCGGCGACCGCCTCAGGCTCGCCCTGCCGCTCTCGGTGCGCGCCGAACTCGACCACCGCCAGCCCTTCGAGGGGCCGGTGCTCGCCGAGGCGGTGCTGGGGGAGGAGTGGACCCGGGCCGTCGCCGAACTGGAGGCGGGCGGCCGACCGGAGTTCCCGGTGGAGGTGGCGCTGCGCGCCGAGGACGACACGGCCGCCGGCACCGCGACCGTGGTGTGGACCCTGCAGCCGTACCGCTGACCGCCGCGCGGGACTTCTGGCAGTCCCGCGGGGCGCCACCTGCTGGACCAGCCGTGAAACCGTCCCCGGCCGTGCGTGGCCGACTGGTCCACACCAGAAGCTTCATCTCCTCGGAAGGGGCCGGCGTCCGTCAGGAGCCCGTCCACGTCCAAAGGCTGAGAAACACTCGGATGCGCTGATCGGTCCCCCCGACAAGCAGCACTTTCCGGTGTTTCCCCACTGGCGGCTCCGAACGGAGCGAGTCAGGAACGGGACGTTTTGCCAACCGTTGCTGGAATGCCGGTAGGCACGCACGTTTTCGTGGACGAGACCGAGAACCGCGGCTACCTCGTAGCCGCGGCCGTCATTCTTCCTCCCCATGTGACCGTCGCACGCCGGACGGTCGACAGCCTGTGCCGCTCCGGCCAACGGCGCGTCCATGTCACCGGGGAGAACAACGCCCGCCGATGGCCGATCAGCGCAGCGATGACCGGTCCCAGGGCGCGTGGAGATCGACGACGCCTCCGACCGCCATCTTCGGGAAGCCCGCACACGCTGCCTGGATGCCACCACCGAGGCCTGGCGGGGGGTGGCAGGGGCATCTGGTTCTGGAGCGCGATGACTCGGTCCTGAACCACGACAAGCGTGGCCGCGCGAGCGTGTGCGCAAATTCGGTGCTACCGAACTGGAGTACGTGTTCCTACGCGCCCACGAGGAGTGCCTGCTGGACGTCCCCGTTGCCGTCGCCCTGCTCTGGGCCAAAGGAGGCTCCTGGCGCTCAGCCGTGGAATCTACGGTTGACCAGCCCCACCGGCTCTGAAACCCCGAACACGCGAAAGGCGGCCCACCAACCGTCCGGATGGCTGCCGCCTTCACTTCATCGGAGCTAGTGCCCCGTGCAGTGCCGATACTGCGGCTCCGTGTGG
This sequence comes from Thermobifida alba, assembly GCF_023208015.1. Taxonomy (NCBI): domain Bacteria; kingdom Bacillati; phylum Actinomycetota; class Actinomycetes; order Streptosporangiales; family Nocardiopsidaceae; genus Thermobifida; species Thermobifida alba. The sequence goes on along the minus strand of NZ_CP051627.1, from coordinate 4,005,624 downwards.
GCTGGGTGCCCCCTCCTTCCGACAGCGGGTTGCGAAAGCAGGTGCGACCCCCTGGCCGTGGTGTGGACCCTGCGGCCGTACCGCTGACCGCCGCGCGGGAAACCGGTCGGAGCGGGGTGAGCTGCGGGAACCCGGCTGCGAAGCCGGTCCGCACGCTGCGGGCGGCCTCCCGGGGAATGTCGTACCCGCCGGGTAGGGTCCTCCCCGACTCCGGAACTCCGGACGGACAGGGAGGCCCCAGTGAGATTCCGAGCTGACCGCGACGCCTTCGCGGACGCCATCACCTGGACGGCGCGGGCGCTGCCCGCACGCCCGGCCGTCCCCGTTCTCGCGGGGATGCGCCTGGACATCGCCGACGCCGCCGACACCCTGCACCTGTCCGGGTTCGACTACGAGGTCTCCGCCCGCGCCTCCGTGGACGTGCAGGTGGAGGAGGCGGGCAGTGTCCTGGTGTCGGGCCGGCTGCTCGCCGAGATCGTCCGCAACCTGCCGCCGCACCCGGTGGAGCTGCGTGTGGAGGGGTCGCGTGCCCTCCTCACCTGCGGCAGTACCAGGTTCACCCTGCTCACCCTGCCGCTGGAGGACTACCCGAGCCTGCCGCCCATGCCGCGCACCACCGGTTCGGCGCCCGCCGACGTGTTCGCCACGGCGGTGCGCCAGGTGCTGCCGTCGACCAGCCGCGACGACACGCTGCCCATGCTCACCGGCGTGCACCTCACCTTCCGGGGCGACACGATCCTGCTGGCCGCCACCGACCGCTACCGCATCGCGGTGCGGGAGATGTGGTGGAAGCCGGAGCAGGCCGACATCGACGCCTCCGCCCTGGTGCCGGCCCGCACCCTCGGCGAATTCGGCCGGGCGCTGGCGGGCGGCAACGTCGACATCGCGCTGTCCGCGGTCGGCGACTCCGCGGGCGAGGGCATGATCGGCTTCGAGCACGCCGGGAAGCGCACCACCACCCGCCTCATCGACAGCGACTTCATCAAGTACGAGTCGCGTTTCCCCACCGACTTCGCGGCCCGCGCCGAGGTTCCGGTGGCGTCCCTGGTCGACTCGGTGAAACGGGTGGCCCTGGTCGCGGACCGCAGCACCCCGGTGCGGTTCTCCTTCAGCTCCTCCGAGGTGGTCCTGGAGGCGGGTTCCGGCGAGGACGCGCAGGCCGTGGAGGCGCTGGACGCGAAGTTCGAGGGCGAACCGATGCGCATCGCGTTCAACCCGCAGTACCTCCTCGACGGCCTGACCGGCGTGCAGTCGGAGAACGCGCTGCTCAGTTTCGTGGCCCCCACCAAACCGGCGGTCATCACCGGTGTCCCGAGCGCGGAGGGGGAGCGGCCGGACTTCCGGTACCTGGTGATGCCGCTGCGGGTGTCGTAGGGGAGGCCGGACCGCCGTCCGACGCCCCGGGACCGCGACCGCGGGGCGCAGCGACACAGGGGCGCAAACAGGGGGTGGTACCCGACCGCCGGAACCCCGGTTGGAAGACTGGTCGCAACACGATTCGGGCGGGGCTCCCTGCGTTCGACGCCCACCGGCTCGGCGCTGTTCCCGCACACTTCCGAGCGACCAGGAGAGACAAGTCATGGCCAAGGCCCCAGTCAACGTCACTGTCACCGGCGCGGCCGGACAGATCGGCTACGCGCTGCTGTTCCGGATCGCCTCGGGCCAGCTCCTCGGCGCGGACACTCCCGTCAAGCTGCGGCTGCTGGAGATTCCGCAGGCGGTCAAGGCGGCTGAGGGCACCGCGATGGAGCTCGACGACTGCGCGTTCCCGCTGCTCGCCGGGATCGACATCTTCGACGACGCCCGCAAGGCCTTCGACGGTGTGAACGTGGCCCTGCTGGTCGGCGCCCGCCCCCGCACCAAGGGGATGGAGCGCGGCGACCTGCTGGAGGCCAACGGCGGCATCTTCGGCCCGCAGGGTGAGGCCATCAACGCGGGCGCCGCCGACGACGTACGCGTCCTCGTCGTGGGCAACCCCGCCAACACCAACGCGCTGATCGCGCAGGCGCACGCCCCGGACGTCCCCGCCGAGCGGTTCACCGCGATGACCCGCCTCGACCACAACCGTGCGCTGTCGCAGCTCGCGGCCAAGCTGAACGTCACGGTCAGCGACATCAAGAAGATGACGATCTGGGGCAACCACTCCGCCACCCAGTACCCGGACATCTTCCACGCCGAGGTGAACGGCCGCAACGCCGCCGAGGCCGTCAACGACGAGGCGTGGCTGCGCGACACGTTCATCCCGACCGTCGCCAAGCGCGGCGCGGCGATCATCGAGGCCCGCGGTGCCTCGTCGGCCGCGTCGGCCGCCAACGCCGCGATCGACCACGTCTACGACTGGGTGAACGGCACCCCCGAGGGCGACTGGACCTCGGTGGCGCTGCCCTCCGACGGTTCCTACGGCGTGCCGGAGGGGCTGATCTCGTCGTTCCCGGCGGTGTCCCGCAACGGCTCCTGGCAGATCGTCCAGGGCCTGGAGATCAACGAGTTCTCCCGGGAGCGCATCGACGCCTCCGTGCGGGAGCTGGAGGAGGAGCGCGACGCCGTCCGCAAGCTGGGCCTGATCAAGTAGTCGGGGTTCCCGCCGGACAGGTTGTCCACAGTTTGTGGACAACCTGTCCGAAAAGCAGTCCCGGACAGGGTCGGAGGGCTGGTCAGTCGGGCCAGCCCTCCACGCTTTCCACAGGGTCGTCCACAAGCAGGCGCAGTTCGTAGTGGACGGGTTCGTAGCGCAGCATCCGGTAGGACAGCGGCATCGCCCAGCGCTGCGTCATGGGGGTGCGGCGGCTCAGCAGCCGTGCCGCCTGCCGGGCCTCGCCGTCGTCGAGTGGTCGGACCCGGCCGCGCACCGGAGCACCGGTGGGCTCGCCACGGAATGTGCATGTGCGCAGGTCAACGAGGGGGTATGCGGCCATTCTCGCGGCCGTGCTGGAATTTTTACCGACCCGGAAGAGCAGTCGGTCGCCGTCCAGGACGATGCTCACCGGAGTGTGCACCGGCGTCATACCGTCGTCCAGGTAGGTGGTGAGCAGTGCGATACGGGAGTTTCGGAATTCTCGGAGAAGCGCGGTCCTGGGCATCCTCTCCCCCTCCTGAGCAGGCGCGTCGTCGGTGTCCTCCTTCCCGGTTCGGGGGATCGCCACCGTGGGCCGCTCCGTTGCGGACCAAGTTATCCACAGATTTCCACAGGTTTATCCACAGCCTTTGGGAAACTGGGGATAACCGTTTCCGGCCCCGTGGAAAAAACCGGAACTCCGCGGTGGAGGCCCCGCGCCGCCCCGGTCAGTCCGCGTCCGCCCGCTCCGGCAGCGAGTGGCCCCCGCCCCCGCCCACCGCGGTCTCCATCCCCAGCTGCGCCTTGCGTCCACGCAGGTAGCCCGCACGGTACCCGGCCCGGTGGTGGGTGCGTTCGGGACGGGTGGGCCGCAGTTTCGGGAAGCGGCGCTCGAACTCCTCCTGCACCCGGTCGACGTCGGTGCGCAGCACCAGCTCCGCACCGGTGGTCGGAGTATCCTCCGCCGCGCCGACCCCGTTCCCGCCGCCCGCGGCGTTCTCCGCGAGCCGGGCGCGGAACTCGCGGATGCGTTCGGCGACCGCCGCACCGTAGGCACGGATGAACGACCGGTAGAACCGGTTGCGTTCGGTGGCCAGCGTGGACCGGTCGTAGTTGCGCAGCTCCCGCAGGTTCGCCACGTGCTCACGCGCGGAGAACCGGGCCGACGACTCCATCTGCATGCTGATGGACGGCAGCAGCACCCGCAGCGAGTCCAGCGCGGTGACCGTGCCCACGATGATCAGCGTCCGTTCGGTGTTGGCCGACGTGTTGCCGCGCACCGCCGACTGGCATCCGTAGGCGGACGCGATCGCCGCCAGCGCCTTGACCCGGGCCTTGCCGTGCCCGCCGACACCGGAGACCGGGAAGTCCAGCCGGGTGATCTCCTCGACCCCCTCACCGCGCTGCGCCCGCGCCTCGGCCTCGGCGATCGCGTGGCGGGTCATCAGTTCGGCGGCCTTGGCGGTGAACGCCTGGCTCTCGGCGTCGGTGACCGCGGGGTCCTCCGCCATGCGCAGCAGCCCGCGGACCCGTTCGATCATCTTCTTCCGGGCGTCTCCCCCGGTGCGTCCCCGTGTGTCAGACGCCATAGGCACAGCTCCGTTCCCCGAGTGGCGGCGGTCAAAAACCGCTCCGGGGGCGTGCGTTCCCCGGAGCGGTGCGGTTCGTCGGCGGTCCCGCCGACCGCCTGGGTTGTCACGTGCTGTTCAGAGACTACTTCCTGTTGCCCACCACCATGGCGACGATCCCCAGGATGACCCAGAGCACCGCCGCGCCGGCGGCGCCACCCATGATCCCGAGGAACAGCCCGTCGCTGAGCACGCCGCCCACCGCCATGCCGACACCGCCCAGCAGTGCGGGAGCCGCGGCGAACCGCCACGGGTACTGGGCCGCGTAGCGGCGGGCCCGCCGGTCGCCCTTGCTGCCGACGACACCGACCACACCGCCCACCAGCGCGAAGAAGAAGGCCGCGGTGCCGAAACCGCTGCCCAGCGCGCCGAGCACGCCCTCGCCCAGGCTGGTCAGGAGGGAGATCACTCCGGTCACGCCGCCGGCGATCACGGAGCTGCGCCACGGCCAGATGAGCGTCGCCGAGGCGACGGGAGTGAATGCGTTGCCGCGCTCCAGCGTCATGTCTGCTCCAAGTCCGTCGTGAGCGGTCCGGACGGTACGACCCGGACGTTCTCGTCTTCCACCATGCCCCGAAACGGTCCGGGGCACATCGGGCTTCGACCCTGACTTCCCCCTGAACCTTCGCGGTAGGGGCGGAAACGGTCGTCGACCTGGTTGTCCCGGCCCGCTCCGACAACGAACCGGACCGGGGAAAAGTGCCCGTTCATCCCCTTCGACAGTTCACGTCCCGACAACGGTTCCACCGGCGACTACACCCTTGGGCATAGCGCGCCGCCCACGAAACGCCGATGTGCCGCCCCGGCCCCGCCGCCTACCGTCGGCATGTCAGAGCTTCCCGAACCGGAACGGTGCAGCAGTGCTCACAGCGCGTGAACTCACCAAACGCTACGGCGGGACCACCGCGGTGGACTCCCTCACCTTCGACGTCCGCCCCGGCCTGGTCACCGGATTCCTCGGCCCCAACGGCGCCGGGAAGTCCACGACCCTGCGGCTGCTGCTGGGACTGGACCGGCCCACCTCGGGCGAGGCCCTGGTGAACGGCCGCCGCTACGTCCGGCTCCCGCAGCCCGCACGGCAGGTCGGGGCGCTGCTCGACGCCTCGGCCGGGCATCCGGGGCGCAGCGCCCGCGCCCACCTCCTCGCCCTCGCGCGCGGTGGCGGGATTCCCCGCCGCCGCGTGGCCGACGTGCTGGACGAGGTCGGGCTGTCCGACGTCGCCGACCGCCGGATCGGCGGATTCTCGCTGGGGATGCGGCAGCGGCTGGGCATCGCCGCCGCCCTCCTGGGCGACCCCGGCGTCCTCGTCCTCGACGAGCCGCTCAACGGACTCGACCTGGACGGGGTCCGCTGGGTGCGCGGCCTGGTGCGCGCCCTCGCCGACGAAGGCCGGACCGTGTTCGTGTCCAGCCACCTGATGAGTGAGATGCAGCTCGTGGCCGACCGGCTCGTGGTGGTCGGCGGCGGCCGGCTCGTCGCCGACGCGCCCACGGCGGAACTGATCGCCTCCTGGTCGGACCCCCGCGTCGTGGTGCGCACCCCCGACCCCGCCCCGCTCGTCGAACAGCTCCGCCGGTCCCCCCGGGGACCGGTCACGGTGGCTCCCGGCGCCGACGGCGCGCTGCTGGTGCGGGGGGCGACCCCGGAGGAGGTCGGCGACGCCGCCCACGCCGCCGGGGCGCGCGTGCACGCCCTGTACCGCGAGGAGGCGTCACTGGAACGGGTCTACCTCGACCTCACCGGGGCCGAGGTCCGCCACCGGGCCGCACCGCCGCGGAGCCGTGCCGCCGCGCACGGCGGCACCGCCCGGAAGGAGGACCGGTGACCTCCCCGTCCGTGCCGGCCCGGCGTGTCCTCGCCCGGGCCGTGGCCATGGAGTGGACCAAACTGGCCTCCGTGCCCGCCACCTGGTGGTGCCTGGGCCTGGGAGTCCTCGGGATGGCCCTGTTCGCCCTCTTCATGGGGGCCTCGGCGGCCGACCGCATCGCCGAGGACCCCGACTCCGCCACCGGCTTCTCCTACTCCCGGACCGCCTCCCACGGCGTGTTCTACCTGGTGCAGTTCGTCGTCCTCACGCTGGCCGCGCTCGCGGCCACCAACGAGTACGCCAACGGCGGCATCACCGCCACCCTGCTGGCCGTGCCGCGCCGCGGCGTGCTCCTCGCGGCGCGCACCGCGGTCTCGGCCGGGCTCTCCTTCGCCGCGGGCGCCGGCACGGCGGCGCTGGGCCTCGGGGTGCTGTGGCTGCTGCTCGGCGGCCACGTGTCCCCCGATCTGGACCGCGCCGCGCACACGGTCCTGGGCGCGGGCGTGTGCATGGCCCTGCTCGCGGTGCTGTTCACGGGGCTCGGCACGGCACTGCGCGGCACCGCGGGCACCCTCGCCGCCGGTTTCCTGCTGCTGCTCGGACTGCCGCTGGTGTTGCAGCTCAGCCAGACGCAGTGGCTGAACGACCTCGCCGCCTGCCTGCCCGGACTCGCGGGGATCGAGTTCTACGCCTCCGGGGACGTCGGCTTCTACACCGCGCCCCACGACGGCGCGGTGAACCTGTGGACGGTGCTGGGCTGGGCGGTCGCGGCGCAGTGCGTCGGCTACGCGGAGCTGTGCGCCCGCGACGCCTGACCGGGACGGCCCCCGGCGCGGGGGCGGGGGCCGTCCCCGCCGCTCAGTCGACGAACACGACGTCGGGATGCTCGGGGGAGGGGCCGTCCAGGAGCGGCCGTTCCACGCCCCGCAGGTGCTCGTCGAAGAAGGCGGTGAGGTAGGCGCGCTGCGCGGCCACGCTCCGGTCGGGGTCGACGGCGCCCACCGCGCCCTCGACCGTGTCCGCCCAGGCCGGGCCGTCGGGCCGGAGCCCCTCCCGAAGCTGCGGGACCTGCCACTGCAGATCCGTGAAGCTCATGTGCTCCCCCTCCGGCAGGTGCAGTTCCAGCACCGGGCCGGTGGACGCCTCCCGGAACATCCGCCAGTCGGGGGCGTCCCGGCTGGTGTGCGGCTTGCCCTCCGGTCCGCTGCGGCCCGCGCCGAACAGCAGGAACGGCCGGTCCACGCCGCGCAGCGCGGCCTCGGCCCAGTCCTCGTCGCCGATGTGGTAGGCGATGCTGCCGTCGAGGTCGGCCCCCGCGTCGACGCGGTCGTCGTCGAGCATCACCTCGGCGGCGGCGAGCCCGCCCGCGGAGTGTCCGAACACGCCGACCCGCTCCGGGTCCAGGGCCTCACCCAGTCCTTCGGGCAGCGGCCGCCCGGCGGCGTCGGGGTTGCCGCCGTCGGCGAGCTCCACCACGGCGTCCAGCACGAGGCGGAGGTCGGCCACCCGCGTCCGGAGTGCGGACCGCAGTGTTGACGCGTCGCCGCCGGGAACGCTGTCCCGCACCACGCGGCCGTCGGGGAACTCCACCGCCGAGGTCTCGTGGGGGTGGTCCACGGCCGCCACCGCGTACCCCTGGCTGGCCAGCTCCTCCAGGTGCGCGACGGCCTGGTGGCGGGACTGGTTGAAGCCGGGCGAGTACAGCAGGACCGGCAGCGCCCCCGCGTCGGCGGCGACGTCGGCTCCGTCCACGGCGTTGGTGGACGAGCCCGCGAAGTCGACGGCGCCGCGGGACAGGCCCACCTGTTCCAGTTGCCCCGCGAGGACGTCGGCCACCGCGTCGGGCACGTAGCGCGCCCGCTCGCCGCCGTCGTCCTCGGCCGGGTACCACAGCGTCACCATCAGCTCCCGCTGCTCGACCCCCTCCGCCCAGGGGTGGCCGCGGTCCCCGTCGACCAGGTGCAGGTCGACCCGGCCGACGGCGTGGGGGCCGGTGGGTTCGGGCGGGACCAGCCGGACCGGGTCGGGTGCGGTGAGCGCGGCGACCGCGGGGGGAAGGGAGCAGCACACCGCCAGGACGGCGGCCGCCGCCCCGTAGGCCGGGAGCCGACCGCGGTGGGTGGAGAACCATTGCTTCGTCACCATGTCCGGGAGCATCGCCGTTGCGCGGCCCGAGCGCATCGGCCGAACGTCAACCGCGCCCTCCCCCGATCGTCACCCGCTCACCACGGGCCGCCCGCGACCAGGCCCGCCTCGTAGGCGAGGACCGCCGCCTGGACCCGGTTGCGGACCTCCAGACGGGTGAGGACGGAGCCCACGTGCACCTTGACGGTGCCCGCGGCGATCCCGAGCCGGGCGGCGATCTCCTCGTTGGACAGCCCTTCCCCGACGAGGGCGAGCACCTCGCGTTCGCGGGCCGTCAGCCGCTCGACCCGCTGCCGGGCGGCCGCTCCGCGCGACATCCGGCCGCCGGCGCCGGTGGTGCCGAGTTCGGCGATGATGCGGTGCGCCACCTCCGGTGACAGGTAGGCGCCGCCGTCCGCGACCGCCCGCAGCCCGGCGACCAGCTCCCGGGGGTCGCCGGTCTTGAGCACGAACCCGGAGGCGCCGCCGCCCAGCGCTCCCGCGATGTAGGCGTCCTCGGAGAAGGTGGTGAGGATGACCACCGCGGTGTCGGGGAACTCGGCCGTGATGGCGGCCGTGGCGGCCAGTCCGTCGACCCCCGGCATCCGCACGTCCAGCAGGGCGATGTCGGGGCGGTGGGCGCGGACCAGTTCGACCGCCTCGGCCCCGTCGGCGGCCTCGCCGACCACCTGGAACCCCGGGGCGGCCGTGAGGATCGCGCGGATCCCCGCGCGGACCATCCGTTCGTCGTCGGCGAGCACGATCCGGATCACGCCTGTTCCCGTCCCCGTAGCGTCCGTCGAACCGTCGGCAAGCCTATCCGCCCGGCGGTTCACTCCCGGGCGACCACGTCCTTGTCCACCAGGACCCCTCCCGCGAAGCACAGCCGGTACAGCGGTGTCCGGCCGCCGCTCCCCTCGGCCAGGTAGTAGCGGCAGTCGGCGCCGGGCGGGGCCGGGGGCTCCCCGGGGATCGGGCCGGGACGGTGGTCGAACCGCGGCAGCCGCTGCTCTACGGCGGTCCGGTCCGCGCCGACGCGCAGCCGGTCGTAGTCGGCGCGGGGCAGCACGGTGTTGGCCTCGGCGTACCACAGGGTGAGGAAGCCGAGCGCGGTGACGGCCACGGCCAGCCCCGACGGCACGACCAGCGCCGCCGCCAACCGGCGCCGGGCACTGTCCCGCATCCGGTTCCAGTGGCGCGCCGTCTCCGTCGCCTCCCCGGCGGGCTCCTCGGCAGGCGCGGTGGCGCCGCCGGCGTCCGCGGTCTCGGGGATCCGCGCGGTCACGGTGAAACCGCCCGCCGCGCCGTCGCACCGGTCGGGACCGGCCTCGAACGCGCCGCCCATCCCCTCGACGAGGGCGCGCAGCCCGGCCAGTCCGGAGCCGTTGCCCGCCGCACCGGCGCCGCACCCCCCGGTGTCGGCGACCCGCACGGTGGTCGTGCCGTCCTCCCGGACGATCCGCACCTCCACGCGCGCGCCGGGGGCGTGCCGGGCGGCGTTGGTCAACGCCTCCTGGACGACACGGTGGACGGCCCGGCCCACGGGAGTCGCCGGATCCGGGTCGGGGCCCTCCCGGACGAGGCGGACCGGCATCCCCGCGTCCACGGCCCGCGCCACGACGTCGGCGGCGGTCTCGGCGGCGGGTTCGGCGGCGGGCGTCCCGTCCTCTCCGCGCAGCACGCCGATGATCTCGCGCAGCCGCAGGGTGGCCTGGTGCGCCGCGACGCGGAGTTCGGACGCGGCGGCCCGCGTCCCCTCCTCCCCGGAGGTCATCTCCAGGGCCGCGGCGCGCACCGCGATCAGGGCGAGGTCGTGCCCCAGGGAGTCGTGCATCTCGGTGGCGATGCGGGACCGCTCGCGCAGTCGGGCCCGTTCGGCGTCGCCGGCGCGGGCCCGTTCCATCCGTGCGGCGATCTCCCAGCCGGCGGTGCGCCACTGCGCGTGCCGCTTGTGGTACCGGCCCAGCAGCCACGGCGCCACGACGGCAGCGATCAGCACGAGCACGCCCCCCGCCCAGTCGGTGATCCCGGTCAGCGCCGCACGCGGATCGCCGTCGGAGGCCCACGCCGCCACGAGCGCCGACAGCATCGTCAGCGCCGCGGTGGCGGTCAGGACGACGACGGGGGCGGCGCTGCCGTCCCGCCGTCCCGCGAGGAACGCCAGCACGACGCTGGGCAGCACGTAGGTCGGGGTGAAGACGTCGACCATGCCGACGGCGACGGCCGCGCTGTGCAGCACCCCCGCGCCGACGGTGAGCCCGAGCGCGGTGAGGGGGCGTTTCCGCCGGACTCCGAAGGCGACCGCCAGCAGCAGCGCCATGACGGCGGTCTCGGCGGTCGGCGCGGCGCGGACGCCGGCGAGCTCCGCCGCCAGCACCCCGGTCAGCGCCGCCCACAGCACGAGGTCGGCCGCCCACGCCGCCCGGGGAACCGGACGGCCGACGCGATCAGGCCACCGCTCACGCATGCCGTTCAGTGTAGGAGGGCGGAAACACCCGTCCCGGACCGTTCCGGCCGCGCCCCGGCGCCCTCCGCAGGCCCTCCTATGCTGGGCCGCATGCACCGTTTCCACGTGGTGGACGCCTTCACCGACCAGCCCTTCCGGGGCAATCCCGCCGCGGTCCTCGTCCTCGACGGACCCTACGACGACGCCTGGGCGCAGCGGGTGGCCGCCGAGTTCAACCTGTCCGAGACCGCGTTCGTGCGGCCCGTGACCGCCGACGGCGCCGACTACGAGCTGCGCTGGTTCACCCCGCGGACCGAGGTGGACCTGTGCGGGCACGCCACCCTCGCCGCCGCGCACGTGCTCGTGGAGCACGGCGCGGGCGGACCGTTCCGCTTCACCAGCCGCAGCGGCGTACTCACCGTCACCGTGCGCGACGGCATGCTGTGGCTGGACTTCCCCGCCAACCCGCCCTACGCGAAGGAGGCCCCCGACGGTCTGCTGGCGGCGCTCGGCGGCGAACCGGTGTGGGTGGGTTTCAGCGACGTGGGCGACTACTTCGTGGTCTACCCGGACGAGGCGGCGGTGCGCGCGCTCGTCCCCGATCTGGCCGCGGTGGAGCGGTTCACCGTGCGCGGGGTGACCGTGACCGCTCCCGCCGACGCCGCGCAGTCCCACGACTTCGTGTCGCGGCTCTTCGCCCCCGCGGTGGGGGTGCCCGAGGACCCGGTGACCGGCAGCGCGCACACCGCGCTCGGCCCCTACTGGGCGGGTCGGCTGGGCCGCACCCGGCTGGAGGCGGTCCAGTGTTCGGCGCGCGGCGGCCGCCTCACCGTGGAACTTCCCGACGACGCCCCCGGCCGGGTCCGTATCGGCGGGAAGGCCGTCACCGTCAGCGAGGGGACGCTGCGCCACTGAGGGGCGCCGCTCAGCCCGACAGTTCCGCGCCCCGGTCCGCCACGAGGCCGCGGGCCCAGGAGAACGGGACCGCGTGGGCGCCTTCGGCCGCGGCCCGGGCCCGCGCGTCGGGGTCGTCGGTGGCCACCACCACGCGGGACCGTGACGCGTGCGTGCGGGTGAGGCGGGCGACGGCCGCGGCGCTGCCGTCGAAGACCGGGACCACCTCGACCCCGGGCGCCGGTGCGGGCGCGGTGACGTGGGAGCGGGCGTCCACGAGCAGCAGCACACCGGGGAAACGCCGGTGCAGCGGCGCGAGCGACAGTCCGGGGGGCAGCGCGTCGTCGGTGAGGCCGCCGCGGGCCAGTCCGGCCAGCCCGTCGCGCAGCGGTTCGACCGCTTCGGCGGGCCGCTGCGGGGCGGTGGTGTCCACGACCAGCAGCAGCCGCTCCGGCAGGGCGGCCGCCACCTCCGGCCACACCCGTCCGAAGGCGGGGAGGAGCGGCATCGACGGCACCTCGGGCACCGGGACCCAGCGGATGCTCTCGCTCTCGGGGTTGCCGGGGGTGAAGAGGCGCCGTTCGGGGACGGCGGCCAGCACGGTGTCGAACGTCCAGACCTGGTGGTCCTGGCGGTGGATGCCGAACAGCGACAGCGCGTCCAGCTCGCCCGCGACCTCCTCGGAGAACTCGCGGAGCGCGGCCTCGACGGACGACTCGTCGCTGTTGCGGGCGCCGCCGGGCAGCCCCCAGGTGTCGCCCTGGTGGGTCCACGGGGCGCGGTGCTGCAACAGCACGTGTCCGACCCCGGACTCGTCGACGCTGTACAGCAGCAGCCCGGAGGCTCCGTGCAGCCCCCACCGTCGCGAACCGTCGGCCAGCGTCACCCAGCCGTCTCCGTCGCCTGTGAACATCCGACCTCCTGCTCCGCCCCGCCGGGCCCTCCCGCCAGGCCCCACGTCGCACAACCCAGCATGCCTGGTCAAAACTTCCGCAGGGGGGATTCGGAAAAATCCGTGGCTGACCCGGGACCTCCGGGGCGGCGGCGGTCCGACCGTCCAGTTCGTCGTCCTCGCGGGTTTTCTGCGGCGGCGCGGGCGGCATCGGGGCCCGGACGCACGTCGTGAACCGCCCGGCCGCCGGGACGCCGGCGGCGGGGCCCCGATGGTTCCGCCTGGGACGAGGACGCACGCCGGTGGACCTTGGGGAAGGAGATCCGCGGCGCCTGGCTCGTCGGTGCGGCCGCGACGGGCCGCACCGAAATTCTAGACCTTCCCGTACAAACCAGGTGCCGACGGCTCTGCCGTCTTCTCCGCCGGATGTCCGGCCGGTCCCCGGGAATCCACAGCGCGGGGGTCGGCAGGAGCGGGAACCGCATGACGGGAGGTATCTTCTGAGCCACCCGGCGTCGGGGCCAGGTGCGCGGGACGGCGGAGGCCGTGCGGACCGGTCCGGCCACCGGACGCCACGCCCGACCCGTACCCCGACCGGCCCACCCGGTTTCCCCGGTGGAGCCCCGGTCGCGGCGGGCGCGGACAGGCGGCACAATGCCCCCTGTCTCACCTCAGGGAGAAAGCGGATCAGATTGTGACGACGTCCATTCACCAGCGGATCGCCGAGGAACTCGGGGTGCGCGAACGGCAGGTGGAGGCCGCGGTCGAACTGCTCGACGGCGGCGCGACAGTGCCGTTCATCGCCCGGTACCGCAAGGAAGCCACCGAGATGCTCGACGACGCCCAGTTGCGGGCACTTGAGGAGCGTCTGCGCTATCTGCGGGAGTTGGAGGAGCGCCGCACCGCCGTCCTGGAGTCGGTGAAGGCCCAGGGCAAGCTCACCCCCGAACTGGAAGCCACGATCATGGCCGCCGACTCCAAGGCGCGCCTGGAAGACGTCTACCTCCCCTACAAGCCGAAGCGCCGCACCAAGGCGCAGATCGCGCGTGAGGCCGGACTGGAGCCGCTGGCCGACGCGCTCATCGGCGACCCGTCCCGCGACCCGCAGGCGGAGGCCGCCGCCTACGTCGACGCGGAGAAGGGCGTGGCGGACGCCGCCGCCGCGCTGGAGGGCGCCCGCGCCATCCTGGTGGAGCGGTTCACCGAGGACGCCGACCTCATCGGTGAACTGCGGGAGCGCATGTGGCAGCGGGGCCGTCTGGTGTCGCGGGTGCGGGAGGGCAAGGAGGAGGCCGGTGCGAAGTTCGCCGACTACTTCGAGTTCGCCGAGGCCTTCACCACGCTGCCCTCCCACCGGGTGCTGGCCCTGTTCCGCGGGGAGAAGGAGGAGGTCCTCGACCTCACCCTGGAACCCGAGGAGGAGCCGGAGGACCCGACGGCCCGCAGCGGCTACGAGGTCCGCATCGCCCAGCACTTCGGCGTCGCCGACCGGGGCCGTCCCGGTGACCGCTGGCTGCTGGACACGGTCCGCTGGGCGTGGCGCACCCGCATCCTGGTCCGCCTCGACATCGACCTGCGCGCCCGCCTGTGGCAGGCCGCCGAGGACGAGGCGGTGCGCGTGTTCGCCGCCAACCTGCGCGACCTGCTGCTGGCCGCGCCCGCCGGGGCACGGCCCGCCATCGGCCTGGACCCGGGGCTGCGCACCGGGGTGAAGGTCGCCGTGGTGGACGGCACCGGCAAGGTGGTGGACACCGCGACGATCTACCCGCACGAGCCGCGCAACCGCTGGGACGAGTCCATCGCGGTGCTGGCGGCGCTGGCGAAGAAGCACGGCGTGCAGCTGGTCGCGATCGGCAACGGCACCGCCTCCCGGGAGACCGACCGGCTCGCCGCCGACCTGGTCAAACGCCATCCGGAACTGAAGCTCACCAAGGTGATGGTGTCGGAGGCGGGCGCGTCGGTGTACTCGGCGTCGTCCTACGCCTCGCAGGAGCTGCCCGACCTGGACGTGTCGCTGCGCGGCGCGGTGTCGATCGCGCGGCGGCTCCAGGACCCGCTGGCCGAACTGGTGAAGATCGACCCGAAGTCGATCGGTGTGGGCCAGTACCAGCACGACGTGTCCGAGGTGAAACTGTCCCGTTCGCTGGACGCGGTCGTGGAGGACTGTGTGAACGCGGTCGGCGTGGACGTCAACACCGCGTCGGCGCCGCTGCTCAGCCGCGTCTCCGGGATCGGCGCGGGGCTGGCGCAGAACATCGTGGCGCACCGGGACGCCAACGGCCCGTTCCGGTCCCGCGCGCAACTGCGGGACGTGCCGCGGCTGGGACCGAAGGCGTTCGAGCAGTGCGCGGGCTTCCTGCGCATTCCCGGCGGCGACGACCCGCTGGACTCCTCCAGCGTGCACCCGGAGGCCTACCCGGTGGTGCGGCGCATCCTGGAGGCGACCGGCCGGGACGTGCGGTCGCTGATCGGTGACGCGGACACGCTGCGTGCGCTGCGCCCCGACGACTTCGTGGACGAGCGGTTCGGGCTGCCCACCGTCACCGACATCCTCGCCGAACTGGAGAAGCCGGGACGGGACCCGCGCCCCGAGTTCCAGACGGCGGCGTTCCGGGAGGGCGTGGAGGAGATCACCGACCTGGAACCGGGCATGGTGCTGGAGGGCGTGGTCACCAACGTGGCGGCGTTCGGCGCCTTCGTGGACGTGGGGGTGCACCAGGACGGCCTGGTGCACGTGTCGGCGATGTCGAAGAGCTTCGTCAAGGACCCGCGTGACGTGGTCAAGCCCGGCGACATCGTGCGGGTCAAGGTGCTGGACGTGGACGTGCGGCGCAAGCGCATCTCGTTGACGCTGCGTCTGGACGACGAGGTCGACGGACGCGGCGGGGAGCGGGGACGCTCCGGCGGCCAGCGGCGTGACCGTGACGGCGGCCAGCGGCGCGGCGGGGAGCGACGGCAGCGCGGCGGAGGCGGCCGCGGCGGGCAGCAGCCCTCCGGCGCGATGGCGGAGGCGCTGCGCCGCGCGGGCCTGGCGTAGCGGCCGGGGCGGGCGGTGGGGACTCCCGCCCGCCGTTCTCTCGGGTTGTGGGGCCGCGCCCGGGCGCGGCCTCACACGTGTTCGTCGGAGCGGTCCGGCAGCGCCGCGGTGCGGGACCGGCGGGCCTCACGGGCCAGGTAGACCTCCGCGAGCAGCAGGTTGGGCACCCACGACACCCAGTGGGTGATGGCGTAGGCGGTGTCGAAGAGCCGCTCGAAGTCGCCGTTGTAGACGGAGTCCAGCCACGGCAGCTGCACCACGACGAGGAGGTTCAGCCAGATCCGCAGGGTGACCGCGGCGAGGGTGAGGGCGAAGTTGCGCAGCATCCACCTGCGGTGCTCGGCGTACCGGCGGGTCCGAGCCGTGCGGTAGGCGAAGAGGGCCGTGGTGATCCAGAAGAAGTCCAGGGCGAGGAACGCGACCGTCGACACCGGACCGCTGGAGGTCAGCAGGGCGGCGACGATTCCGGCGAGGGCCGAGGGCAGTACTCCGGCGAAGAGGTAGACGCGGCCGATCCAGCGGTGCCAGGCTCCCCGGCGGCGCAGCCGTCCGATGAACTGCAGCGGTCCGGTGAGCAGGGCTATCCCGCCGGTTGCCGCGTGGACGACCAGGGCGGGGAAGTGCGGTGCCGCGTCGGGGCGGAGTTCGACCCTGCTGGCGTCGGGGTCGAGGGTCAGGTAGGGAGGCACGAAGACCAGGGTGACGAGGATGCACGCGGCGGCGGTGACCGTCACGGCCAGCGAGGCACGGGTCCAGCGGACGGGCGGGGGGCGGCGGGCGGCACGGGAGGGCGGGGCGGTGTCGGAGTCGGTCATCGTCGGTCCTTGCTCCTGAGTGGCTGGGGAGGGGCGGAACACAGCAGAGCCGATAAACCAGGTATCGATAGTGCGATTATCGATAATTAATTTATCGGCATGGTGCCGGGAACGCAACAGCGAAGGAGTCGAGGATGCGCATCGGCGAACTGAGTCGGCGCAGCGGTGTGTCCGTGCCGACGATCAAGTACTACGTGCGGGAGAAGATGCTCCCCGAGGGCGAACGGACCGCCGCCAACCAGGTCAGCTACTCCGAGGAGCACCTGCGCCGCCTCCGCCTGATCCGCGGCCTCATCGACGTCGGCGGTCTGCCGGTGCCCGCCGTCCGCGAGGTCCTCGCCGAGATCGACGCACCGGAACCCTCGACCCACCGGGCCGTCGCCGCCGCCCACCGCGGACTGACCGTCCTCACCGGGGAGAGCACCGACCAGTTGCGTGAGGAGGCACGACGCACGGTCGAGTCGGTGTTCGCCGAACGCGGCTGGTCCCCCGGCGAGGACAATCCCGGGATCCCCGCGCTGGTCGAGGCGCTGGCCCGGATGCGCCTGCTCGGCCAGGACAGCTTCGTCGACTGCGTCAGCCGCTACGCCGAGGCAGCCGAGGCGATCGCCGAGATCGACATCGACCTGCTCTCCCGGCGCACGAACGTGGCCGACGCAGTCGAGAACGCGGTGCTGGGCACGGTGCTCGGCGACGTGGTCATCGCCGCGTTGCGGCGCATCGCCCAGGAGCAGGTGTTCAACCGCCACACCGAGGGGGACGGCTGACCCGTGGCGCGACCGCGCGGTGGCCATCGGCCCGCACCGCACGGAAACCGCACGGAACAGGTGTGCCCACGCGGTCGGAGGGTAGCCAGGGGCAGCAGGAATCCACAGGTCGAGAAGGGAATGGCTGTGACCACGCCCGAGGAGAACAGGCCCAAGACCCGCGTCACCGACCCGACGCTCCCGAAAGCCGACGAGCAGACGCCGAAGCCTCCCCAGCCCCGTCCCACCCTGGGCGCGGAGTTGGAGGACGCGATGAGGAAGTCCGGCGTCGCCCGCGAGGACTTCGGCGAAGAGCAGCGGTAGCCCTCGTCTGCGGCACACCGCCGACTCCGAGTCCGTCGGGGCGGGCGCGCGGTGGCGCGTTCCCGCCCCGACGGTGACCGCCCGGTCCGGGCCCGCGTGGATGTTTCCCGGCGGGGCCCGCCGGAGTCCGCTTTCCGCCCGTCGGAGCGGGCGGGCCACCGGTCCCGAGCACTTTTCCGTTCCGTCGACCGGGTGCCCCGTCCTGCCGCTGTCTTCCGGCGTCGCAGGCCCGGTTCGTTGTCCACAGGCTGTGGACAACGAACCGCCACCACTCCGCAGGCGTCCGTTCCCGTCGCACCCCGGCGACACTTTCCCGCCTGGAGAATTAGCTTTTGACGGATTCTGCGTCCGTTTGTTGACTTTCCGTCATGAAGGTCGAGAGTAGCGACGACCCCACTGTTCCGCTCCGGGGGGACGCCCTCGCCGCCCTCCGGGAGGCCGACCGGGTGCGCGCGGTCTTCGAACGCACGACACTCCCGGGTGGTTCTCGTGCGCACTCGCCGCCACCACGGCAGCGAACTGCCTGGTCCACCCCCTGCCCGGACGCCGGACCCTGATCGCCCTGCCGTCCCTGCCGGCGGCGACCATGGTTCTTTGCGTGGTCGGACTCCGGAGAACCGGGTTCATGCCGCGACCGCGCGGCGTCCGCCTGGCAGTGGTAGCGGTGACCCTGGTGATCTGCACGACCGCCTTCGCGCCGGGAGCCCTCCTGGAGGAGCGGTACGGCCACGCCTGGGGCTGGTACCTGGCGGCCGCGGCCAACGGGGCCGCGACCCTCGGCTGCGACCTCTTCCACCGGACACGCCGCCTCCCCTCCCGCGACGCCGCGCGATGACGAGGGAGACCGCGGAGAGCCGGACGTCCGGGCGGCAGCACCGAGCCTGAGCGCCTTCCCGCGCCGAGCACGGGGGACACCACCGTCCCGGCTGATCCTCTCCACTCCACGCCCCGGGACGACCGCCGCCCGGAGGGTTGTGCGGAGCCCGTACTCCCATTGGTCTTTACACTCCGTTGACATTCGTCAAACGAAGAGTCACTATTTGATACGGCCACATTACGGGCACACCAGGTCATCAACCGCATTCCACGCGACCCACCCATCGTCTCGGGAATGCCTCTCGCCCCAAAGGCGATGCTCGGCCGCCTGGTCCCCCGTTTCCCCGGGGTGCCCGAAACAGTGAAGGAGCAGTCGCGTCCCCGCGAAGAGCCACGCCCACGACCTGCGCCATGACGGTTACCCAGCGCGCCGGAGCAACGACCGTGGGCAGCGGCTCCGCTCCCGCTGTGGACGGGTGACGGCTCCGACCCACCACACACGGCTGCCCCGGGGGCCCGGAGACACCGCAACGCCGCGATGTCCCGAAGCGGTTCGAACACGGTGACGTCCCGCGGTCACAGCCCTTCCCCGGGCACGACAACGATCACGGCACAGTGGCGGGCTTCCGGCCGACCGGGCCGGCGAAGGCCGCCCCGCTCCCCCGGCCCGGGCTGTCCCGTGACGTCCCTCCCCTCCTCCCCCTCTCCCTTCTTCGAGGTGATTCCATGAACCTGGACCGGTTCCGCGGACCGGCACTCGCCCTGTTCCGCATGGTCGTAGGCCTGTTCTTCCTCTGCCACGGCCTGGCCTCCCTCTTCGGCATCCTCGGCGGCAACCAGGGCACCGGACAAGCCGTCGAATTCGCCTCCTGGCCCGGCTGGTGGGCCGCCCTCATCCAGCTCCTCTGCGGCGCCCTCGTCCTGGTCGGCCTGCTCACCCGCGCCAGCGCCACCCTGGCCTCCGGCTCCATGGCCTACGCCTACTTCGTCGTCCACCAGCCCAAGGGCCTGCTGCCCCTCGTCAACGGCGGCGAACTCGCCGCCATGTACAGCTGGACCTTCCTCCTCATCGCCGTCCTCGGCCCCGGCGCCTGGGCCCTGGACCACCTCATCCAACGCCGGTCCGGAACCTCGGAGCAGCGGCCGTTGACGGCGGACGCCTCCCCCGCGAGCTGACGACGGCACCGTGGCCGACGGCCGCTGAGGAGGTCCCGGAACGCCCCCCACACGTTCCGTGGCCGAACCAGTCCGAAAAGGCGCCGGCCGCGTCCCTTTCCCCTCCGCGCGGCAAGGGACGCGGCCGGTCCCCGTGGCACAGCACGTCACGGTGCCCGTCGGCCCCCGCCGGGCACACCGGAACCGGAGACCGTCCCGTCAACCGGCACACGCTCCGGCGAGACCGGCAGAACGACCGGGGCACTCGTCGGCTCCCCGACCGCGGACGTTCCGCTCCCTCTCCCGTCCGGGCGGCGGGGACGCCTGTCGGGAGGCTTCCCTCACACCCGGGGCGCGGGCGTTCGATACCGCGGTGGACACAGGCCGGGCCGGAAAAGCAGGAACCGGGCCCGGTCCCGGAAGGCTCCCGTCGGCCGGGCCCGGTCGGGCGCAGCCCGCCCGTGGGGCTCTGCCCTACTCCCGCGCGAGCCCCTGCGGACGCAGATACTTCAGCAGTCTGTCGAGGTCGCGCCAGGACTCCGTGTCGGTACCGTCCCCGAAGCGGTACCACACCGCCGGTGAGTTCACCGGACCGAGCACCTTTCCCGGCACGGGAGCGGCGAGCGCGCGTTCCCGACCGATCTGGGCCACCCCTTCGGCGCCGACCGCCATCCCCACCGGAACCGGCACTCCCGACCAGCGCGGCGCATAGGTGACGTCGTCGCGCCCGGCGTACCGGTGCACCGTCATGGTCTGCAGGATCCGCTGGTCGGCGAAGCGCCCCACGAGCTCCGCGAGCTGGTCGAGCGCGGGCTCCTCGTCCTCGGCGTAGCCGACCGCGAAGGAGACGCTCTCCTTCACCCCCTCCATCACCCGCGTCACCCGCTGGGTGCCGACGAAACGCCGCTCCCGTCCACCGGGACCGGCGAACACCAGCCAGGTCGGTTGGGGCGAGCGGCGGCGGCACTCCTCGGTCAACGCGGACCGGTTCCACGAGGACAGAGCCGGTTCGGCGAACCCCCACGCAACCGGTTCGGCTCCGCCGAGGGTCCGGGCGAGGGCCTCCGCGGCCCCGCCGAGCCTCAGATGGTCGGACGCGGTGTGCCGCACCTTCAGGTCGACGAGGAGTTGGCAGCCCGGGACGTCGCCGTCCCCGGCGAACCCGGTGACCGGACCGGCCGCGGGTTCCTTCATCGGGGCGGGTACGAAGCCCGCCTCGTCGTTCCAGACCAGCGGGATCCCGGAGAAGCCGTCGTAGTGGCCGCCGGACGGGTGCTCCACCACCCAGCGGGCCTTCGGACTGTTCAGCAGGAGCCGCAGCGGGAACGTGATCCTGGCGTCCGCCGGAGTGACCACCTGGAGGCCCCGTCCGGTCTTCCCGCACTGCGCGAGAGCATCCACCACCCAGGAGGACATCGGCACCACCGGGCGGTCCTGCACGATCACCCACGTCTTCTCGGTCTCCGCGGCGACCGCCGGATGGCGTTCGGCGTCCTGGCCGAGATGGTCGCGCAGCCGAGGCGGCGACGACCAGACCGTGCCGCCGAGCCTCCGCGTCATCTCGTCGGCGAACCGGTGGGCGACGGCGACGGAACGCTCGTCCGCGTCCACCGCCCGGGCCTCCACCCACCAGCAGGGGTCGGGCGTCCGACGCGCGGTCTCCGCCCCCAGCAGCCGTTCGACCTCGTCGGGAACGTCGACCCGCTGTGCGGCCTCCACCCCCACCAGGGGGCGTCCCCGGTCGTCGCACAGCTGGATGACGGCGCCTCCGCCCGCACCCTTGACCTTCAGTTCCCGACCGGCCTCGGCCATCCCCCTGACCAGGGAACGCAGATCCGGGGCCTGTTCAACCAGCGCCACCACGTCGTAGGTCAACGTTTCTCCTCGTCAGCGTTCCAGCAGTCCGGTCTGGATGAGGCGGGGAGGTTCACCGCGTCTGATCCAGCGGCCCCGTCCCGGCGGTTGCGCGTTGGCGTACACCCGGGGGAAGAGCTGTCCCTCGCTCCGGTCCCCGGACATGAGCACCACGCCGGTGCCGCTCTCCCGCATGGCCTGGACCAGCGGGTCGTACAGGCCGCGGCTGGCGCCCGCGACCCTGCGCGCCACCACGAAGTGCAGTCCGATGTCGCGCCCGTTGGCCACGAACGGCACGAAAGGCGTCAGCGGTTTCTGTCCCGCCGTGGTCAACAGGTCGTAGTCGTCCACGAGGACGACGATGCGGGGGCCGACCGGCCCCTGGTTCTCCAACGTGTCGGGGTCGGCGTCGTCGGGCATGCGCCCCTCCAACTCCTTGGCGACCCCGCCGGAGAGTCCCGCGCACACCCGCGGGTTGCTGGCGTAACCGCCGAGGTAGGGTTCCGGGATCGCGTCGCGCAGCGTCCGCCGCGGGTCCATGACCGCGAACACGATCTCACCGGGGGCGTGGCGGGCCATCAGTCCCTCGGCGACCAGTCTGAGCAGGTTGGTCTTGCCGCACTCCCCGTCGCCGAGCACCAGCAGGTTCTGGTCGCGGTCGAACAGGTCGAGCAGCACCGGTTCGAACCTGCGCTCGTCCACGCCGATCGGGACCAGGCTGCTCTCCTCCGGTCCGGGCAGGGTCGAGGCCGGCAGCTGGTACGGCAGCACCCGCACCGGCGGCGCGACGGGCCCCCGCCAGGCGCCGCTGATCGCCCGGCACGTCTTCGCCACGACCTCGCCCAGATCCTCGTCGCTGGGCTTGGAGTCGATACGGGGCAGGGCGATCTGACCGAAGAGTTTGGTGTCGGTGAGCGCCCGGCCGGGGGTCTCGGCGCTGATCGTCTCGGCGAGCTTGCGGTTGATCGACGAGTCCGAGGGGTCGTTGAGCCGCAACTCCACCTTCTGCCCGAAGTTGGCCTGCATGGCGATGCGCACGTCGTTCCAGCGCAGCATCGCGGCCACCACGTGGATGCCGTACCCGCCTCCGCGTTGCAGCAGGTCGGAGACCGCCTCCTCGATCTCCTCGAAGTCGTTGCGGATCTCACCGAACCCGTCGATGCACAGCACGACGTCGGCGCACGGCAGTTCGGGCACCTCACCTCTGGCGTGCATCCGCCGCAACTGCTGGACGGAGTCGATGCCGCGTTCCCGGAAGACCTCCTGGCGTTTCTCCAGCATGTCCCGGACCTCCTCGACCGTGCGGCGGATCCGCTCGGCGTCGGTCCGGACCGCGACCCCGCCGACGTGCGGAAGGTCGGCCAACGCCTGGAGGCCGCCGCCGACCAGGTCGAGCGCGTAGACCGCCACCTGGCTGGGCGTGTGGGTGAGGGCGGTGGACAGGACCAGGGTGCGCAGCAGTGTCGTCTTCCCGGTCTGCGGACCGCCGATGATCGCCAGGTGGCCGCCGGACGCGGTCAGGTCGATGTTCCACAGCCCCTGCCACTGCTTCGCGGGGTCGTCGAGCAGCCCGATGGGGACACGCAGCGTCCCGGCGTCCGCCGGAAGCCGCATCGCGTCCCCGGTGATCTGCACCGGCCCGGTGACCCGGTCGAGGGTGGTCGCCGCCGGCAGGGGCGGCAGCCAGATGCCGCGGGTCGGTTCGCCGTTGCGGGCCAGTTGTCCGACCATCACCTCCAGCAGCGTCGGGCCGGAGGAGCGTTCCGGCATCGGCTCGTCGGCGGCCGCCGGTGACGCGTCCCGCTCGGAGTCCTCCGTGTTGTAGGCGGAGTACCTGCGCACCGGCGGGGGTCCCTTGCGGGTCTCCTCCTCGTCCTCCGCGACCGGCCCCCGGTAGGGCCCGGAGACGTAACCGGCCTTGAACCGCTGGTAGACGCTGGTGTCGACCTTGAGGTAGCCGAAGCCGGGCAGTGCCGGAAGGTGGAAGGCGTCGGGGGTGTTGAGGACGGTGCGGCTCTCCTCCTCGGAGAAGGTGCGCAGCCCCAGCCGGTAGGACAGGTAGGTGTCCAGTCCCCGCAGCTTTCCCCCCTCGATCCGCTGACTGGACAGCAGCAGGTGCACGCCGATGCTGCGGCCGATCCGGCCGATCGACAGGAACAGTTCGATGAAGTCGGGGCGCGCCGTGAGCAGCTCCCCGAACTCGTCGATGATCACCAGCAGGTGCGGCAGCGGCGGCAGGTCGGGGTTCTGGCTGCGCAGGTAGGCGTAGTCGCCGATGTTGGCCACGTTGCCCGCGTCCCGCAGCACCTGCTGGCGGCGCTGCACCTCCCCGGAGAGGCTGGCGTGGACCCGCTCGATCAGCGCGGCGTCGTCCTCCAGGTTGGTGATGACCCCGGCGACGTGCGGCAGCTTCTCGAAGGGCGCGAACGTGGCGCCGCCCTTGTAGTCGACCAGCACCATGCTGACCCGGTCGGGCGGGTGCGTGGCGGCGAGCGCGATCACCAGCGTGCGCAGCATCTCGCTCTTGCCGGAGCCGGTGGCGCCCACGCACAGCCCGTGCGGTCCCATGCCGAGCTGCGCGGCCTCCTTGAGGTCGAGGATGACGGGCTGGCCCATGTCGTCGACGCCGATGGGCACCCGCAGGAACGCGCGTTCGCTGCGGGGCGCCCACAGCCGGTCGACCTCCATGCTCCCCGGGTCGGGCACCCCCATCAGGGTGGTGAAGTCGACGCTTCCGCCCTCGGCGGCCGTCTCCTCGATCGACTCGGCGGACAGCCGCAGCGGGGCGAGCATCCGCGCCAGTCCGTCGAGGGTGGCGGCGGGAACGTCGTCGACGGTGCCGGAGAACCCCGCCGGTGTAGAGGCGCGCAGGTCCTCCACCCGCACCTGGTCGCCGGAGACGGTCAGGCGGATGCTGACGTCCCCCGGCTCGTCCACCTGGTCGGCGACCAGGTGGACGACGGTGACGCCGAGGTCGGCCGGGGCCACCGCCTCGTCGGGACGCACCAGCTCGTGGGCCACCCCGCCGTGGGTGTCGTGCACCACCAGCAGACGGCGCATCATCCGGTAGGCCTCGCGTTTGCCCATGCCGCGGCGGACCTCGGCGGCGAAGTCGGTGCGGGAGCGGAGTTCGTCGGACAGCAGCGTCCCCAGTTTCGCCGGGGTGGGCGCGATGAGCCGGGCAGCGACGCCGTTGTCGCGCCGCTGCGGGTCGAGGACCTGCGGCAGCCACTTCAGCCAGGCCCAGTCGTCGGCCCGGTCCGCGCCGTGCATCACCGCCAGCGCCGCGTCCTCGGGGGCGTGGAACACGCTGAAGTGGGCGATCAGCGCCCGCATGAGGCGCAGCACGTCCTCGCGCTCCCCGACCACGCTGACGTTGCCGGCCATGTCGAGCGGAACGGTGAGCGGCATGTCGGGAAGCGTGGTGAAGCGCCGGATCGCGGCCTGGGCCTCCGACAGCATGAACGGGTCGGTGGGCGCCAGCGCGGTGCCGCGTTCGGCGAGCCGCAGCGGCTGCCCCGGCATGCGGCCGACGCCGATCCGGACCCGCAGGAAGTCGTCGTCCCTGCGGCGGCGCTCCCACAGGCGGGTGGGGTCGCGCACGATGTCGTAGAGCGCCTCGGGGGGCGGGTTGAGTAGGCGGGCGCGGGCGTGGATCTCCTGCTCCTGCTCGCTCAGCTCCTCCCGCAACTCCTCCAGGTACTCCAGGTACCGCTCCCGTTGGGTGCGGCGCTGCCGGGCGGCCTGGCCGCGACGGGAGAAGATCATGACCGCGCCGCCGAGCAGTGCGACGACGAGCACCACCGCGCCCAACGCCATGAACGCGGGGTTGCGCAGCACCATCATGATGGTCAGCGAGGCCATCATGCCGACCATGGGCAGCAGGGCCAGCAGGGGGTTGCCCTGGGCGTTCCCCTCGGGCAGGGTGGGCGGCGCCTCGACATCGCGGGTCTCGCGCTGCACGGGCGGGTGGACCGTCCGTGCCGGCCGGTGCACGATGCGGGTGGTCACCAGCGCTCCCTTCCCCCTGGACGGCTCGGTGGTTTCGGGGCCTGAACGGGGCAGGCACCACACGTACTGTATATAAGGCGTTCCGGACGGCATCCTCCGATTCCGTCCGGCTGTGGACAACGGCGGAAGCCCCCGACTGTCGCCCGCTTCCCCGCCCTTTCCCAACGGCTCCGACGCCGGACCGGCCCCAGCCTCCGGGGGCGTCGGAACAACGGTTCCCGCCTCTGCCTCCGGAGACGTGTCATCACCTTTCGACACCGGCGCCGGGCTTTCCATTCGCCGTTTCCGCACCGCGCCCGGCCTTTTCCCGAACGGCCCCGCCTTCCCTTCCGAGTACCCCGTACCGCACGGACCGTCCGCGGGAGGAGACAATGGTGAACAGCCTGGCCGGCCCCCGATCCGGAGGAGGCGGCCGAAAGGCTGCACGCGGCGGCCCGGACCGGAACCGTCCGGCTTCTGCTCTGCTACGGCCGCCTCTGCGGAGGGTGCCCGGTCAATGCTTCTCAGCCCATTCATCCAGTAAGTCGTACGCCTCGTAGTAGAGCCGCCGCTCCCGCTCCTCCCGGCTCATCCCCTGCTGTTCGGGTGCCCGCCACCACCAGTGCGACTCCGGAACCCAGCCGGGGACGTCCTCTTCGGCGACGGGAGGAGCCTCGTCCGCAACTCTCTCGATCATCCCGTCGATCTCCTCGAGTTCCGCCAACTCCTCCCGGATACCCGCGCTGGAGGGACGCTCCCAGGCGACGCACTCCTCCTTCAACACCTCCAGCCCCGTACGCATCCAGCAGGCACTCTCGAAACCGTCGAGACGGCCACGCTGCGCGTAGAGGGAGCACTGGTGGAGGTACCTCCGCAGACCGGTGAGGTTGGGCTCACGGCCCAGCAGATCGGTGAGACGGTTCCTGAACTCCCGCAACTCCCCGTTCCCCGGAGGGGCCTCCCGGAACAGACGCCCCAGATCGGCCATCCACTCCATCGCCCCTTCCGCCCTGGAGGCCCCCGCACCGGAAACCCCGCCTTCGAGAAGCAGGAGAACGTTCCGCATCAGCTCCGATGCCGAGGAAAACCCACTCTGCGTACCGGACACACTCCACCCGCCTTCCGCGTAGTCGCCCAGCGTCCGGGCTGCTCTCGCCATGACCGTTGCCGGGTCGCCGGTGGAGCGTCCCAGCCCGTCCGTGCACACGAGGGCCCCGTGACAGTCGTGCATGTCCGTGCCCCGGGAGAACGTCCAGCGGAGACCTTCTCCCCTCCGACGCCGCTGCCGCCCGTGCCCTCAGTGGGAGGCGGTGAACACCCCGGCCTCCCGAGGAGAGGCCGCGAGACCGCACGCGGCGCCCTCGCCGCGATCCCCTGACCGCAACAGCCCCGACCGGGCCCCGACCAGGAGTCGTGTCCGGCTCGGTGCTCCGTCCCCACGGACGCCTGGACGGCCACGTCCCGTCCGGGAAGAACCCGCTGCCGCGCTCGTCCGTCAACAGCAGCGACTCGAACGGATCCGGGAAGGCAGGCCGTTTCGCCCCGGACCGCCGCAACTCCGCGAAGTGCAGCGCCCACACACACGTGTGGTGCACCGTGGGGCAGAGCCAGTCGGGCAGCCCTGCTCTTCCGTTCCGAGGTGTCCGGATGTCAGAGCTGGTCGGCCCGCCCCTCGGCCTCCTCCCGCAACTTCTCCCGGAGCCATTCGGGGATGTTCGCCTCCTCGCGCGGGAAGTACCGCAGGTCCTTCGTGAACCCCTGGGAGGTGGGGAACGTGATGCCCGGGTCCTCGTCGTGGTTGAAGTCGACGTTGAACTTTCCGGGCCGGCTGATCACGTACCGCATGGAGAACCAGGTTCCCTTGCCCTCCTGGTACATCCCCGCCCGGAGTTCGTCCGTCAGGGAGAACACCTCCGCGGGAAGGGACTCCCTCCGGCTCGTGCCGTCCGGGAACTCGACCACCACCTCCGCACTGGAATGGTCGACGACGGACTGGATGAAATAGGTGACCCTCTCCCAGTCCTCCGGAACCTCCACAAGGAGTTTCGTTCCGATCTGCGTGAGGATCTGCTGCTGTTCAGGAGGGCTCAGATGCCCCCGCCGGAAGCGAGAGACCGCCATTGGTCCTCCTTGCCGTCCGCATCTCCGTCTGGTCCCGTGGAGTCAGTTGTCCATGTCGTCCAACTGTTCTCGGTCCATGGGAGCAAAAGGCTCGGAGCTGAGGTATTCGTCCTTACTCCATTTTGGTATCGCCGTGGTTCCAACCTCCACGTACCCTGTACCTTCCATGCTGAACGAGTTCCCGCGCTCGTACATGAGCAGCAGCGGTTCGAACGGATCCGGCAGGTCGGGGATCTGGATCTCAGCATCCCGCAGGGCTTCGAAGTGCAGCGACCAGGAACACGTGCGGACGACCATGGGGAAAACCAGGGTGGGGAGGCTTTCCTCCATCTCTTCCACGATCTTCTGGTCGGCTCGTACGTCGGGGTCGACCCGCCGAGCGAAGTCGTCGAAGGGCCACAGCGAACCGATCTCCTCAGACCACCAGGCAGAGCGACGCAGGTACTCCCGCATGAGGTTCACCTGGGAGAGCCTGTTTCCCGGTTTCTCGGTCCAGTCGATGTTCATTATCCGCCGGGCGAGACGCGCAGCCGATCCGTCCGTCACTGGAATTCCTCCCTTGTTTTCTCCACCAGTTCGTCACGGAGTGCAGCGTCCGGGAGAGCACATGCGGACAACCACGGGGAAATCAGAGCGGGATCCTCTCCCCCGCCTCTTCCACGATCCTTCTGGTCGGCTCGTCCATCGGGGGCGAGCGGACCGTGCCCGCAGTCGTTCCGGTTCGTCGGCGCAACGACCCGCCCCGTCACGGTGGTACTCCACAGCCCACACGGTGAACGGCTTCTCGGTACACGGCCATGTCGTACTCGAATGTCGAGGTCCTCCCCGTCGCCCCTGACCGTTCCGGGGTTCTCGGACGGCTCCGCCCCCGAACAGAGCGGTCCGATCAACGGTCCGCGCCACGCCGCCATCGAGCAGGAACCCTGCGGACCGTCTCACCCGACCGAGCGGAACCGGACGGCGATTCACCGGCACAACCGCGGTCAGGGGCTTGCGTTGGTCATCCGTCGTCGGCGCCACGCTGTTCCCCCCGAGGGGGTCAGGAGCCTCCACGGACCTCGCCGAACGCCTGCCGCAGCAGAGCACCCCATGCCCCGCTGTCCGCGGGGAGGGCCGCACGGAGCACCTCGCGACCGGGGCCACCGGACGCCCCGGCACCTCCCCGGAAGCGCCACGAAGCGACCGCCGCCTCCCCGCTCCCGACCGTGACCAGGAAGCAGGACGCCTGGTCCGTGAAATTCTCGGGCGTCGTCCCGATCGTCGTGGCGATCACTCCGAGGGGGTCGTCCACCCGCCCGCCGAGTTCTCCTCCGGACAGGTAGTCGACCACCGCCTCCGCCGCGTTCCCGACCAGTTCGGTCTCCTCCGGGGAGGACCTGAGTTCGATGATCGGGCCGAGTGCGGCACCGCCGTCTCCCTCCAAGGGCTCGAAAATCACCAGCCTGCCGAAGGAGGAGACCCTGAAGGACACGTTCGCGGCCGTCGGGCCGGGCTTTCCGGGGGAGGGCCTGGGCACGGGCGAGGAGAGCACCGACTCCGCTTTCAGCGACTCGTCGGTGATGTCCACGGGGGGCGTGAAGTCCCGTACCCCGTTTTCGGGGGAGAACTCCGCGGCGAGCGCCTCCGCGTCGCGTACCGCATAGACCATCGGAGTGTTGAGGGCGACGAGCCGCTGGAACAGCTTCCGCCCGATGCTCCGCCCCTGCCCGGGAGCCTCGGCCTCGGTACGGCGGCTGAACTCCACGGAGATCTCGTACCTGCAGGACTCGAGGACCGTGCCGGAGAACATCTCTTCTCCTTCGCCGCTCTCGTCCAGCAGCTCCTCGACGGTCACCTCGGCGCTGCCGGGGGCACCGACGAGGGCTTCGAGGTCGACGGAGAAACGCGCCTCTTCGGCGCCCGCCATGAGCGCGGGAGAGCGGAAAGCCCTGGCGGCCGCCACGGAAAGCCGCACCAGCCCGGGGAAGTCCCGGACGTAGAAGTCCACAGTTCCACCCACCATCCGTCCTCCCACGCGGTCGCGTTCCGCGAGAATTCTCCCGGGACTCCCTGACGGAGCCGGTCCCGGACCTCCTGGAGGGCAGCATCGAAACCCGACGGTCTTCCGGCCGTGCCGTGCGGACCGTCCACGGGAGAAAACATGGCGAACATCCTGGTCAGCGCCCCCGACCCGAAGGAGGTGGCCGAAAGGCCGCGCGCGGCCGCGGCCTCCGCCCTGGAAGGGAGCGTGGCCCTGCTGCCCGGACTGACCGACGAGGAGATGGACTCCTGGAAGGCACCGGTCCCCGAGGAGATCCGCGTCCTGCTGCGCAGCACCGGAGGCCTGCGGATCCAGCGGTCCGCGGCAGCCGACCGTTCCCCGCCCGGGAAGAACGAGGACTCGGCGCCGAGGGGCCCTCCGCTTCCTCCGCCGCGCTCTTCTGGTCAGCGCGTGCACCGGGCTTCCGACGCCCCGCCCGCCCCGGCCGGGAGCCGTGTCCGGCTCGGTGGGCCGTCCTCACGGACGCCTGGACGGCCACGTCCCGGCTTCTTCGACGGACCCGGGGTAGGTCTCGTCCTTCACCAGGTTTCCCGCGTCGTCCCACTCGCGCAGGGCGACAACAAAACCTTTCTCGTTGAACTCCCTCTCACTGATGAGATTCCCCTTCGGCCCCCATTCCTTCCAGAGCCCGACCGCTCCGACCCCGTAGGAGGTCGCTCCCTCGACCCGCAGGGTTCCGTCCGGGAACCACTGTTTGGCCGGACCGTCCTCGTAGCCGTTCCGGTAGGTCGTCAAAGCGACCATTTTTCCGTCGCGGTCGTACTCCACCGCCTCCCCGGTGAACGGCTCCCCCTCGTACACGGCCATGTCGTACTCGAAGTCGAGGTCCTCCTCGTCGCCCCTGACCGCTGCTGGCTCCTCGGACGGCTCCGCCCCTACCGGAACCGTCCGTCCTCTGCTCTGCCGCGGCTTCCTCCGCGAAGGGTGCTCGGTCAATGCCTCTCAGCCCACGACGGCTCACCCCCACGGGTGATGTCGTGGGCGGGGATCGCCGGGTTCTCCACTCCCTCCAGGCGTCACTCCCGTACGGCGGTTTCCCACCACCAGTGATGCTCCGGAATCCCGGACAGCACGGCAGCAGCGGACGCGGGCGCCTCGGGAAGGCGTCTCCTCAGCTGTTCGTCGATCTCGTCGACCACGGCCATGTCGACCAGTGAGAAGGCGGCACTGCCGAGAAAGTTCTCGAACACCGCTTCCAGGGCCGAACGGTAGAGGCAGGCCCCGAACCATCCCTCTTCCCCGGCTGCGCGGGCGTAGGTCTGCGTCTGGTACAGGTAACCGGCCAGCCCTCCGTGCTGGACCAGTTCCCCGGCGACCTCCAGTCGCTGTCCGTCCCCCAACGGACTCCCGGCTGTGCCCAGTGTGCTGGCCAGCAGCATCAACATCGTCCGGTCGAACGGCACTGCTCCATCGCGCAGGTCTGCCAGCGCCTGTGCGACATACTCCTGCACCGACTCGTTGAAGGAGTACACCGGGCAGTCTCCAGACAACACCGGCCATCCGAAGGAGTCCAACCACACCGCTCCATCGGATTCCACGCGCACGCGGGCTTCCAGCGTCACAGTGGTTCCCGCCGCCTCGTCAGCCGTGCGTCGGAAAGAAAACAGCCGGGAATCCTCAGATTTCCGGTAGCCGACGAACTCTCCGGACAAGAGAGTCCGAGAGGCTGCTCGATGGTACGCCTCGATCGCAGTACCGGCTTCGCGTTCCACCACAGGAATCTCACGCAACCGCCGACGGGAAAGGGCAGCCGCCTCGATCGGGGATTGGAAACCCACGCGATCGGCGTACTCACGTACCGTTGCCGCCAGTTCCGCGACGTCAGCCGCGACGTCGACGTGTATCCCGCCGCGCCCCAACGCTTCGACCGCAGCCAGGTCCGCGGCCAGTCGCCGTCTGACCAGATCGGGGTCGGCCAGTATCCGTGCCGCCGCAGCTTCTTCGGCAGAGGGTTGCTCGGTCAATGCTTCTCAGCCCATTCGTCCAGTACGTCGTACGCCTCGTAGTAGAGCCGCCGCTCCCGTTCCTCCTGGCTCATCCCCTGCTGTTCGGGTGCCCGCCACCACCAGTGCGACTCCGGAACCCAACCGGGGATGTCCTCTTCCGGGATGGGAGGAGCCTCGTCCGAGACTCTCTCGATCATCTCGTCGATCTCCTCGAGTTCCTCCAACTCCTCCCGGATCCCCGCACTGGAGGGACGCTCCCACGCGACGCACTCCTCCTTCAACACCTCCAGTCCCGTCCGCATCCAGCAGGCACTCTCGAAACCGTCGAGACGGCCACGCTGCGCGTAGAGGGAGCACTGGTGGAGGTACCTCCGCAGACCGGTGAGGTTGGGCTCACGCCCCAGCAGATCGGTGAGGCGGTCCCTGAACTCCCGAAGCTCCCCGTCCGCCGGAGGGGCCTCCCGGAGCAGACGCCCCAAGTCGGACATCCACTCCATCGCCCCTTCCGCCTCGGAGGCCCCCGCACCGGAGCTCCCGCCTTCGAGAAGCAGGAGAACGTTCCGCATCAGCTCCGATGCCGAGGAAAAACGACTCTGCGTACCGGACATACTCCGCTCACCCTCTGATCGCTCCGTACGTCGGCATGATCAAATCTCCGTTCGGCGCGACGACGACCACTGCGCGAAGTATTCTGACCCGTTCGGCCCCTGTCCCGTCTGTCTCGACCACCTCACGCCGATAGTTGAGAATCTCACCGCCGCCGTCCCTCTTTATACGATCCGTCAACTCTCCTTCACGGATCGTCCTCTCCGCGCTGTTGTGGTAATCGGCAACCGGATTTCCGGTCTGTTCGATCTGAGGAATCTCCCGGTAATGCTTTCGGACGTGGTAGGCGGCCGACAGTTCGTTCCCCATGCTGATCTCTCCCGCGCGTTCCCTCACCGCCTGGTCGATCTCAGTATCGGGAGTTTTCGGGTCGATACTCGCCGTCCCGCTCCGATTGTTCCTCACTTCTTCAAGGTCGGCCTCGAGTTGGGCGAAAACGTCTCGCTGCAGGAGATTATCCGCCGCGACGACAGGAACCCTCTTCTTCGGAATCCTCGGTTGCTCCGGAGTCTCAGGAGCGTTCCTGAGATTCGCCACCTCCTCATCGAAGAGCGCGTGGTAGTACTCGTACCGGTAGGCGAACTCCTTCGGATTCGAGGCCCCTTCCAAAGCGAACTTCGTCGCTGCCGGGTGCATCTTGTCCGCGACCTTCGCGCTGAACTCCTGCCCCACCGCCTTCGCCGCCCGCTGCCAGGCGTGCCCGTCACGGGGGTTGTCCCCTCGAAGCTGGGCGATCTGCTCGTCGCTCAGCCCCGCTCTCCGCAGGCTCTCCTCCAGTTTCTCCGCCCGCGCGAGCAATTGTTCCCGTTCTGGGTCGGGAGACTCCTGTCCGTTCTCCCTTCCGGCCCCGTCTTCCCTGTCGTTCGTCTCCCCTCGGTCACCGCCGCGCTCTTCGGAGCCGCCGCCCGCGTCTTGGGGCCTCTCCTCGATTTCGGCGGCATCCCGGCTCTCCGACGTGCCGGAGCGGTCCTGGCCTTCTCCGTCCCTGTTCCTGTCTTCGGCGCTGCCGTCCAGCTCTCCTCGCTGTTGCGGCGAAGTACGGGAACCGGTGCCGTCTCCCGCGGAACCGGAACCGCTGTCGCCCTCTCTACCCAGTCCGGGTCCGTGGTTCCCATTCGACCCACCAGGGCCGCCATGCCCATCCAACCTGGCACTGTTGGGGCCGCTACCTCCATCCGGCCCATGGGAACCGTCCGGCCCGTGGGAACCGTTCGGCCCTCCGGGACCACCGGGCCCGTTCGGCCCGCCAGGCCCGCTGGGGCCGCTGGGGCCGCCAGGCCCGCCAGGCCCGCTGGGGCCGCTGGGGCCGCCAGGCCCGCCAGGCCCGCTGGGGCCGCCAGGCCCGCTGGGGCCTCCGGGGCCTCCGGGGTCGCTGTGGTGGGCGCTGGGGGAGAGGTCGAAGGAGTCGCCGCCTCCACCGGAACCGCCGGGGTCGCTGTGGCGGGCGCTGGGCGAGAGGTCGAAGGAGCCGCTGCTTCCGGAACTGTGGCCGCCCATCTCCATACGGGCCTCGGGGGCGCCGGCGTGGACCAGGGCGGGCTGGCGGTCCTCGGCCAGACGGTTGGCGATGCCGCCGTCCACTTCGGCCAGGTCGAGTTCACTGCGGAACTGGCTGACCTGGTTCTCGATCCATTCGGTGGTGGGCAGGTCGGCCGCCGCGTCAGCGGTGTCGCGGTCACCGGCACGGTCGCCACTCCCGGAACGGTCGGCCCCGGGAGCATCCGCGTGGGCGGTGGCGGGGGTGTCCGTGCTGGGCGAGGCCGCGCCGGTGTCACCCGCGTCGGTGGTGGGGGTGCCGTCCCCACCGCGGGTGGGTGCGGGCGTGTCGGCGGTCACGGTCCCCGGAGCGTCACCGGTGTTATCCGGCTTGCCGCTGGGCGTGTCGGCGGTCGTACCGCCCGGGGTGTCACCGGTGCCGCCGGGCGTGCCGGTGCCGCCGTGGGAGGTCTGGGTGGAGGAGGGCCCGTCGGAGCCCCCGCCGGCGGGCGAGGTGCCGCCGCCGGTCGGGCTGGGCGACGAACCGGAGTCGCCGAAGGCGTCGGCCCTGGCCAGCGCGTTGTTGAGGTCGCCCAGCCGGGAGGTGTCGATGTCCAGCCCGTCCACGGCGTCGCCCAGGTTCGCCCGGAGTTGGCCGGAGTCCAGGCCGCCGGACAGGTCGGAGGCGTCCACCCGGCTCAACGACGGCGCGTCCACGTCCGGGGCGTCCGGGCCCCGGCCGCCGACGCGGCGCGCACCCTGCGCCAGCGCCTTGACCACGCCGGAGCCGCCCACGAACATGCTGCCGATGTTGAGCACGCTCTGCGTGATCACGTAGCCGGGCCGGTCGCCCCACTCCCGCCACGGCACGATGGCGTGCGCGAACTCGGTCCAGCCGGTGGAGAAGTTGCCCCACCACTCCCCGAGCGAGCCTACGCCCCAGCCGTTCTCGCCGTAGAAACCGACCAGGCTGCCCAGGCCCTCCAGGGTTCCGCCCCAGTACTCGCCCAGGTTGGAGCCCCACTCGCTCCACGAGCCGGCGCCCCAGCCGCCTTCCTCGCTGTACAGGCCGACCATGCCCGCCAGGTCCTGGGCGATGCCGACCCCGAAGTCGGCGATGCCGTTCCAGGCGTCCTCCCACCAGGGGGCGTCGTACTCCTGAGGTTTGGCCCACGGCGTCTCCACGCCCTCCGGAGCCTCGGTGAAGCCGTAGACCTGCTCGCCGTCGTCGGCCACGGTGGAGCCGTCGGCGGCCCCGGCGATGAAACGGGTGCCGCCGAACAGTGCGGTGATCTTGTTGGCGCACTCCCGTTCGGCCGTCATGTAGTCGTTCTGCACGGCCAGCAGGTCGTCGTTGAGCTGGTTGTGCTCCTCGACGGTGTCCTCGTCCTTGCGCCAGTCGTCGTCGCCCTTGATCCGCTCGGACAACTCCACGGCGTCGGCCTTCAGGGTCTTCCACCGGGACAGGATGGGGCGGATGTCGGCGGCGAAGTCGACGAGCGCCTGGCCCACGGTCCGGATGTTGGTCTCCATGTCGTCGGCGTCGTCGGCCACCGGGTTGACCGCCGCGAGCAGTTCCTCGGACTCCGGCGCGATGTAGTTTCCTTCCAGCCCCGACCAGGCGGCTTTGATGTCGGCGCCGGCCTGTCCGATGTCGGAGCCGTCGTCCTTGAGCGCCTTTCCCACGGCCTCGATCTCGTCCGGATCAGCGTTCGGAATCGAGATCTTCTCCGGATCGATCACCCCGTCGCTCATCACAGCACCCCAGAGTCCCGTGGGCCGACCCCGTCACGTTCCGGTCAGCCGTTCCGACTTCGTCTGTTTGGACACTCTTCGTCGCCGCCGGGTTCCTCTTTTTTTTCGCCCTTTCCGAAAAGTGCCGCTGACCTGGGAAAACGCAGAGTCGAGAAAAGCGGGTCCGTTGACCGGCTCAGAGTCCGAGCTCTTCCGGGGTCTCGTTGATGCCCCGCTGCGCCTTCGCCGCCATTTCGAGGTTGCCGTTCACATACGCCATGGTCGCGTCGCTGCATCCGGTGATGGCGCTGATGCTCTTGTCGACCATCCCCTTCAGCCTGTCGGTGTACTCTTCCATGAACTCCCCCAGGGCTGTGCCGATGGGGACGCTGTCGCACTTGGTGCCCGCTTCCTCGACGTGGGTGCCGAAGGTGTCGAGCAGGCCGACCAGGCCGCCTTTGCCGTCCTCACCGCCCACGTGGTTCCCGACGCTCTGCAGCACCACGTTGATCTCTCCGGGGTTGAGGTCCCATCCGGACATGCGTGACCGTCTCCTTTCCTCTCAACTCGTCCGACGCGTCCGGGCCGGGCCGGGATCGGTGTCCGGCCTCACCGTCCGGACGCGCCGAACCTCTCCGCCCGGAAACTGCTGGGGGGACGGACCCCGGCGCCGTGGCCGGAACCGGCCACACCGGAGTCGAGCGAGACGACGCACTCCCGCAGCCGGGCCAGAACCGGGCCGAGTTGCGCCGCACTGGCCCTGACATGGGTTTTCAATTCCGCCGTGGCGGTTCTCAGGCGGTCCGTCGGGGACGTTTCGGACCCCTCTTCGCCCGCCTCGGCGTTTTCCTCGGGGGAGTCGCCGGTCTCCTCCCGCGCCTCGTCAGCGGATTCCCCCTGCTCATCCGCGCTGTCCCAGTCAGCGGGTTCCACCAGCTCGAACTTCATTTCACCGCCTCCGGGAGCCCGTTCCGACGCCGGTTCTCCGGCCCGTTTTCCCCCTGTATTATGCAGTCCTTTGCACTGCCTTCCAGGGCCTCATCTCCCTCCGATAAAATCCGGGTGGCCTTCCGGAAACCGAACGCTCCCCGCGAGCGTCTCACCCTGCAGACGTCCCGCCGCAGGTTCAGCGAGGAGTAGGTGAACAGATGTCGTCATCCCGTTGGGACTTCGGTGATCAGACCCTGACCACCCTGGCGCAGAACACCTCGGGCTCCCAGGACGAGCTGGGTGACCTGATCAAGCAGCTGATCGACGCCGCCGAACCGCTGTCGGGGAAGTTCAACGGAGCCGGGAAGGCCGCCTTCGACTCGTTCAAGAGTCGCGCCGACCAGATCACCGCGGACCTCAACGCCGGACTCGGGTCGATCAACCAGGGACAGCGCGGAATGCAGTCGGCCTTCTCCGAGGGCAGCCAGTCCATGGCCGACGAAGCCAACCGCAACATGAGCGCCGCCAACTTCGACGCCGCCAAGTTCCGCACGGCCTGACCCCCACCGACCAGAGAGGACTCCGATGAGCGGCACCGGACGCAACAGCTACGACCTCGGCGCCTCCCAGGAGGCGCAGGGCAACCTCCACACCATCATGAGCCGCCTGGAGGCGATCATCGGCGAGCGCGACGCCGACGTCGACCGGGCGCTCGCCGACTTCGAGGCCACCGGCGTCTCCGAGGAGTACAGCGCCAAGGAACTGAAGTGGCACAGCGCCGCCAACGAGGTGCGCGACATCATCGACCTGGTGCGCAGCACCCTGGAGGCCAACGACGGCACGGCGCAGTCGGCACTCAGCAAGGCGCAGGCGGCCGTGCAGGCCATCTGACCGGGCGCCGCGCCCGCACCGTTCTTCTCCACTCTTCCGGGAGGGGCTGACCGGCCCCTCCCCCAGCCTTGTCCGGACCTGTTCGGCGGTCCGCACGTCCCCGGAAGGGAGGCCCGATGGCCCGCGACTACGACAGCCAGTTGCTGGAGTCGGTCGCGGTCCGTCGCCAGCGCCTCCGGGAAGCCGTGCTCTTCGGCGGGCAGCGCACACGCAGGCGCCTGGACGAGGGCATCTCCAAGGTCGTCGCGAGCGTGTGCCTGGCGGCGGTGGCGTGCGGCGGCACCGTCGGCTGGTCGTTCGCGAGCAGCCAGTTCCGGAGCCAGCAGGAGGAGCAGCAGCAGCTCGCGTCCGGTCCGTCCAGCACCGCCACGGCGCCGCTGCCCGCCGACTGGGTGGGCACGCAGGTCACCTTCGAGATGCTGGTGGAGGAACTCGACCGGGCGGGGGTCCCCGAGGACCTGTACGTGCTGCCGGACGAGCCGCGTCCCGACGCCGGCAGCGTCCCGAGCTACTACCTGGTGACCGGGGGAGCCGACGGCTACTCCGTGAGCATCATCGAGTTCCAGCAGGGCCGCACCGGGGCGGAGTTCCGCACCGAGGACGAGACGGCCCGCTGGCTGCACCAGGAGCTGGCGCTGGTGGAGACCGCCCCCGACCGGCTCACCCCCGAGGAGGAGCAGCAGGCCGCCGAACAGGGCGCCGAGTTCGTCGCGCAGGTCGAGACGCGGCTGTCGGAGAACCCGGGCAACTCCGCCAAGGTGACGTTGGAGACCGGGCAGATCGTGGACGCGTTCGGCCCGGAGAGCGGCTCCCTGCTGTTCCCCGACGGGATGCCGTTCGGGCAGCGGGGGCTTCCCGAGTACGCCCGCACCCCCGCAGAGGCGGCCGACTCCGCGGCGGTTCCGCCGGTCTACCATCGGTACCGCGTCATCTACCCGTTCGTGGTGAACGCCTCGCTCTCCCCCGCCTCCGGGCCGCATCCGGGCGGCGGTGTTCGCTACGCCGTCGACTCCCACGGCTTCACCCAGGTGGTGCCGCTGCCGAGCATCCGCTGGCTGCTGCGCAACGGCTACCTGGAGCGGGTCGAGGTGACCGGTGTTCCCGACTAGACCGACATCCGAGGAGCCTCCGGGGCCGAACGGGGCCCGGAAGAAGATTGGAAGAGCCCGATGACGTCTTGGAGCCGGGTGACGCTCGTCGGCGAACGGCGGCGGGTCGACGCCGTTCTGCCCGCCCAGGAACCGATCGGGGCGCTGCTGCCCGAGGTCCTGGAGCTGCTCGGCGACCCGGTGGAGAACCCGCCCCGGCTGCGCCACCTCACGACGTCCTCCGGTGTCATCCTCGACGGCGACGCCACGCTCGCGGACAAGGGCGTAACGGACGGGGCGGTGCTGCGTCTGGTGAGCGCCGACGACCCGCTGCCCGCTCCGGTGGTGCACGAGGTGCCCGAGACGGTGAGCGACGCGCTCGACGAGCACCGCGGCCGGTGGACGCCGGACGCGGCCCGGTGGACCGCCACCGCGGCCGCCACGGCGTTGTCCCTCGCCCTGGGCGGCGTCGTGTGGACGGGGTCGGGCGGCGCGACCGGCCTGTGGGTGGTCGCGGGCGCGGCGGCGCTGCTGTTCGTCCTGGGGCCGCTGCTGGGAAGGTTCTGGCGGGAGCCGCTGGGCACCGCGCTGTCCTTCGCGGGCAGCGCCCTGGGCGGGCTCGCGCTGTGGTACGCCGTACACCTGCACGACCTTCCCGCCTGGACGCTGTGGGGCGGGTGGACCGCGGTCGCGGCCCTGCTCGTGCTCGGTCTCGGCCTCGGCCCGCTCGGCAGGGCCGGCCTGGTCGGAGGCGGTCTGGCGCTGCTGCTGACCGTGCTGTGGTCGGCGGCGCAGCTGCTGGGGTTGGCGTCCGCGCACATCGCGGCGGTGACGGCCGTCGCCTGCGTGGTCCTGCTGAGCGTGCTGCTGCGGACCGCGTTGGCGCTGTCGGGGCTCTCCGCGCTCGACGACCGGCGCAGCGCGGGCACGGAGGTGGGCCGCTCCGACGTACTGGGCGCGCTGACCGAGGTGCACCGCAGCATGGTGCTCGCGACCGTCGCGGTGGCGGTGTTCGCGGCGACCGCGGGGGTGGGGCTGGCCTCGGAGTTCAGCGGGTGGACGGCGGCGCTGGCCGGGCTGCTCGCGATCGTGGTGGCGAGCCGGTCCCGCATGTTCCCGCTGGTCGTCGAGAAGGCGTCCCTCTTGGCGGCGGCGGTGGTGGTCCTGGCGGTTCCCGCGCTCGCCTGGGCCGACGAGACGTGGTGGACGGTGTGGCCCGCCGCGGGGGTGCTGGGGGCCGCCCTGGTCTTCCCGGTCCTGGCGCTCATGACGGACCCGCCCGAGCACGTCCGCGCACGGCTGCGGCGGATCGCCGGACAGGTCGAGGCGGTGGCCCTGGTGGCGCTCGTCCCGGTGGCTCTCGGGGTGGTCGGCACCTACCAGCGTCTGCTCGGCACGTTCTGATCCGCTGCGCCCGGGGAGGGAGACGAGATGGGCCAGGTCCTGGAGTCGCGTGGCGGCGGCGACGCTCCGGCGGCCGTGCACGGGGACCCGCTGCCCCGTCGCGCCGGCCGGTGGCTCGTCCGCGTGTTCGGCCCCGTCGACGACGTCCGCTCCGCCGTGGAGACGGGCGCGGCGGTGCAGCGGCCGATCGTGACCGGCCGCCGGATCGCGGTGCACGGTCCGCGCGACGGCGTCGACGGGGGCGCCATGGCCGCGCTGCTCTCCCTGGCGTTCGCGCACTACCGGCAGGACCGGGTGCTGGCCCTGGACGTCGACCCGGGCACGGCCCCGTTGGCACGGCGGTTCGGGGTGCGGGCGCGGCGGTCGCTCGCCGACGTCGCGGACGGCAACCCGCCGGACTCGTTCGACGCCGTCGAACCGCTGCTGTGCGCCGTCCGGGAGCGGCTGTGGCTGCTCCCGGGGACTCCGGGCGACGACGGGAACGGCCTGGACGCCCGCGCCTACCGGGGGGCACTGCTTCCGCTGTCCCGGTTCTTCGGGGTCACCGTCGTCCGTTCGGGGAGCGGCCTGCCCGCAAAGCTCCGCGACTCCGTGGCCGCCGGCGCGCACGCCCACGTGGTGGTGGCGGAGGAGACCAGGGACGGGGTGGTCGGCGTCGGCCGGACGCTCGACCGCCTGATCGCCGCCGGCGACGACTCGTCGCCCTCGCGGACCGTGGTGGTCCTCGTGGCCGGGGAGGCCGGCTCCGATCCGACGTTCGACCTCGCGGGCGCGCTCGACCTGCTGCGCGGGGACGGGATCGGCGTGTTCCGGCTGGGCCGCGACCGGCACCTGTCGGCGACCTCAGTGATCGATCCGCGCCGCCTCGCCCGGGCCACGCACACCACCGTGACACGGGTGGCCGCGGAGGTCCTGCGCCGGTCGTTGTGAGACGGTTTCGGGGAAGTTCCGGAAGGAGTGAGGAGACGATGGCACGTCCTCCCGCTGGTCCGCCGCCGGACCAGCCCGCGCCCGGCGGCCGGGGACCGGTTCCCGGGGAGCCTCGACGGCACGGGCCGGAGCAGGGGGCGGCGTCCGACACCGGTCCGCAGGGCCCGCCGCGCGTCCCCGGGCCGTATCCGCCTCCCACGACTCCTCCGGTCCACCACCCGGCCCCGGAACCGGTGCCCCCGTATCCCACGGGGCCGCAGACCGGCCCACGGGCTGCGGCGTCGTCGTGGCCGACCGGGCCTTCCGCGTCCTGGGCGGGCAACCGGCCGCAGGAGGCGCAGACCGGCCCGCAACGGGGACCGCAGACCGGGCCGCAGGCGAGCCACCAGCCGGGACCGGACACCGGGCCGCAGACCAGCCCGCGCGCTTCCGCGTCCTCCTGGTCGACCGGGCCTTCCGCGTCCTGGGCGGGCAACCGGCCGCGGGTGACTCCGCTGCCCCCGCCGTGGGGCAGGCCCGAGCCGCCGCCGCGGCCCCGCCCGCACCGCCGGGGTGCCTCCGACCAGCCTTCGGGCCCCCAGGACGCGAGGGGGGCGACGAATCCTCTCGGCTTCACCCCGATCACGGCGGTCCCCGCGGACTCCGCGGCGGAGGCGTTCCTCTCCGGCCCGGCGGTGCCGCGGCACCCCGTGTCGCCGCCGGAGCCGCTGTCTCCCGAACCTCCGCGGTACCCCAGGTCCGCGGCGCACACCGCTCCTCCGCCGAGCCCGCCGGTCGAGGCGCAGCCGACCCAGGTGGCCTTCCCGCCTCCGGTTCCCACGCCGCCGCGGTCCCCGGAACCGCCGAAGACGGTGGAGCAGCCGGTCCGCGAGCCGGTGGCGGACGTGCCGCCGTCCCCGGAACCCCCGCAGGTGCCGCAGCCTCCTGCCCCGCCTCCCGTCCCTGTTCCGGAGCCGGAGGCGGTCCAAGAGCCGGAGACCGAACCGGTCCAGGATGTCGCACCGCAGTCCGCCGAGCCGGAGCCTGCCCCGCAGCCGGAACCGGAACCGGCCCCCGAGCCGGAAGCGGAACCGGCCTGGGAGACCGTCAGCGTCACCGATCCGACTCCCGAACCGAAGGCTGCTCCCGAACGGGAACCGGAGCCGGAAGCCGCCCGGGCAGTCGCGCCGTCTCCCGAGCCCGTCACCGAACCCGAACCCCAGCCGGAGCCCGAACCGGAACCGGCCCAGGAGACCGCCCGGATCACCGCTCCTCCCCCGGAGCCTGAACCGGAGCCCGTCCAGGAGACAGCCCGGACCGTCTCCCCGGCTCCAGAACCGGAACCGGCCCCCGAGCCCGATGCGGGACTGGTCCAGGAGTTCACCCGGATCATC
Source organism: Thermobifida alba (assembly GCF_023208015.1). Classification (NCBI taxonomy): domain Bacteria; kingdom Bacillati; phylum Actinomycetota; class Actinomycetes; order Streptosporangiales; family Nocardiopsidaceae; genus Thermobifida; species Thermobifida alba. Next base: position 3,964,001 of record NZ_CP051627.1, on the reverse strand, counting down.
GATCCGAATTCCACGCCGGGCCCGGAACCCGCCCAGGAACCCTTCCAGGCCGTCTCTCCGCTACCGGAGCCGGACGACGTCCCGACGGCGGTCCAGTTCACCGGGTTTCTGCCGGAGCCTCCCCCGGTCGTGCCGAACCCGGTCGCCTCCTCGGCGCCGGAGGACCTGTGGGACCTGAACCGTCCCGGGTACGAGCGGAGACTGGCCAGCCTTCCCCCGCTGCCGCGCGCCCGGTGGCGGCGGGCGATCTACCGGGTCACCCGCCGCAAAGTGCGGCTGGGGTGATCCAGGCCCCGACGCCCTCAAAACAGACGCCACATCGGAGCCCCGGGCCCCGAACGTCCCGGGGCTCCGCGCTGTCCGGCCCATGACCGGAGGTGTCTAAGAGCGGGCCGCGCCCCAGCGCCTGTCGGGTCTCCCCAACCGCTGGGGCGCGGCAGCTCGGCGGCTACGGCTCCGGTTCCGGTTGCGCGATCCCGTGCTGGCCCTGGGGCCACAGGTGGCCGAACACGTCGGTGTGGAAGCCGACGTGGCCGTCGGGACGGACGCACCCGGTGCCGGTGAGCGGGTGGCACTCGCCGCAGGACTCGCCCAGCCACAGGGCGATCTGGTGCAGCAGCGCCAGGCAGGTGTGCCGCACTCCGGTGAGCCAGTAGGTGCGGTCCCGCGTGCCCGACACGAGGCTGTCGGCGAGTTCGCGCAGCAGGCGCGCTTCTTCAGGGGTGAGGTCCATGTCGTCCGCCCCTCTCACCGGTGGCGGCCCAGGTAGGCGCGGGCGTAGCCGGGCGGCGTGAACTCGGTGAGCGTGAAGTCCAGGGCGTCCAAGTCGGTGCAGCCGATCAGCAGGTCGCCCAGCACCCGGTGGCGCGCCAGGTAGGGCACGAGGTCGTGCGGCTCGTAGCTCAGTTGCCACAGCGGCGCGTGCCGCCGTGCGACCCGGTGGAACTCGGCTTCGTCCGCCGTCGGCGGCACGGCGTGCCGGGGCACGTAGGGGCGGGGCCGCGGAGCGCGGCGGGGCACGGGGCGTTCCTGGGGCCGCCGGGCACGGCGCAGAGCAGGCCGGTCGGCGACCCGCCGCCGCGTTCGCGGCAGGGCGGTGCGGGCCAGCAGCAGCGGAAGCGCCGCCAGCAGGGGGACAAGGGTGCGGACCAGACGCATGGGCGTCCTCCTCGCGCATGACTGAGCCGTCTGGAACGGGACGGCAGGAGAACGAGTACACACCCATAGTGAATGCTAGAAATCTAGATTTCAAGCTCTAGCCTTTGAATGTGAATCCATAGATTGCTAAATGTCCGTTTTCTCGCCAGGAGGCTACGATCAGCACGTTCAGGAACCAGCGTGGGAGAGGAAGCAAGCGCATGGCGGCAAGCCCGACAGTTCGGCGGCGCCAACTCTCCGCGATCCTCCGGCGCCTGCGTAAAGACGCCGGATTGAGTCTCGAAGAGGCAGCCCGGCGGCTCGAATGGTCAAGAGCCAAGCTCGGACACATCGAGACGGGTGAACGGAAGAGGCTCAGCGTCGTCGAGGCCAAAGCGCTGTTGCAGGAGTACGGCGTAACCCCTGACGACCCCAGGTACGACGCCGTGCTCACCCTGGTTCGCCAGGCCCAGAAGCGCGGCTGGTGGACGCGCTACGACGACATCCTCACCGGCTCATACGTCGAGTTGGAGGCGGAAGCTACCCACATCGCCAACTACGAGGCTTCCGGCATTCCCGGACTGTTGCAGACTCCCGGCTACGCTCATCTCCTTCAACGCGCACGGCTGTCGCGCAACCCTGAAGACATCCAGCGCGCGGTTGAAGCCCGTATGAAGCGCCAAGAGATTCTCACCGGTGAGAACCCTCCGGAACTTTGGGCTGTGATCGAGGAGCACGCTCTCCAACGTCTGGCTGGCGCTCCTGATGTGATGAGGGAGCAGATCGAGCGCCTGATCGACCTCGCCGACTCGTCCAACCACGTCACCATCCAGGTACTGCCTACCAGCGCTGGAATCCATGCAGGCGTGACCGGGCCGTTCGTGATCATGGAGTTCTTGGAACCCGCATCTCCGATCGTCTACCTGGAGACGTTCACCGACGGCTTGTACCTGGAGCGACCCGAAGAAATCGCCCTATACAGGAAGCTGTGGGATCACATACGCAGTTCCGCCCTGGACGAGGAACGAACGATCCCCTATCTGAAGCAGATGATCAGACATTAGAGAGAACACCATGCACGTGTTTCCTGAAGGTGCTTGCTGGCGTACTTCGAGTTACACCCAGCAGCAGAACTGCGTCGAGGTGGCCGACGCCCCCGGAGTCACCGCTGTCCGCGACACCAAGAACCGTGACCAGGGAAGCCTGCTCTTCTCCTCCGCCGAGTGGCGTGCCTTCATCGACGCCGTCAAGCAGGACACATTCTGACCAAGAGCGGAAGCCCTCGGCGACCGACGTCGCCGAGAGCTTCCATGTACTCGTTCCACGGCCATGCTATCCCGAACTGTGGCCCTGAAGAAGGCCCCCATGACCTGGCAGGATGAGGGGAAGCGAGCCCAGAGGACGTGAACTGGGGGACGCCGGTGGCGGGCCGGAGGACAGGTCAAGGGCTGTTATGCCTGACCGACGCCCCCACCCCGCAGGCCGCGCCGCGCTTGGACAGATACGTCATCGAGGTGCTAGGGCGGCACAAGCACGCGATGCCACGCGAGGACTTCCTGTCCCGCCTGGCACAGAACAGCTCCACGGCGGCCTGACGCAGGAGATTAGGAGGCCACGATGGGCAACCTGGTTCCAGACGGTGAACTGCGGTTCCGCAAGTCCAGTTACAGCGACCTGAACAACTGCGTCGAGGTGGCCCGCTTCAAGCGGGGGCCGCTGTCCGCGACTCCGAGCACCGCGAGCTCGGACACCTGGTGTTCGACACCGCAGAGTGGCAGGCGTTCCTCACCACGCTCAAGAACAACGAACTCTGAAACACCGCGAGGTCCCGGCCTGGCCGGGACCTCGCGCAACCTATTCCCGCCGCCATGCTGTCCCCTCTGGGACCAGAGGAAAAGTCTTCGTCACCCTCCGGCGACGGCGTAGACCCGCACGCGGGGCGGCCCGTCCGCCCCGGGAAACGGCACCGCGTGCAGCCGGGTACCGAACGGGGGCAGCGCGTCGAGGTTCGCCAGTCCCGTCACCACCGGGACTCCGGCCCGGGGCAGCAGGTCCGGCACCGGGCCTCGCGCGTCGGAGGCGACCAGGGCCGCTCCCCACTCCACCAGTAGTTCCGCGGCCTCGTCGGTCAGGAAGGGGCCGTCTGTTCCCGTGTGGACCAGGACCGCGTGCCCCGCAAGCTCCAGGGCGGCGAGGGCCAGCCGGTCCGCGACCGGCTTCTCCGCACCGAGCAGCCGCACCAGAGCGACAGGCAGGTCCACCGACCGTTCCAGTTCCAGGCCGTTGGGCAGGGCGGCCGTCGTCGCCTCACCGGTGAGGTCGACGACCGTCCGCTCCCCGTTGCTGCCCTCGGTGCCCCGGGAGCCCTTGTGGGGTTCCCGGATGAGCTGTTTGCGGGTGATAGTCGTCCGTTCGACCATCAGGAGGCCGAGGTGGCGCACCAGCAGTTCGCCCAGTTCGGCGTCACTGATGTCGTCACCGGGGATGTCGAGGCGGAAGCCCTCCGTCCGCAGGGAACCGCCGTTGCTGAAGACCACTTCCGCGTCGAACTCGACCCGACACTGAGCCGCAGGATCGCTCGTGCCCACCGCTTCCCGTCCTCGTCCACCGGACCAGAGGGGACAGGGTAACCCGTCGCGGCACTCGGGCCGCGGCCGCTCGGGGCCTTCGCACCGTGCCGTCCGACCACCACGGTCCTGACAGCGGTGGCCCGTGATCTGCGGTTCCGCGCCCGCTGCCTCGGGCGGGGCCCCGTCCACGTGGGGAGGAGCGGACGGTCGGCCATCGGTGGAAGGCGAACCGCTGCGAGGGAGTTCCTGCTGCCTCCGCTGCGTCAACTGGTATTCCGACGCCACTGACCGCCATTCGCTCTTCAGCGCTGGTCGACCGTTGCGAGCGGCGTGCATGCGGCGCCTTTCCCTGGCCTGTCGGGCCGGGTCGGCGAGACGCAACGAGGTGGTGGACAGGCCACGGAGGTCGAGACCGGCCTGGGCACCGCGGGTGCGCACGATGCCGTTGTACCCCCGCACGCTGAGGCGGCCGTCTCCGGCCGACCGGCCTGCCGGAATCCGGTCTCCTCCGAAGACGCGTCCGTGGCGGTCGATCCGGCGGAACAGCGGCCCCTCGTGGATGCCCTGTGCGGCCAGTTGGCGCTTCCACTCCTGCACGGCGATGAGGGGGTTCAGTTCCGCCATGTCCGGGAGGGCGGAGAGTACAAGCGGCGTGTTTCTCCTGCTGCCTCGCCGGCTGGGGAGGGGGGCCCAGGGGTCGGGGGCGTGGATCGGGTGATCGACGTCGAGGAGCAGCAGTTCGCGGGGGCGGGCCGAACTGAAGAAGCCCAGCAGGAACAGGGCGCGGTCGCGCAGGCCGGCGGGGGTGTCCAAGGGGAGGGAGTCGACGAGGCGCCTCAGCTCCTCCAGTCGCAGCGGGCGCGCCCGTCCGGAGCTGTTGCGGGTGCGGGGCGGCGGGGCCAGGACGACGGGGCAGTCGGGGAACGCCAGTCCGTGTGCGCGGTGTGTGTACCGGATCGCGGTGAGCGCCCGTTTGATGGTCGCGGCGGCTCTTCCATGCTCTCTCAAGTGGGCTACATAGGATCTGATGGTCGTTTCACTGGCTGGAAGCGGATCTTCTCCTCTTTTCCGACACCATTCGGCGAAACGCCGCGCATCAGACTCGTAGAAGTTCCGACTCCGCTCCGCCAACCACGACATCCCATCCCCTTTTTGCACATGTGCGAACGTCTGACGCTTCTTGTCCGGTTTTCACTATGACTTTTCATCTCGGATCAGGAAGTCAGCAACGTGCAGTTATAAGTATATCTCTAGCATATGCACGTGCATATGCATCAAAGGGACGAGTGGGGCAAAGCGGTAAGATATGATCGTCCGTCAGGTAGCAACGTCCCACGGAAAGGACATCGAGGAAAACTGTGTGGACCGCCGGGGTCCGTCGGACCGGGAGCGTTCTCGGACGGAATACCCCCTCTTTGCACCTAGACCCGTGCAGGCCCGCAGGGCGCTGGAAGACCTCCGGGTGAATCGGAGGACTCCGGGACCCTGAAAGCTGGGAGTGCCTCCCGTCTCCCCAGACAAATTTCCTGACACCCCGTCAACAAAGGGAAGAGCCGGTCTTGCTTTCCTGTACCCGCCTCCGGGACGGGAAGGTGACACAGGCCCTCTCCTGGAAAGTCCCTTCTCCGCACCGCAAACAGTGAAGTCCTGGTTTTCTCCGGCATCCCAGCCCGAGAAAGCGGTCGGCCGTCCGGTCGACCGAGCGGTCATAGAGAGAGGGGAACAGGGTGCGAAGAACCCGTTACATCGGAAAGCACCGCAAGAAGTCGGTGAACGTATGGTCTGACTATTTGGAGGCCGTCCGTTACGGGAACTACGTGGCACGTTTGATCGTTGACGTGATCAGCGTGTACGACCGCACCCAAGAAGGAGGCCTCGGCCTCGGAGACCTCCTGGAGATCCTCACCCGCTGGGCGATGATCCTCCTGGGGCTCTGAGACCGAGGCCCCGGCAAGGGCTCTCAAACGCTACGGTTTCCAGGCCAGGCGTTTGGGGGCCCTTCTTTTGCGCGCACGACAGCACCCGCGACCGTCTCCGGCCGCAGTGCGTCCCACGCGCGGTCTGTGAGCACCGGCCTGCGCGGCAGTGACGATTGGTCTCCTACCGCAAAACGGCGGAACGAAACATCCTTCCCGCCCTAACCGCAGATTCTCGGTTCCTTTTATAGAGAGAACTGCTCTGTGCCTCACAGGAAGAAATTCGGACGGCACCAAACGTTATTGTACACAGCAAAAAACTCGTGCGACAGCCACTGCGACCGGCAACAGCCCACTACGTTGCGTGCATCCTCCGGCAACGCCACGGAAAAGGGCGCGACCGCAAACCCTCCAGTGGACCGCCACGTCTCGACGAGGCGACCGGTCATCCCCACGGCGGACAGCGCCGAGACACCGAAGCACAGCGCCCTGCGGGACGGGCTGCCCCAGAGGTGGCCTCGGTCAGGGGCGGCTGCGTCGGGGTTTCCTCCCCCAGTCCCGGAGCCTTCGGCCGGGAGAGACACCCCGGAGGGCGCGAGGACCAGGCGGGCGAGGGCGGGCTCACCGGGCTAACTCGGGTGGGTTCCGGACAGCGAGGGGCACTGGCCAGCGGCAGGGCGGGCAGTCGGCCGCAAAGACGAGGGATTCTCCCTAACCGGATGCGACAGCCCAGAGCCGCCTCATCCCGTTCTGCTGCTGAACAGAGCAGCACCCGCAGATGCCGAGGGGCAGAGACTCAGCCGCCGACAACCTCCCGGTACCTGCTCAGCACGTCCTTCACGGCATCGGTGACGGGCGGGTCCTCGGTGAGGGCTGCCCAGGTGTAGGCGTCGTGCTCCTGGAGAACGACCGGCCCCGGTTCGCGCACGTCCACCGCGAAGTTGAACTGTCGGCTTTTCTTACCGCTGCCACTGGTGTAGTCGAAGCTGCCGAGATACTGCCGGACGGCGACGAGGTCCAGGCCGGTTTCTTCTCTGACCTCGCGGGCCAGCGCGGCGTCAAGCTGTTCGCCCGCCTCAACCTTGCCGCTGGGGAGTTCGAAGATGCCGGGCATGAAGTCGTCTTCAGGACGTTGGAGAAGCAGCACCCTGCCATCGTGCTGGACGACTGCACCGACGACGAGTTGTTGTACGCCGTCGGTCTCGGCCTCGGCAGTGAGTCGAGCGAGAAACGAGTGGTCAACCATACGGATCATCCTTGCCGGTTCGGTAGTAGCAAGCTGCTTCGCAGCAGCCGCAGGAGTGATAGACCAGCTCAATAGCGGACGTAATAACAGACAGGGACAAGCCGGGACTCCGCCTCTTCATGACAGCTTCGGTCACACCCGGCACAGGAGCTCCCAACCAATATCGCCCTCGACCAGCAGATACGGGCCCTGACCATCACAGGTGCTCCGGTGCTGTCAGGAAACGGGCCTCTTCTTCCTCTCCTCCAGATCAATGAGTCGACCGCCGACGGAAGACGGCCAGTTGTGGGGCGCGTACCCGGTGCCGGCGAGCCAGGCGCGGATGCCCTGGGCGGGGTAGTCGATGGTGTTGTGGGGCAGCAGGTGGGGATCGGCCCACACGAGTTTGCCGCACTTGTGGGGTTCGGCGTTGTAGGGCTCCCCCTCCCAGTTCCGGGCGGTGAAGAACACGCCGATGCGGGCCAGGTCGGGGCGTTGGCGGTGGTGGAGGACCGCGGCCAGGGCGAGGTCGTCGGGGTCGACGGCGACCCCGACTTCTTCTCGGGCCTCGCGGGCCGCGCCGTGGTGGAGCGGTTCGCCCTCCTCCAGGTGGCCGGAGGGCAGGTGCAGCATGCCGTCGCAGTATCCGGTGTTCTGCCGCTCCAGCAGCAGGATCTCCCCGTCCCGGTGCAGGATGACGTGGACGTCGACAATGCTGCGGTAGCGCTCCGGCATGGCTGGCCTCACCTGGGATGGCTTACTAGAGATGTCGGTGCGACCATAGCGCCTGGATGGTTGCGGCGAGACGGGAAACCGTTGTTCCCACATCAGAACCGGTGTCGATCACCAGTGTGGGAACGCCGATACCCTCCAGCATGGCAAGCACTTCCTGGTAGAGGACGAACTCCCGGTCGGTGTTGGCGGGATCGTCCTCGAAACGGCCGTGGGAGCCGCGTGTGGTCAGCCGCTCGCGGAGCACATCGGGTGGGGCCGTCATGATGACGTTCAGGTCGGGAAGATCGACGTGGGTGTTGAGGGCGCGGACGAATTCGGGGGGAACGCCGTCGATTCCGGCTTGCAGGACCAGGGACGAGGCAAGGTAGCGGTCACACAGCACCAACTGTTCTGCTGCCAGAGCAGGGCGGATCTCGGTGTCGAGGTGGTGGTAGCGGTCGGCGGCGACCAAGCAGGCCAAGGACAGGCCGCGGTAGTCGCCGGTGTGGGCACGGGTGAAGCGGCCCAGTGCGGAGTGCGACGGTTCGGTGGTGGCGACCACCGGCAGCCCTTCCTCGGAAAGTCGCTCGCGCAAGAGTCTCACGGTGGTGGATTTCCCAGCGCCTCCGGGACCGTCGAAGGCAACGAACAGACCGCTCACGCCGCCCTCCGCATGTACTCGCTGCGGGACAGTTCCACCAGCGCAGCGCGTACTTCCTCGACGGTGGGCTCGCCGAACTGGATGCCGGTGGAGAAGTTGAATTCGTCGCGGTGGTGCAGGGCCACGTCCACTCCCTGATCGGTCAGGTCCACCGCCGTGTAGTTGAGCAGTTGTGTGGGGGTGTAGCGGCCAGTGGCGAGCAGTCGGCGCCATTCGGGTGTGCCAGGGTAGGGCCGGAACTCGAACACAGAGGAGCGGAACCGGCCCGGAGCTCTGTCGGCGAGGTCCCACAGTTCGTGGACCAGGGCGACAGTCTCGGCCATCTCTTCGCGGGTTTCGGTGGGAAATCCTAGGATGAAGTAGCCCTTGACGTTGATTCCGCGAGAAAGGAGGCGGACGATCACAGAGCGGACCATGTCGCGGGTGATGCGTTTATCGATGTAGGTCAGCACCCGTTCACTGCCGGACTCGATGCCCAAGGCGACCTCACGCAGCCCGTTGGCTGCCAGCAGGTCCAGGGTTGCTTCGTCGAGCCGGTGCAGTACGTTGATGCGGCCGGTGGCGTCCCACACCGCCCAGTCACCGATTCGCGCCTTGGTGAAGCAGACTGTCATCTGGTCGATGACGCGCCGGGCGCCCAGGAACAGGTCGTCGACGAAGCGGAACGCCGTCACGCCGAGGTTGTCGCGCAACTGCTCCATCTCGGCGACGATGCCCTCGGCGCTGCGCACCCGGATGGTGACGTCAGGATTGGCCGAGACAGCGGCACCGCAGAACGAGCAGTCGTAGGGGCATCCACGCGCTGCGACTATGGCGGCCTCCCATCGCCCTGCGTCAGAGTAGGGGTCTTGGACGAGGTAGCGGCGGTCCACGAACGGTAGTCCGTCGACGGGCGGGGCGAGGTGGTGGCCATGTCCGGGACGTCCTCCGGTGACCGGGGTCTTCAGCAGGGGGTCGAGCCACATCACGCCGGGCAGGTCGGCGCGGCGGTGGTGGTCGTCCAGCAGTTCAGCGACACGGGTCTCGGCCTCGCCGATGACCAGGGCCGCACAGCGGGCCATGCGTTCATCGGTGAGGATCTGGGTGGGCATGGCCTTGGCCTGGTGGCCGCCCACCATCACCTTGATGTCGGGATCGAGGCCCGAGGCGATGGTCGCGGAGATCTCGTAGGTGGGGGCCAGCAGGTTGAATCCGACCCAGCGGGGCCGTGCCCGGTTGACCGCGGCGACAGTGTCGGCGACCGACAGGCCGAGCGCCTCGGCGTCGAGCACTCCCACGTTGAACCCGCGGTGGGCGGCGTAGGTGGCGATGTAGCCGACACCCAGCACGGGAAGGGTGAAGTCGTTGACGCGGGGACGCTGGGCGTAGTCGCGCAGCGGGGTGTTAACGAACAGGGCGTCTAGGGCGTGGTCGGGATTGTGACCGCGGATGGGGTCAGTCGGGGGCGTACTCCTGTGCACGGCGTCCTCCCAGAGCCAGGGTGAGCACGGTGAGGGTCGACAGTTCGCGGGGAGTGGTGGTGCAGCGCTTCCAGCGGGCGGCGAACTCGGGTTCGCTGTCGGGCCAGGCCAGGCCAGGGGCAGCCTGAGCCGCATAAGTACGGACCGCCAGGTCGCCGCAGGGGTAGCGGGAGAAGTCGCCGGTGTGGTCGGCGACAGCGGCACCGGCGGTCCACGGGCCGATCCGGTGTACCGACTGCACTTCGGTGACCAGGTCGGTGGGGGGCAGACTCGCCCATTTGTCACCGAGGTCGAGGAACGCCTCGGCGGCGGCGCGCAGCGGACGCCGTTTGAACGCCATGCCCAGGCGCGCGTACTCGGCGTCGCTCACCGCCAGAACCGTCTCCGGGGCGGGAAAGGCGCGTAGCCGGTTTCCATCGCGGGTGACGCTCTCACCGAAAGCTGCGCTGAACCGCTGATACATGAGACGGGCCTGGCCGGCGCGGATGACCTGTCGGATGATCGCGGTGGCCAGGGCATCCCACAGGTCGGGGTTGCGCAACCGAGCGACCGGTCCCCGCCCGTACAGCACTTTCCGCAACCGCTCAGGGACGCCTTCGCCAAGGTTTACGGGATCGTGGACGTCAACCATGAGTCCGGCCGTTCTGTCCCGGGGCTGGAGCGGCAGAGTGGCAGCGGAGACGATTCGCGGCCCGTCGCTCGTGCGGACGACGCGGACTCCGGAGTCGGTCCAGCCCGGATGATCGGTCAACAGGTGCACGGCCTCTCCTCGGCTCAGGGCGAGTTGGTCTCAGACTCTGGCACATCGTGCCGCGCTTTCAGCAGGACGTCACAGAACTGGTCTCTCTCCGGGCCGCACGACCGGTGCTCCCGTATGAGGGGCGATGACGCCTTGCTTCTGAGTAGAACGTTTTTCCTGTCGGTGCTCTACAGCGTTCCTCGAACCGCTGGATCGGACAAGCACAACTCCGGTAATGATTGCAATAAAGTGTGATGACTCTAATGTCTCAAACATTGGAATAACCACTAAAACCAGTAGAGATGCCAGTGGCGGGGCTAACGCGGATCGATCAAGGCGCGGTTCCTCATAATGGAGGCCCGTGCGACCGCCGCTGCCGGAGACGCGGCGGCCTGCACCCGGGCGATGGCCGCGGCCGAGACGGAGTTCGTCCGCAGCAGGCCGGAGGAGGATCCTGAGTGGATCGGATACTTCGACGCCTGCGAGTTCACCGACGAACTCGCCCACTGCCACCGCGACCTCGGTCGCGCTGCCGCAGCTCGTACCCATGCCGAGGAGTGCCTGAGGCTGAGCACGGGGGACGACTACGCGCGCAGCCGCTCCTTCTCCCACATGGTGCGTGTGGCGGCGGTACTCGCTCAGAACGAACTCGACGAGGCCGCCGCACTCGGCACAGCTGTCCTTCCGCTGGTCGAGCGGACCGCTTCGGCCCGTGTCCGCGGCTATCTCGACTCGCTCGTCCGACGCTTCACCGCGCACTCTGCCCACCCGGCGGTGCGAGAATTCCTGGACCGCTCAGTCCCGGTCGTCGGCAGGTTGCCGATACGGCGGGGTCAGTAGGGGTGCCAGTGGCGGGGACGGCTCGGGTCGGCCAGGTCGGTGATCCTGCGGTGGATCTCCTCGTCGATCCGAGGATTCTCTCCGGCTCCGCGAACCCAGCAGGCATGCGGCCTCCCCAACTCGTTCCGGTCCTCGTCCACTGAAGAAGAACGTGTTGTGTGCTCGCACAGTCTGGCTGCGCTGGTTTGCGAGGGCTGGGAGACCCGAGCCCAGGCTGCAGGCCGTAATAATCTGTTATGGAGTACCTGGCTTCCTTAGGAGATCATGGCCTCCGTGATCTGCGGCCACTGCGGGCACGACCGTGCCGAGGGGAGATGCGAGTGCATTCCCGTCGCTTTCTGGCAGCGCGCTGACGTCCGCGAGGCGGTGGCGCGCTCGGATGTGACGCGGATCGTGCGACTGCTGCGCGCCCGCACCGACCTCACCCAAGAGGCGATCGCGAACATGACCGGCCTGTCCCAAGGCATGGTCTCGCAGATGGAATCCGGCAAGCGCTCCCTGCGATCCCCCATCAAGAAACGCCGAGCCTTGGAAGGACTGGGGACGCCTCAGCCAGTCCTCGAATATGTCACCCACTTCTCTGGACCAGAGGTATGCAGCGAAACCACGGAAGTGCATGACCTGATCGCCTATGCAGCCCAGGTCACCATGGGAGTGGTTCCCCAGACACCAGACCGGTGGACTTCACCGTTCACCATAGAAGCGGCTCAGGTTCCACAGCGAGTCACCATGGCCAACGTGGAACACCTCGAAGCAGTGACCCACTCCTTGAGGGCCGCAGACTACCGGTACGGCGGTGGAGCATGCCGCGACGCGATCAACGCTCACACCGCCCACGCCCGCCGTTTCCTTACCGCGGCCTCGGAGAACGATAGGGTCAAAGCTCGACTGCACCTCGCTCTGGCCGATCTCCACAACCTGGCGGGATGGACAGAGTTCGACATCGGCGGCCACTCCACCGCACGGTGGCACTTCGCCCGTGCCCTGGAACACGCTCACCATGCCCAGGAGCCTTCTCTCTCCGCCAACGTCCTCTACCGCATGGGACGCCTCCACCTCCACCGTGGACTGATCAGCGACGCCCTGCGCTTCTTCCAGTTAGGACAGATCGCCGGACAGAACTCCGGTTGCGGGGTAACCGTGGCGATCCTGCACGCCAACGAGGCCTGGGCCTATGCCCTGACAGGAGACCCAAGCCGCGCGCTCCAAGCGCTGGGACGTTCCCAGGACGAATTCACCCGTACCGACCACACCCGTGTCCCGTCCTGGGCCCGTTTCTTCGGCACTGCCGACCTGGACGCCATGACCGGCGTGGTCAACGCCTCTCTAGTGGAGCTCGTTCCCCGCGCCTACAACCAGGCGACCACGAGTCTCACCCGTAGCCTCTCCCAACGAGGACCGGAAATGAGTCGGAGTCGCGCGTTTGAACTAGCGGCTTTGGCTACTGCCCACATCACAGGCGGAGATACCGCGGAAGGCGTGGAGGCCGGTTATGCCGCTGTCGACTTGGCTGAGCGTCTGTGCTCTGCCCGGGTCATCGACCGGCTTGCCCCTTTGGCTGCTGCAGCACAGGCAGTACACACCATCGATGCCGCCGACCTGGTGGAACGGATTGCTACGCTGCGGACACGATGAGCACACCACCTTCTGCACCAACGGCTTCCGCAGGCGGTCTCACGCTGGCCGAGCTCCCCACGGTCGTGGCAGCCCTGTGCGACCGTGTCGGCCTCGATCCGACCGGCGCCCAGTTGATCAAGTTCACCAACAACGCCGCACTGCGGCTGGCCACGGCTCCGGTGGTGGTGCGCATCGCCGGTTCCCGCGCCGCTAGGGCCAGCATCACCACGGTCGTGCAGGTGGCCCGCTGGCTGACCGGCCAAGACATGCCCGCTGTGCGCCTGCTGTCCGGCATCGACCAACCCGTCGAGGCCGCAGGCCACGTGGCAACGTTCTGGGAGGAAGTACCCGTCACCGGTCCCGCGCCCACAGGGGCCGACCTGGGACGCATTCTCCGCCGGTTCCACGCCCTGCCCGAACCCGACTTCGCACTACCCGACTGGGCTCCATTTCCCCGTATCCGCGCACGCATCGCCGACGCCCAAGGCATCAGTGCCCGCGACCAGGAATGGCTGCTGGAACAGTGCGCCGCAGTGGAAGCCGAGGTCCGGTCGTTGGACTACGTGCTGGAAGCGGGTCTGATCCACGGCGACCCGTTCCTGGGCAACCTGATCCCTGGTCCTGACGGTCCCGTGCTGTGCGATTTCGACGGCGTCTCTTGGGGGCCGCGGGAATGGGACCTCACCCCTGTCGCGGTGGGACGGCTGCGCATGAACTATCCCGAGGACCACCACACCCCGCTGGCCGACGCCTACGGCTACGACGTCACCGCCTGGGTCGGCTTCCCGGTCTTCCGCCGTCTACGTGAACTCGTCCTGGTCACCAGCGTGCTTCCACAACTGGCCGGCAACCCCGGCATCCGCGCCCAGTGGGAGCCCCGCTACGCGAGCTTCCGCGCAGGCGACACCCGCACCCGGTGGGACACCTACCACTGACAGGACTCCAACAGGCTCAACACCCCTTGGACAGCTTGGCCCCCACAAGCCCGGGACTGTCCCGCGTCGGCCATGCCGACATGATCGTTCACCTCCGGCTACGGGGCCCGCCGCGGGCCTGCCCGATCCCCATGCGGAGTGTGCGTGTGAGCGTGGCCTCGCTTGTCGCCACCGCCTCGGTCAGAAGGGCGTGCAGAGCCTCGGGTAGTCGTCCGGTTCCCAATCCACAGGAGGCTGTCACTTCGGCGAGTTCGTCCCTCACCGGTTGGGCGGCCCCGCTCGGGTGCGTCAGGATCTCCCTGGCGCGGTAGCCGTCACGTTCCTCGATCGCGCGGCGGATGAGGTCGGTGGCGATGCGGCCCCCTCGGGGGTGGTCGGTACCTCCGAGAGCATCGACCACGGTCAGTCCCAGTCGTGTGTGAAACACCGCCGTACGGCCTGGGCACTCAAGCGCCTGGTAGAGGCCGAGCATGGTGTGGACGTCCCGGTCCGCCACCCGCTTCCCGCAGAACAGAAGGATCGCATGCCGGTGACACCAGGTGCGCGCCAGCTCCAGCAGTCCTGCGTCCGAGGCCAGGAGGGCGGCCTGGTTGTACACGGCTGAGGCGGCTGTCGGGTCGGTGCTGCGTGCCGCCGAGTCGGCGAGCCTGCACAGCTCGCCGACTCGGGCGTCGAGCGGGGCACACGGTGGACGCGACCGCGCGACCAAGGGAAAGCGCCGTGCCAGGGCAACGGTGTCTGTGATCATTCCCAGATGACGGTGACGGGGTGGCGGGGGCGGTCCAGGACGTAGCGGCCCGCCTCCGGATCGGAGACCACCGCAGTGTCGGGGAGTTCGAAGCGCGCCTGGTGGTTGCGGTGGTCGCGGTCCCAGACCCGCACCTCCTCGACCACTTGGTACGCCAGTTCCTCGGCGCCGGGACCGTGGCCGATGACGCCGACCTCGTACCGTCTGGCACTGTCGGGACCGGGCTCGGCTGCTCGGATGGTGAGGTAGGCGAGGTCGCCGCCGCGGGTGGTGGCCATGGCCGTGGTGGGAAACATCGGCGCGACCAGTCCGCTGTCCCGGGCGGCGGGTTCGACGTTCATCCGCATCAGCGGGTTGGCCAGGCGGCAGGACAGCCACAGGTACAGCCACTCGAACGACTCCCGCGGCACGAAGCACACCCCACTCCACGCCTCGCAGCGGCCGGCGCCCAGCACACCGGCCAGCCCATCGGCATCGGCGTCGGTGTTGTCCCCGTGGGTCTGCAGGGTCACCTGCCCGTCCCCGGTGAGGTCGATGACGCGGCGCGCGTCGTCACCGATCCCGCGCAGCGGCATGAACACCGCCAGTTCGCTGCCGCGGCTGGTCCAGCCACGCTCGGCGCGCTCGAAGACGATACTGCGGGAGACGGCGCCACTCAGACGCAGCGGCACCACCAGGCGCCCGCCGGGAGCCAGTTGTTCCAGCCAGGCCGTGGGCACCTCGTAGGCGCCGACGGTGGCGATGATCCGGTCGTAGGGGGCGCTGTCGGGGTGGCCGAGGGCGCCGTCGCCGAGGACCGCTTCGACGTTGGGCGCGCCCGCGGCGGCCAGGTGGTCCCGGGCCCCCGCGACAAGGTCGTCGTCCACGTCCACCGTGGTGACGCGGCCCTCCGGCCCGACGAGGGCGGCGAGCAGGGCCGCGTTGTAGCCGGTGCCCGCGCCCAACTCCAGCACGCGCATGCCCGGCGCGGCCTGGAGCTGCTCCAGCATCATCGCCACGATCCTCAGCTGGGAAGCGGCACTGATGGAAGCCCCCGTGTCAGGGTCGCGCTTGGTGTAGACGGCCTCATCGGCATAGGCCTCCTCCAGAGACGTCCCCGGCACGAACAGATGCCGGGGCACCCGGCGCAGGGCCGCCTCCACCGCAGCGCTGCGGACCACGCCGTCCCCGCACAAACGGTCGACCAGGACGGAGCGCAGCTCCTCGGCGCGGGCGGCCTCGGCGGAGCCGCGGTTCACAACAGTGCTTGTCACAGAAACCTCGTGGTCGGAGTGGCCCAGGACCACTACGCCAGAGCAACGAACCGGCAGTACCCGGTTCCGCTGTCCTGACGACTCCCAGCCCTTGCAATAAGCGGTGAAGACGGCTAGCGCTAGCGGTGTGTGAGCACCAGTCGGACGTGTTCCTTGTCAATGACCACCCCTTCGTGGTGCTGCGGGTCCGCGTGCCCAACAGCAGTCGGCCAGACGGTGATGACGGGCTGGGCGTCGCGATCGCGGTCCCACAGGCGGATGCTCGCGCAGAGGCGTTCGGCGAGGTCGGTTCCTGCGGGACCGTGTCCAGTGGCCCCCAGCTCGAAGCGGGGCTCGTCGTCCTGGTCGACGGGACGGGGCCTGGTCAGGTAGGCCAGGGAGTCGCCTTCCACGATCGCGGGAGTGCGGTAGGGGAACACGGCGTGGCAGACGCCGGCGTCGATGGCGGCGGGCTCTGCGGCGAGACGGCAGGTACCTGGCTCGGTGGCGCTCAGCCACAACCAGACATGGTCGAAGGGCTCATTGGCGGCCACGGTGACACCGGACCACACGGTGCTCTCCGAGCGGGTGAACACGCTGTGCAGGGCGGTCGGGCTGATGTCCTGGCCCGCGTCCCAGTACAGGGCCACATGGTCAGTGATCTCTGCGGTGCGTTCACCGTCGCTGTTCCCGACCATGGGGATGAATCCGCAGAGCCGACTGTCGGTGGCACGCAGCTTGTCGGCGTAGCGGGTGAAGGCGATACTGCGGGACTGGCCCCGCCAGTGCAGCGGCACCACAAGGCGCCCGCCGTCGCGGAGTTGGTCGAACCAGGCCCGGGGCAGGTCCCACGGTCCGACCGTGACGATGATCCTGTCGTAGGGGGCGTCCTGCGGGTAGCCGAGCACGCCGTCCGCGTTGACCACCCGGACCCGGGAGTAGCCGGTCTCGGCCAGGGTGCGCCGCGCGTGGTCGACGACGTCAGAGTGGATGTCGACAGTGGTGACCCGGCCTTCCGGCCCGACCAGTTCGGCCAGCAGAGCGGCGTTGTACCCGGTGCCGGCGCCGATCTCCAGGATCCGTTCGCCGGGCTGCGGGTCGAGTTGGTCGAGCATCATGGCCACGACGGTGGGCACGGAGATACAGCTGGCCGGCCGGTCGGTGCCGGGTTTGATGGTAATGGCCTTGTCGGCGTAGGCGTCCTCTGTGGAGGCTTCGGGGACGAACCGATGCCGGGGAACGGTTCGCAGGGCGTGCTCGACTCGTGGAGAGCGGAGGTGGCCTGCGGTCCTGATGCGGTCGACCATACGGTCGCGCAGCTGTTCGGGACGTGTACCGGCTGCGTTGGTCATCGTGGTCCTTCCGGGTCCGTGGTCGTGACAGGTGCGGTGGTCAACAGGCAGGCGTCCCACCAGGAGGCGGGCGAGGAGGGGGAGACAGGATGCTCACCACCGTGGTGGACCAGCATGGCCCCCACTGTGCCTTCCAGCAGACCTTTGTGGTCGGGCGTGTCTGGCAGGTATGGCCAGCGTCGGCTCCAGAGCTCGTGAAGGCGGGAGAACGCCAGGGTGAGCACACTTCCGCGAAGGGAGTCCTCCGCGGCACGTCGGCTGGTGTGGACGAGTCCGGCCCAGCCGTGGCACAGCGAGTCGTCGCGGAGCTGGTCGAGTTGGGCTTCATCGGTGATGCAGGAAGCCAGAACGGTCTCAGCGGTGTGCTGCCGTTCCGGGGTGTTCAGGGCGAGAGCAGCGAGCTGCCGAGCGCGGGCCAGACCAGGAGTTCCGTAGCACCAGGACGGTCGTTGCGGGCCGGTTTGGTGAAGGGTTTCGCTTTCCCATTCCCGAGCGGAGACGGCCCCTGGCCACCAGGGGCGATGGGGAAAGTCACGAAGCCAACGATCCAATACCCTGTTGATGTCAGCGATGGCTTCTGCCTGGCTGGCACGGTGATGCCGTGGAGCATCGTCTGGGCCAGCAGTGCCAGCGGACCGCTGATGCCGTGAGCCAAGCCCAGGTTGGCGTGACCGCCGGGCCATCGGGGATCCGGGCGGTCGGAAGGGCCATGAAGTGTCCACCAGCCGGGAAGGCGACGGTCTCCGATGGTGACCGTTGCGGTCAGTCGGACCAGGTAGGCCAATACTTCCCGCAGTAGATCGGCATTCTGGGCCTGAAACAGGTATACACCGATCCCGGTCAAACCGCTGATCAAGTCGTATTCCCCCAGACGGGGAAGTTCTCCGCGGCTGATCCGAGCGTAGGCCTGGTCCAGTCGGGCCCGGGTGAGCGCAGTGATGTGGTCATCGAGTGCAGCCAAGACAGTCGTGTGGCTGCGCTTGGCAGCGATACGCAGCACGAACGCGACTGCGGGCGCCCCGTAGAACAAATTGGCTTCGGTATGGGCGGCTACCGGGCCGCGAGTCACAGTGGTCACCCACTGATGGGCAGTATCCCACTCCTCTGCACCGGTGCAGGCACGAACGATGTGGAGGAGGGCTGTGCCAAGAGCACCGAAAGCCAGGGACTGTCGTTGAGCGGGGGCGAGTCCGCTTTGGGGAACGTGCCGAAGGACGTTGGTCACCGGACACCGTTTCCTTTCCTGGCCAGCCAGGAGAGGGAGGCCTGTCGTGCCAGGCGACGGCAGGTGCGCTCGTGCTCCGGGCCAATGCCTACGGCACGGTTGTGGTGCATGTGCAGCAGCGACTCCACCACGATGTTGATATTCGCGTCCGCTGGCAATGCCATGCGATAGGCCTTCAAAGCGTCGGCGCGTCTCTGCCACAGCGCATCGAGTTCGTGGCTTCGACCCCATAGAGACCGGGCGCTGGTCTCGGTGCTGATTCGGATGGCCTCGTCGGCCACTCTGCGGTCGATTGCAGGAGCGGTAGGAGTTGGGCGTTGCGCCAACCAGTTCATCGCTGCTGTGGGATCACCGTAGAAGCCGGTGACGATGGCCACCATGTTTGCCACCACTGACGCGGTGGGATCCACAGGGCTTGTGGCCTGCTGGCGCAGCAGGGCTGCCACGAGTTCGGCGTCGGCGACGAAGACCTCTTCTGCCGCGTTCAACGCTGGGCCTGCCCCGTAACGTCCGATCTCCGGAGAGTAGGTGTCAAAGGACAGGGCACCGGCCACTCCTGTCCGCCGCAACTGTTGAGCCCACTCGGCGACTTTCCGCACCTGTCGGCCGTAGCGGTCCGGGGAGGTGCGGATGCGAATGCGCAGGTGGTCGGTTTCTCGCGAACTTCGGTAGCGCAGCCACCAGCATGGGGGGGAGTTGAGCTCGGCCAGGAGAGCGGGGAGTTGCTCGGTGACGATCTCAGTCATTCTCTCGGGATGGGTGAAGAGCTTCGTGGACAGCCAAATGGCTTCCGCAGCCCCCGAAAGTTGCCCATGCGTGTTGGTCACCGTCGGCAGAGGGCCGCACAGCGGGTTGGGGGCCTCCGGAGATACGGCGGCCAACGGCAGTGCGATTTCGTGAGCGTGGCCATTGATCCATCCGTATTCCTTGAGGGGGGTGGCCTGGTAGAGGATGGCTTGGCCGTGTCGGCTGAGATGGGCATGCAGCAAAGCCACGTGGGCAGGCTCTTGGAGCGTGAGGCGCAGTGTGCGGTCGGCTTCACGCAACTCCACCACGTTCGGGCAGTTCCAGCGTTGCCGCCACTGATCGAGTGCTGTCTCCCAGTCACCTCCTCGTGGTGGCAGGTCGGCTTTGGTCAGGCGCCACTGGGCCGGGGACAGTATGGTGCGCCGGTAGCGGACCTGAGGCAGAAACGGCAGTGTGGCGTGCGGTCCCCAGTCGAACTGATACCAGGAGGCCAGACCTGCGCGGGGTAGGTGGGCGAGAAACCGGGCGAGCAACGGGGCTTGTTTGTCCAAGGCGAGAGCGTGGAACACCTGGGGTTCCACAACCCTGCGGTGGGTAAGGCTGACCAGGTACAGGCGGTCACTGGTAGCGGTGATCGCCAGGTCGTCCACGGTGATCAGTGTCTGTTCGGCACTGGAAGATGGATACTGTCCGAGCGGAAGCAAGTGGTCCAGGTAGGCGGGGACGCGGCAGACGTTTTCGGCGTGTGCGTACAGCGGCCCGAAGCTCATCTGGACGCGGAGTGCTCCCCTGATCGAGCAGGGCAGGGCCCGGTAAACCTCGGCCAGGCCGCTGCCGGTGGCGATGGGGGTGAAGCGAGAGGTCAGTGTGCCCGCAGACCGAGCGGGGGCCACGGTGATGAGGAAATCGCCGCGGTTCAGTGCTTCGGTGTCGGCTGCGTGGATGCGTGCGGAGAGTTCGACATGTGGAGGAATGCGGTGGGGGTCGCAGTCTCCGTTGCTCAAAGCGTCAATGTCTGCGTCGGTAAGGACGATCTCACGGCTGTCTGTAGCCACAGCCTGCCAAGCCATGGACAGCAGTCGTTCATCTCGTGTCGTGGATCCGTCTCCTGGTAGGGGGAACACGCTGCCGCGGTATCCAGCCGGGTAGCCGAGTCCGGAGTCGGGGTTGAGGACATCGGTGAGTGGTACGAGGGTTCCTGTGCCGTAGCGCTCGACGAACGCCGCATGGTAGTCGTGCCAGGCTTTTCTCCGGTGGGTTGACGGGTCAGCCGCAGCAGTGCGCTTGCTGCTCGCTCCATCTCATGCGCTACTTGACGGGGAAGTCGGACCTGGCAATCCAGCAGCAGGTCCAGTGCCAGCGGCATGCGTCCAGCCCGGGACAGTTCTCTCATCGCGCTGGTGACCAGTGCTCGGGAGTGTTTCTGATCTTGCGGGGTGGTGGCTGGATGATTGTGGTGTTGCAGTTCGTTTTGGATTTCCTCAAGGGCGCGGAGTAAGGGGGCTGTGTGTGCCACGGTGTCGGCGCCAGCCTCGCGGAGTTGGTCCACAACGTGGGCTAGCGGGTCGGTAACTGTAAACGGGGCGCGCAAGTTGGTGATCAAGCAGCCGTTTTTTACCAGTTCTGTGAGCGTGCTTCGAACTCTGTCCCGATCAACGGCGAATTCTTCGGCAAGCATGTCGACGAGAGCAGCGAAACGGATCGGGGTGGTGGCTCTGTCGCAGAGTACGGCAACGACACGGGTGTAGTTCAAGGTCACCCGGTTCGGTCCTCGCGGCACTTCGAGTCGCCGGCCACGGCGGTGAGCGAGGTCTGAGAGCACAACGAAGAGTCGGTCCAGTAATTCGGGGCAGCTTTCGGCCTGTTCGATGATGTCGATCAGCCATTCGGTGTTGACACGAGCAGCGGCCCGGTGGTTGTGCCCCCAGGCCACCTTTGCGGTTGGGCCCAGTTTGACTGGAGCAACTCCTGCGAACAGTCCAAAGGGTGTCGGACGACCGATGCTACGAAGTAAGTAGCGGACGGTGGACAGGGAGGCGCTACGGACCTGCTTGTCTCGAACGGGGTTCCCAGTTCGAAGGACTGCAACAGTCTTTTCCAGTGAAGGGCTGGCTTGTCCCACGGCTTCCGCGAGACGCGGATCATCCCACACCCGTGCCAGCCAAGCTCGGCTTGCTGTGGGGTCGGTGAGATCCGGCCAACTGAGGGAAGAGGTGGACAAGGGGACGGCGGCGGCCCGCAACAGCGCCGCACCGGTGTGTCGGTACAGCCTTGCCAACTTGGTGGTGGCACCCATTTCGTCTCTCCAAGCAATGAGAGGAAGAGGCTGCCTGGAGCTCGGCCCCCTCGCCCCGGGCAGCACCCAGATCAGCAGGCATCAGACTCCACCGGTGACGCAAGCCGAGGCGCAGGTCGGTTGGCAGCCGTCGTTGGTTCCTTCCCCGCAGGCGAACAGGGGATCTCCCGGGGGAATGTCGGTGACAATCTGCACATCGAGCGCGAAGGGGTCTTCGGAGACAGACGGTTCAGCAGCAACCGTATTACTCATTTCGTTCTCCTTATTCTGACCAGTTTGTTGAAGACACTTGCTTCTGAGTCGAGCGAGCATCCCGCCAGCGCTCTACACTGTCCCCCCGGGCACCGCATTAGACAAATACAACTCCAGCAATAAATGCAATAAATTGCAATATTCCTATCGCCTCGATCTTCGAAAGAAACCCCCTAGTAGATCCCCTTGTCGACCTAGAGAGCTTCTCCAGCTTTTACGCCAGCCAGGCCACACTCAACGGACATGTGAACCCCGTCTCGGTCCCCGCCTACTGAAGCAGAACCTGTTGTGTGCTCGCACAGTCTGGCTGCGCTGGTCTGCGGGGCTGGGAGACTCCAGGCCAGGCTGCAGGCCGTAATAATCTGTTATGGACTCCCCGGATCCTGTAGGAGATCATGGCCTCCGTGATCTGCGGCCACTGCGGGCACGACCGTGCCGAGGGGAGATGCGAGTGCATTCCCGTCGCTTTCTGGCAGCGCGCTGACGTCCGCGAGGCGGTGGCGCGCTCGGATGTGACGCGGATCGTGCGGCTGCTGCGCACCCATACGGAGTTGACGCAAGAGGCCATCGGAAACATGACCGGCCTGTCCCAGGGCATGGTCTCGCAGATGGAATCGGGGAAGCGCTCCCTGCGCGATGCGGCCAAGAAGCGCAGGGCTCTGGAAGGCCTCGGTATCCTCCCTCCAGCTTCCACTATGAGGGCGGGACCATCGGGTGCAGGCGCACCGCTCGACACGTCGGATACTGAGGACATCTCAGCGAGAACCTGTACCACTCCCGCCGTCGAGGGGTTTCACTCGAACGGTCCCGTGGGACAACCACTCCCCCAGCGCCCTCTCTCCAGGAAGGCCAGCCCGGATCCGCAAAACGACCGCAGTCTGCTCCCGGTGTGGCCCGGCCAGACGGGTGCTCCGGAGAATGACGACATGAACCGCCGTGAACTGCTGCGCCTGTTCAGTGTCACTGGCACACTGCTGGCCCTGCCATCTGCCGGGTTCGTACCGGGCATCGACCAAGCGATCAGTTCTATTCCAGGACGGTCGGGGCACCTGGATGCCACCGCGCTGGACGAGTACACGCAGTTGAACAGCAACCTATGGCGCGTCTTCGGGTTGACCCCGTCCAAAAGCCAGGTGCTGCCCCTGGTGCGCACCCAACTCGACGTGCTGACCGACAAGCTCAAACAGCCCCACGGCGAGGCCGCCCGCCAGCGGCTCTGTCTTCTGACCGCGGACCTGTTCCAGTTGGCTGGAGAGATCTTCTTCGACGGCAACCACTACACCGACGCCGCCCACTGCTACTCCCTCTCCGCTTCTGCGGCCAAGGAGGCCGGAGCGTTCGACCTCTGGGCGTGCGCACTGACGCGGCACGCGTTCGTTGCGGTCTATGAACGGCAGTTCCCCCAAGCGGTCCCTTTGCTGGAACTCGCCACGGCCCTTGCACACCGCGGGGACTCGACACTGTCCACCCGATACTGGGTCGCTGCCGTGCAGGCTGAGACCTTCGCCGGTCTCGGAGACCAAGACGCCTGCCAGCGGGCTTTGGACACCGCAGAGCAGGTCCTGGACCTGCCCGGCCAGGTCCACAACGGTGGCTGGCTGCGCTTCGACGGCTCGCGCCTGGCTGAGGAGCGCGGCACCTGCTATGTCGCACTGGGACGGTCCGACCTCGCCGAGACAGCGCTCACCAAGGCCCTGACCGGACCCCTTACTGTGCGACGCCGTGCAGGCGTGCTCACCGACCTCGCGCTTCTCGGCGTCCAGCGTCGAGACCCAGAGCAGGTGGTGGCCTTCACCGCCGAGGCGGTGGAGGCGGCTCGCCAGACCGGATCGGGTGTGATCAACCGCAAACTGCGAGGGCTCCAGCAGTATCTGCTACCGCTGCTCCGCGACAGACGCATCCGTCGGCTCAACGACGACATCACCGCCCTCACCAGACCTGCAGTTTCCGGATAATCGACAGAGGAGTTGAAGTGCACGACGAGCGAGGCCGGCTGTTTCGCGACGCGTGGATCGCCGGGGTAAAGAACCACTATCCCGGCGACCCCAAACCGGGTTACATCGCTCCCTGGGAAGACACTCCCGACTGGGAACGGGCCGCCGCGGCCGCCGTCTACGACCAGGTCGCCGCCTTCGTCGAGACGACCAACGGCGCCACCGCCAAACTCACCCGATCCCAGAAGGGCCGGTTCGTCGCCCTGTGCTGGATCGGCCAGATCTACAAGCACTTTCCCGACCCCAAGCCCTCCTATGTCGCCGACTGGGACGACCTGCCGGCCTGGCAGCAGGAAACCGACGCCGACATCTTCGAACAGATCGAAATACACGTCAGGGCCGACAAGGCCGTGTGACGGGTGCGAAGCCCTCAGGGGGCGTGACAGCCCCCTGAGGGCCTTCCCGAGACCGGCGTCTCACCCATCAGCGGACCACTCTGCCCCCGGCCCTGGCCGACCACCTACACCGGCTGCTGGAGCTGCGAGATCCCCACAACCGGTCGCTGGGCATGCAGACGCTGCACATCGGCCTCATCGACGCCGATCTTTTCGAACGGTTCTTCATCACCTCAGAGAAGGCCGCCGTTGTCCCGTTACCGTCACTCACCTTTGTGTACAGTTTCGACTCCGGTGTGGTGCTGGGGCCGCGAATCGCCGAACGGTTGTTGGACCACGCCCGGCAGGGCTACGCTGCCGCCACCCGTGTCGAGACCACCGCAGCACCGTGGACCCTGGAACTCGCCCCGGTCGTCCCGCGCGCGTAAGGCCCGCACGACGGGCGGCCGGTCCGCTACATGGTCACCGTCGGTCGTCCCGCGCGCGTAAGGCCCGCACCCATCAGGCGTACACCTCTTCCTCGTCGTGGGCGGTCGTCCCGCGCGCGTAAGGCCCGCACGCCACCGCAGGCGGCGCCCCCTGGCCACACGGCGGTCGTCCCGCGCGCGTAAGGCCCGCACTCCGCCTGCCGGGTGGCGCGGTCGGCCTCAGCCGGTCGTCCCGCGCGCGTAAGGCCCGCACGCTGCCTCCTCGGGCGCGATGAGCCCCCGGGACGGTCGTCCCGCGCGCGTAAGGCCCGCACTGATGCGCACCCCCCCACGGGGCGGGGTGCGGTCGTCCCGCGCGCGTAAGGCCCGCACTCAGCCAGAACGGACTGGTCATGAGGGGCCTCCGGTCGTCCCGCGCGCGTAAGGCCCGCACGGGGTGGCGGGGCGTGGGGGCTGTCCTGGCGGCGGTCGTCCCGCGCGCGTAAGGCCCGCACACGACCCCGGCCCGCAGCGCGTCCGCCAAGACCGGTCGTCCCGCGCGCGTAAGGCCCGCACGCGGGCCACGGACCCGCGCCGGGTCGCGGTGTACGGTCGTCCCGCGCGCGTAAGGCCCGCACAGTTACTGACCTGCATCTAAGCAGAAGCTTTACCGTTTTGAGATACGCGCGAGAGGGACGTCGGCGGATTGCTCCGCCGAGGTGGCGCTGGCCCGCAGAGGCCAGCGTCTTCCCGCTTCGATGACTGTTGCCCGCTCTCCCTTGAGGAGGACAGGACTGACACGGTCTCCACGGGCGTTTAAGGGCTCCCCTCTACCAGGGGCGCCCGTGCCAGGCGGCACAATTTCCGCATGGGCAGCGATGTTGCGTGCCGCGTTGAGATCACGGTCGAGCTGTAATCCGCACTCGGCACACACGAACTCCCGATCGGCGAGCGTTTGGCTTGGGTTTCGCCGTCCGCATGCTGAAACTGAGACGGAAGCACGACGAGGCCCCGGGGCGCTGGGCGCTCCGGGGCCTCGTGCTGCCTGGTCAGGCGGTGCGGAGGATAAGGGATTCGAACCCTTGAGGGGTTGCCCCCAACACGCTTTCCAAGCGTGCGCCCTAGGCCACTAGGCGAATCCTCCGCAGAACACTCTACATGGAATCGGACAGTGCTCCGAACCGGTTCCCCGTCCCGGCCGGGGAAGTACCGGTCCGAGCTGCGGAACGTCCGGGTTCGCGAAACCCGTCGGGGGCCTATAGACTCTCGGACAGACCCCTCGTGCGGCGTCATCCTACGAACCTCCCCAGGGCCGGAAGGCAGCAAGGATAAGTAGGCTCTGGCGGGTGCGCGGGGGGTCCTTTCGCGTTTGGGGCCGCCGATCGCGCGGAGCAGCCCCTGACTGTCATCGGAACGGGGTTGAATGGATGGCGTGGACGCCACCGAGGAGCCTGTGACCCCACAGCGCCGGTCCGCGGAGGGAGCAGTGAGCGCGCCGTGAGCATCGCCCTGTACCGCAAGTACCGTCCCGCGACCTTCGCCGAGGTGCGCGGCCAGGAACACGTCACCGAGCCGCTGCGCCAGGCGCTGCGCAACGGGCGGGTCAACCACGCCTACCTGTTCAGCGGTCCGCGCGGCTGCGGCAAGACGTCCAGCGCGCGCATCCTGGCCCGCTCGCTCAACTGCGTGCAGGGCCCCACCCCCGACCCGTGCGGGGAGTGCGAGTCGTGCGTGGCGCTGGCCCCCGACGGCGGCGGCAGCATCGACGTCATCGAGATCGACGCCGCCTCCCACGGTGGTGTCGACGACGCGCGTGACCTGCGAGAACGCGCGTTCTTCGCGCCGGTGAACTCGCGGTACAAGGTCTACATCATCGACGAGGCGCACATGGTGACCCGCGAGGGTTTCAACGCGCTGCTGAAACTCGTCGAGGAGCCGCCGCCGCACCTGAAGTTCGTCTTCGCCACGACCGAGCCCGAGAAGGTCATCGGCACGATCCGGTCGCGCACCCACCACTACCCGTTCCGGCTGATCCCGCCGAGCACGCTGCGCGAACTCATGGAGGAGATCCTCACCGAGGAGGGCGTGCCCTACGACCC